>JABGYD010000072.1 GCA_018675425.1 Kordiimonadaceae bacterium
AGACTTTTTGAAAAGTTGAGCTCAGAATTAAAGCATTTAAAACTAAATGGCTGTGCTTTGAACCGTTATCCTGGTAATCTAAACTTCACTTTTTCAGGTGTTAATAGTAATCTTTTGGTTGCTGACCTTCGCGATATTGCCATATCATCAGGTTCTGCCTGCTCGTCAGCAAAACATCAACCATCATATGTTTTAAAGGCAATCGGCCTGACAAAATTGCAAATTGAAGCATCGATACGCATTGGTATTGGTCATGTAACTACTGTGGATGAAATTGATTATGCCGCTGATCATATTATAGAATGTGTAAAAAACTTAAGCTAAGAAATTTAACAATATTTTAGAAAACTCTTTGGGCTTTTCAGAATGAAGCCAATGACTACATCCATCAATGGTTTCAATACGGGCGTTAGGAAAGAGGTTCATTATTATTGGCACATGGTGATTTGCTATGTATTCTGATAATTCACCGCGAATAAAAAGTGTTTGACCGTAATGTGAGGTACCCTTAGGTGCAGCAGAAATAGATTTATATTCACGGATTAAAACCTTAAGGTTTATACGCCACTTGAAGTTGCCATCATCCCCGCGCCTGAGATTAGTGAGAAGAAACATGCGTATGCCGGCTTCATTTACATAATGACTAAGTATATTATCAGCCGCACCTCGTGAGTTAATATTCTTTAGTGGTATTTTAACTAATCCTTCAAATATTTTTTCATGGTGATGAGGATAGGGAACAGGTGAGATATCTCCAATAATTAGTTTTTCAATTCTTTCTGGATAGTTTAGTGCAAGTTGCATTGCAACTTTTCCACCCATACTGTGTCCTAAGATATGTGAGGACGATAACCCCTGATCATCCATAAATTTTAATACATCATCTGCCATATCCTTATAAGACATATTGTTTGCATGAGGTGAATCTCCATGATTTCGAAGATCAATGCAATAAACATCAAAATATTTAGAATATATTTTGGCTAAACCCTTAAAATTGGCTGCTGAGCCATAAAGGCCATGGATAATTATTAGGGAATTTTTAGCTGCATTCTCGCAGTACTTCTCAAAATTTAATTTCATATTTTAAACTTATAATGTCATGTATAGGATGAGTTTTGATATAGACCTTTTATGTATTAAGTACTATAATTTTTAAGGTAAATAATTATTTTTACTCAAGCAGGGGTATTTTATTTTCCTGTTAAGGATTACTTGGTTATTTTATATTGAAATAAGTGAGATGCAATATAAGATATGAATGTAATATTAATTATCAATGGCTATTATTGAATATGAGTACTTCTAACGATGAATTAATCATGCTGCGGCATAAATTACATCAAGGTCCAGAACTTTCTGGCGAGGAAAAGAATACAGCCACACTATTCTATGAAAAATTAAAAGAATTAAGTCCTGATGAGCTATACAGTAATTTGGGCGGATTCGGTGTAGCTGCTGTATTTTCAGGAAAAAAATCTGGCCCAACTATATTGTTTCGCACAGAACTTGATGCATTACCTATTGATGAAATATTAGACATACCCTATCGATCGGCAATTAAAGGCATTTCGCATAAATGTGGTCATGACGGACATATGGCAATTATTTTTGGCTTAGCGCAAGATATTGCGAAGAAAAGACCAACCTGTGGGCGAGTAATAATATTATTCCAACCGGCAGAGGAAACTGGTGAGGGCGCTAGAGCAATTGTTAATGATCCGCAATTTTCTAAACTTGTGCCAGATTATTGCTTTGCATTGCATAATCTGCCTGGACACCCAATGGGACAGGTTATGTTGCGATCTGGAGCATTTACTTGTGCGTCACGGGGGATGGTTGTTAAATTAAAAGGGTATACGGCACATGCAGCCTATCCAGAAACTGGCAGAAGTCCCGCCTTAGCATTAGCAGAATTTCTTGAGACATTTCCAAAGATATCATCTGTTATTAAAACTGATGAATTTCTAATGACTACAACTACCCATGCTAGTATGGGAGAGCCTGCGCTTGGTATTGCGCCAGCAGATGCAACATTTATGGTCAACCTAAGAAGTGAAACAAATCAAGGAATGAACACGCTGGTTGATAACGCAAAGTTGATTGTTAAAAATGTAGCAAGAAAAAATAAACTTGAATATGGTATAGAATGGACAGAAATTTTTGATGCAAATTTTAATGATGAAGAATGTGTAAAACAAGTAGTTCGAGCAGCTGAAATAACAGGACACGCCATTAAGTGGCTGAATGAACCGTTTCGGTGGGCGGAAGATTTTGGTGCAATTAGTGCTTCAGCTAAGGGAGCTATGTTTGCTTTTGGTGCTGGAGAAAACAATCCTCAAATTCATAATTCAGATTATGACTTCCCTGATGAATTGATAGATAGGGGAAAGTCAATTTTCTATGAAATTTATAAAAATTATTTATTGTAAAATAGAAATATAAAATCAAAATTAGAATATACTTCTTTTAATTTTTGCAACTAACAGACAAAATTATTTATTTAAAACCTTAATAATAACTGGTGCCATTTTTTTAGAGATAATAGACACACCTTTTTTATTGGGATGAATACGATCTATTTGGTTGAATTCTATGAGGCCAGCAACGCCATCAAGGAAGAAGGGATAAAATGCCATTCCGTATTTTTTGGCGGTCACTGGATAGATGTCATTGAATTGTTTTGCATAAACCTTTCCAAGGTTAGGGGGGGCCATCATTCCAGCAATTATTGTTGGGATATTTCTATTTTTTAAAATTTTGGCTATTTGATCAATGTTTTGTGTAGTTATTTCGGGTTGTATCCCACGAAGAGCGTCATTTGCACCTAAAGCAAGAATGACAAGGTCAATATTTTCAAAACTATCAAGAACCCATTTAATGCGAGAAAGTCCACCGGAAGACGTATCGCCTGATACGCCTGCATTTATTACTGTGGCGGTTGATCCTAGAATATTTATAGTGCGCTCGAGCTCATCAGTGAAACCTTCTCCAGGGCCAAGACCATAGCCGGCGGTGAGACTATCACCAAAAGCAAGAATAATTTTATCCTGAGTATAACCCTTCTCTACAACAAAGAAAAAACAACTTATAACGAGCATAACCTTAAAAATTAATCGCTTAATTTCAATAAGTTTGAATATCGGGCTTGGAGTGATAAAAACATTATTGTATAACAGTTGAAAATTAGACAATTTATAGAAACCTTCTTCTTTAACGAGTATAATAACCTATGGCTGATAACATTGCACTTGAATTAAAGAATATTCATCTCAGACTTAAAAGCAACGATTTTGAAGTTAAAATTTTAAATGGTATAGACCTTAAAGTTAATGAAGGAAAGGCTGTAGCTATTTTAGGTTCCTCTGGCTCTGGAAAATCCAGTATGATGTCTGTAATGAATGGGCTTGAACGGCAAAGTAATGGTTCCGTTATGGTCGCTGGCTATACGCTTGACAAAATGAATGAAGATGAGCTAGCTATTTTTAGAAGAAATAATATTGGTATTATCCTACAGGCATTTCACCTTATTCCTACAATGACGGCTATTGAAAATGTTTCTGTGCCCCTTGAACTTGCAGGTATAAAAGATGCTTCATTAAAGGCAGAGACAATGCTTAGCAAGGTAGGTCTTGATCACCGTATGGATCATTACCCATCCCAACTATCAGGAGGTGAGCAACAAAGGGTGGCTATTGCTCGGGCGATGGCGCCGCAACCTAAGATACTTTTTGCTGATGAACCGACGGGAAACCTTGATGGTAAGACTGGACATAATATAATTGAACTAATCTTTGACCTTAAGAAAAAAACTGGTGCTACATTAATTTTGATAACCCATGATCAGGAGTTAGCAAAAAAATGTGATGAGATAATCCATATTGAAGATGGGATGATTATAGGCAATAAAGGTGTTCATAAAAATGAAGGCAAGAAGGTAGTAGGATGAAAATTGCCATTAAATTTGCCTTGAGAGAAATCAGATTTGCTTTTAAACAATTTAGGATCTTTATTGCTTGTTTATTTCTTGGAACAACGATCATAGCTTCCGTGGGGTCTGTTACTGCTAATATAGCATCAAGTTTAGCAAGAGATGCTCGTATGTTTTTGGGCGGTGATATTGAAATAGAAACAAACCAAAGGTTATTGAACGAAGCCGAATTGGGATATGTAGTTTCCCGTTCTGAGAAGATATCTTTGGTAAGTGAACTTCGTGCTATGGCTCATACGGTGGGTTATACTGAAAGTATTTTGATTGAAGTAAAGGCCGTTGATGATTTATATCCACTCTTTGGTGTTTTAGAAACTTCAGTAGAATTAAGTACACAAAAACTTCTAGAACTTAAAAATGGTCGGTGGGGGGTAGTGCCAGCTGATGCGATTGCAAAACGTTTAGGGGTGGTGGTTGGAGACACTATTAATATTGGAAGTGTTGCCTATGAAATTCGTGGAGTTACGGTAAAGGAACCGGACAGTTCAAGTGCTGGTTTTCAGTTGGCACCAACAGTCTTAGTATCCTCAGACAGTATGGTAGAAAATGGCCTTGTAACTTTTGGCAGCCTTGTTGAATACAACTATCGCTTAAAATTGCCCCAAGGTGTCGATAGTTTAAAGTTTAAAAAAGAATTAGAAGACGTGTTTCCAGATAGTGAATGGCGTGTGCGTGATAAAAGTAGTGGCGGTGGTCAAACTCAGCGGTTTATTGATCGCATGGGCCAATTTATGACCCTGGTGGGCTTAACAGCATTACTAGTCGGTGGTGTGGGTGTTAGCAACGCAGTCCACGGATATTTGAGTGCAAAAACCAACACAATAGCTACGTTTAAAATTCTTGGTGCACAATCTGATACTATATTTAAAATTTATCTGATACAAATTTTGATTATGGCAACTATCTCCATTTTTCTTGGCATTATTGTTGGTGGAAGTTTGCCATTTGCCTTTGCGGATTTTCTTGAAAGTAAAATGCCTATTGCAATATCGCGGGAATTTTATCCTGTGCCGCTGATAGTTGCTGCATTTTATAGTACATTAATTAGTTTAATATTTACGCTTTGGCCCTTGGCAAAAGCTAAGAATATTTCAGCACGTCAGTTATTCCGGATGGTTATATCGGATGATGCTGACAAAAAAATACCTCAATTTTATCTTATTTTAATTTTTGGAATGGTTTTATTGATGTTAAGTGTAGTTTTTTATATGGCTGAATACCGTGAATTAACGGCTTACTTCATCGGGGGAATTTTAGGATCTTTCACTCTTTTACTTGGAACTGGATACCTTGTCCGAAAAGGCGTTAATTATTTGCCACGCCGTTTTAGCCCAGCATTGCGTATAGCACTTTCAAATATTACTAGGCCTGGAAACTCTACACTCTCGATCATTATTTCTCTTGGTCTTGGCCTTATATTGCTTACAGCAATTTCACTTGTAAAGTTTGGTTTAGATAGTGAGATTGAACGCAGAGTAGTAACTGATGCCCCAAGTTATTTTTTTCTAGACATACAAAAGTCAGACCAAGAAAATTTCAAGAAATTTTCGACAAACCTTGATGGGATTAGTCTTTACAGGACCGTTCCAAATCTACGGGGCAGGATCACCCACGTAAAAGGTGTGCCTTCTGAAGAGGTTGTAGTCGGTCCAGAAGCAAGTTGGGTGCTACGCGGAGACCGCGGCATGACGTTTTCTGATAACCTTCCTGAAGATAATACTCTTGTCTTTGGAGATTGGTGGCCAGTTGGTTATGAGGGGGGGGCCGAAGTTTCGATAAGCAATGATGTAGCCAAAGCATTGCAGTTAGTGGCTGGTGATGAACTTACGATTAATGTTCTTGGTAAAAGTATCAATGTCTCAATTCGTTCCTCTCGCGAAGTGGACTGGGGGGGATTTGGGATTAATTATGCGATGATTTTTGATCCTTACGTTCTTAGCCTTGCTCCCTTTACCTATGTTGGTACTGTCAAGTCTACAAATCAAACTGAAGCTATAAATTATCAAAAAATTACTAGTTCTTTTCCTAATGTAACGACTGTGCGACTTAAAGAGGTGCTTGAAAATGTTAGGGTACTTCTTTTGCAGATTAAGGGTGCTATTGACGTTATGGCATCAATTACAATTGTGTCTGGAATTTTAGTACTTAGTGGAGCTATTGCAGCTGGTCATAAAGGACGAGTTTATGATAGTGCTGTGCTCAAAATCGTTGGGGCGACGAGGCTCGATATTTTAAAAGCTTATATATTTGAGTTTATTATTCTCGGTGTTGCAACAGGAGCCGTTGCAATCATTTTAGGTTCAATAGCTGCATATGGCATTGTGGTTGGTATAATGGAACTTCAGTGGACATTTTCATTCCAAATTCCTTTATTAACAATAGTTGCAGCAATTATTCTTACTATGTCGATTGGTATGTTTAGTATTTACAAGGCCATGTCGGTAAGGCCTGCACAGGTTCTTCGAGGAGTTTAAATTACTTTTTTAAGTAAGTTCAGGGCGGCGATAATACTAGCTTCCCTAACTTTTTCCCGGCCTATGTTTCCGAATTGATGTTTTTCATGAAGTGGGGCATTCCCCAATTTTTGTGCGGCTATGTGAACTAATCCAGGGAATATTTTATTTATATCATTTAATATACTTTTTGTGTCTCTCTCGTCTCTTTCCGCCCCAATTGATGTGTTGAGATTTTGTGCAAATATTTGTCCTAAGTTTTTTCTTCTGTATTGTGTTTTTTCTTCTTTAGGCAATTGATTGTAAAAATCCATTGTAGACTGCTTTTCTCCACTATCAGGTCCAGCAATACCAGTTATCGATATAGCGACAGAAGCTTCAGATTTGGTAAGTGCACCAAAAACCATTTCCTTTGCTGTTTGTTCGCTCACTGCCCCAAAATTATTGAGGGTTTCGGGTTTTACTTTGAGAGACTGTTGTTTGGCGAGGTTAGTGTATGTAATAAATCCGCGGTCAACTACGTCTGACGACCCTGGTATTTCTGTAAGAGCACCTATAATTAAGCCGCCCGTAAGAGATTCTGCGGTTACAACTTTAAGTTTATTTTTTCTGCATAGCTCTAAGATTTCTGTGGCTAAGTCTTTGATTTGTTTAGAGAACATAATAATTTACTGCAAAAAAAACTGCCATTCCTAGGAAGCCTGCAATCACATCATCCATCATTACTCCGAAAGCATCATGACGCTTATCAAAAATACTTATAGGCCAGGGCTTCATAATATCAAAAACGCGAAATGTGAGAAGAGCAATCACATATTGACCAAGATGATTATTATCAACAATAACCAGACATACCAACCACTGCCCGACTACCTCGTCGATCACAATTTCGCCGGGGTCTACTTTTCCTGTTTCCTTCATGTAGGATTTTGATGCCCAGAGCCCTATGATAAAAACAATTAGAGTTGCGTTCAAAAGGCCAACTTTTCCAGCGTATTCAATAATTAACCAAGCAAAGGGTAATGCTGCAATACTACCAAAGGTTCCTGGTGCTAATGGAAGTAATCCAGTATAAAACCAAGTTGAAAGCAGAAATGAAGGGTGAAATAATGATTTATTCCATTTTATTTTTTTCATTCTTATTCCAGTAGCTTAATTGTAGCAACTGCATGAACCATGATACCTTGACCTTTTCCAGTGAACCCAAGC
>JABGYD010000088.1 GCA_018675425.1 Kordiimonadaceae bacterium
GGCAATATCGCGAAGGTCAGCAACCAAAAGATTACTATTAACACCTGAAAAAGTGAAGTTTAGATTACCAGGATAACGGTTCAAAGCACAGCCATTTAGTTTTAAATGCTTTAATTCTGAGCTCAACTTTTCAAAAAGTCTCTCAGATAAATTTTTAACATAATTTAAGTTTTTGTACATATTTATACCCGCAATATTGCAAGCTTTACCAAGTCCAACACAAAGGGCTGGTGATAATGTTCCCGAGCGAAACCCTCGTTCCTGACCACCTCCATCAAAAAGTGGAATAATATCTGTACCTTTTCTGATGTATATTGCACCTATCCCTTTGGGGCCATATAATTTATGTCCAGAAATACTCATAACATCTATGTTCATTTCATCTACATCTAAACGAATTTTACCTACAGCCTGAGCAGCATCCGTATGAAATATAACGCACCTATCCTTGCAAATTTGGCCAATAGCTTCGAGCTGTTGTATCACACCTATCTCATTATTGAGTGCCATCACAGAAACTAACGATGTTTTATCAGTGATAGTATTCCTAAGTATATCTAAATCAATCATTCCCAGCTTATCAACCTCAAGGTAGCTTACGTCAAACCCCATATTCCCTAAAGATCTAGAACAACCTAAAACACACTCATGCTCCGTGTTAACTGTAATAATATGATTTTTGATAGGATGATGTGCGAAGGCAACCCCTTTAATTGCTATATTGTTAGATTCTGTGGCGCCAGAAGTAAAAACAATTTCCTCCTCAATAGCGCCAATAAGTGAAGCTACCTGACCTCTCGAAAACTCAATAGCTGCATCTGCCTCCCAGCCATAGCTGTGCTCTACAGAATGGGGATTACCAAATTTTTCAGTCAAAAAGGGTAACATAGCTTCTAAAACCTGAGGATCGAGAGGAGTTGTGGCCTGATAATCAAAATAGATGGGAAGCTTAAGAGTTTTTTCGGTCATACTGTTTTTTCCAACTTTTGACAAAGGCTTTAGCGTGGGCGTATTCACTATTCCATCCAAGGCTCATCCGAATAGTCGAGGTGGCAATATTTTTATCACCCTTCATAGCATCAATTACGTGGGAGGATTTAACCTTGCCAGATGAGCAAGCTGAACCTGAACTAATACATATTTGGTCTAAGTCAAAATTCATCACCTGGGTCTCACTTTTGACCCCCGGCATATAAATAGTTGAAACATTTGATAGCCTGGGTGAACTATTTCCAGGAAAACTCGCTTGTGGTGCATGTTTATGAATCTTTTCTTCAATTTCATTACGCCATATTTCAAGTATTTTCATTTTTTTGAGGCTTTTCTTTATCATAGAAACAGCTCTTCCAAAACCCACAATTCCTGCAATATTTTCAGTCCCCCCCCGGCGACCGATTTCTTGGCCTCCGCCAAAGATAAAAGATTTTATTGGAAATTTTTCTTGGACAATTAATGCACCTACACCCTGAGGCCCCCCTATTTTATGCGAAGATATACTCATCATATCAACACCTAACAACATAAAATCTATGGGCACTTTTGAAAGTGCTTGGATAGCGTCAATATGTAGAAGTGCACCCGCAGAGCGAGCAATTTTTGCTATGGCCTTAATATCTTGTAAAACTCCAGTTTCATTATTAGCATAAAGGATCGATATAATTGACTTTTCATCATTTTCATTTAGTAATTTTTCAAGTTCCAAAAGATTAATAAGCCCATCCGAATTTACGGGAATAATATCCACTGTTCCTTCAAAGGAAGAAGCTATAGACCGTATTGAATCATGCTCCGCATTAGAGGTAATTAAACGATTACATTCACTACCGAGTATTGCCATATTATTTGCTTCAGTGCCGCCGGAAGTAAAAACAACCATTTGCGCACGACAGTTTATATTATCGGCAATAATTGATCTTGCTTTTTCCATTCGCGACTTGGCTTTACGGCCTCTACTATGAACAGAAGACGGGTTACCACTCTGCTGCATAACCTCGACCATAACCTCAATTACTTCGGGTAGGATGGGTGCCGTAGCATTATAATCAAGGTATATTTCTTGCTTTTTTATCATAAATTTGTTTTAAACCAATTTCTAAGTTGATATTTCACTACTGTTTTATGCTATAATAAACGTATATCATCAATACAGTATTTTATTACATGAATTTTGCCAAAGCTTACTTAAAAAATTTAAGGTTAAATTAATATGCCCGAAGTAATAATTAACGGCCCTGAGGGTCGCCTCGAAGGTCGCTATCATCCAAGTAAAAAGGCAAACGCACCAATAGCCCTAGTCTTACATGCGGACCCACAGTTTAACGGAAATATGAACGCAAAGATATGTTATTATCTTTATCACTCTTATGTTCGTCGTGGGTTTTCAGTACTTCGTTTTAATTTTCGCGGCGTAGGACGCAGCGAAGGTATATATGACAGCGGTATTGGTGAACTCAGTGATGCAGCCGCCGCCCTTGACTGGCTCCACACGGTAAATCGCGACTCGCCCCAAGTGTGGATTGCTGGATTTTCTTTTGGAGCTTGGATAGGAATGCAACTTCTTATGCGACGTCCTGAAATCAGTGGATTTCTTTCTATTTCCCCCCCTGCTAATCTTTATGATTTTTCGTTCCTTGCTCCTTGTCCATCATCTGGACTAATTACACAAGGGACAAGCGATACAATTGTTACCGAGGATGCAGTTCAAAAACTGGTGGAGAAGTTGAAATCCCAAAAAGGCATTACCATTGATTATGATAAAATCGAGGGAGCTAGCCATTTTTACGAAGAACATCATAAACCGCTTGTTCAAAGTATTGATAAGTATTTAACCATGCGGCTGGGTTATTAAGGCTTGCTAATTACGCCACCAGTAGAAGGTGAAGAAATACCTGTGGTCCCAGGAAAAGTTATAGGTAAATCATAAAGCCGACGCACAGCCATATAACCAAATGCTTCAGCCTCGATATAATCACCATCCAAACCAATCGTATTTAACGTTTTAACATTTTCACCCAAAACCTCATTTAACATTGTCATAATTGTTGGGTTATGAGCGCCTCCACCTGAAACATACCAGTTATTTACTTTTTTCGGATAAATATTAATTGCTTCTTTCAAGCAAGCAACTGAGAATCCTGCTAAGGTTGCAGCACCGTCCTCAAGTGATAAAGAATTCACTTCATCCACATTAAAATAATCCCGGTCAAGAGATTTTGGTGGCGGTTGCTTGAAATAGTCATTGTTTACCCATTTTTCGATAAGTCCTTGGTGAATAGTTCCATGTTGAGAAAAAATACCATCCTTGTCATAGATATAATCAGTATTCCTTCTAACCCAATCATCGAGAAGGGCATTTGCTGGACCAGTATCAAATGCTATCAAATCATCAGTTTTGTCACTACCAATCCAAGTGACATTAGCCACACCACCAAAATTAATCAATCCAATCGGATACTTCACTCCACGCCCGGAAAATACCGCCTTATGATAAACAGGGACTAATGGAGCACCCTGACCACCATTAGATACATCATATTTCCTAAAATCACTTACCACTTGGATACCAAGTTCTTTTGATAGCTGGTTGCCATCACCTATCTGCCAACTCCAACCCTCGCCTGGGTTATGAAGTAAAGTTTGCCCGTGGAACCCTATTACATCAATATCAATAGGCGAAAGATCATTTTGTCTCAGTAAAGTTTTCACTACTTCAATATGAAGATCGGTAATCATCTTTGATGTATCATTAATATTCGTATTTTTATTTGTGGGCTGACCCTCACATCGTGCTTCGCTTAATGTTATTTTAAGTATCCCATGTTCATGCCTGTTGTACGGTCTACTTAATGGTATTCCATAGTGCATAACATTAATGCCATCGGACTTTATAAGAGCAGCGTCAATTCCGTCTAGTGACGTTCCGCTCATTAAGCCGATTGCTAATTTTTGTTTATTATTAGTCATGGCACTCAATTTTCCTTAAATTTCCATTTTGGTCTTAGGCAAACATGTGTTAATGAACTTTACATAACTTATAGCATAGCAGTTGACCATATTATGACCAATACTATAGATAATTATACTCCAAAGTCAGAATTTCTAAAAGTGATGCTTGAACGCGGCTTCATCCATCAGTGTACTAATCCAGAGGAATTAGATAAACGTTTACAAAGTAGCGTTGTTTCGGCTTATATTGGTTTTGATTGCACCGCCTCAAGCCTCCATGTGGGATCGCTAGTACAAATTATGATGCTCAGACATTTACAAAAATCAGGACACAGGCCCATTGCCCTAATGGGCGGAGGTACAACTAAAATTGGTGATCCAAGTGGTAAGGATGAAAGCCGTAAAATTCTTACATACGATAAAATAGATCAAAATATGGAAGGTATAAAAACATCCTTTACACGTTATCTTAATTTTGGTGATGGTCCATCGGATGCCATAATGCCTAATAATGCTGACTGGCTTGATAGTATTATGTACATAGATCTATTGCGTAACGTCGGACCCCACTTTACCATCAATCGTATGCTTACTTTTGAAAGTGTTAAGATGCGCCTTGATAGGGAAAATCCACTCACGTTTCTTGAATTCAATTATATGATCCTTCAGGCCTACGACTTTGTTGAGTTACAACGGCGTGCAGGCTGCGTAATGCAAATGGGTGGTTCCGATCAATGGGGAAATATTATTAACGGTGTTGAGCTTAATCGCCGTATGGACCAGAAAGAAGTGTTTGGCTTAACCACACCCCTTATAACACTGGCAAGTGGGGCTAAAATGGGTAAAACAGCTTCTGGCGCCGTTTGGTTAAATGAAAATCTTTGCTCGAGTTATGATTTTTGGCAATTTTGGCGAAATACTGCCGATGAAGATGTTGGGCGCTTCCTCGCATTATTTACAGAGCTCCCTATGGATGAAGTTAGACGATTAGAAGCCCTCCAAGGACAAGAAATAAATGAGGCTAAGAAAGTTCTTGCTAACGCGGTTACTCAAATGCTTCATGGAAAAGAGGCTGCTAATAAAGCAGAAGAAACAGCTAAGAAAGCATTCGAAGATCACTCACTAGCTGCCAATCTTCCAACAATAGAAATAATAAAGTCTGATCTTGAGGATGGTATTCCTGTATCTGAACTTTACATAAAGGCAGCACTTGGTAATTCAAAGGGTGAAGTTAGGCGTTTAATTAAGGGCGGTGGAGCAAAGATCAACGATCAAAAGATAACTGACGGTGAAATGATTGTCTCTCTAGATCATCTAAACGATCAGGGTAATATTAAATTATCCGCAGGCAAAAAACGTCATATACTTGTAATGCTAAAATAAGGGGGCCCAAATGCAAAAGATTGATAGACGTCATCTACTTAAAACAAGTGTAGGTGCAAGTGCCGCACTAATTACAGTCGGAGCCACCTCCACCGCGATATCGCAATCAAAACCCATTATAAAACCTCCTCGTCTGGAGCAAGGGGATACTGTAATGATCGTCGCGCCGGCCGGTGTCGAATATAGTAAAATGCGTCTTAAACTTTCAATTGAATCACTAGAGGCGTTCGGTCTAAAGGTACAAGTTTCCAAGCACGCTATGGACAGGTTTGGATATTTTCCCGCAGAAGATGAAGTGCGTGCTGCAGATTTTAACGCAGCCTTTGCCAACAATGAAATTAAAGCCGTAATTGCACTTAAGGGTGGCTGGGGTGCCGCAAGGATACTACCTTACATTGATTATGAAATGATTGCGCAAACGCCTAAAGTTTTACTTGGCTACAGTGACATTACCTCGCTTTTAAATGCCATTAATTTAAAAACTGGACTTATGACCTTTCATGGGCCTACCGCGGGCAGTTCTTGGAGTAATTTTAGCGCTAATAATGTCCGAAAAATTATATTTGATGGTGCCCTGCAGCATATGAAAAATCCACAAGAAAAGGAAAATTTTCTAACTGTACGTAAAAACCGGACAGAAACTATCGTATCCGGCCTTGCCGAGGGTCGACTAATTGGAGGAAATTTGACGGTACTTACAGCCCTGCAAGGTACTCCTTATTTTCCTGATATTAAAAATAAAATATTAATGCTTGAAGATATTGGTGAAAATATATATCGAGTAGACCGTATGCTTACGCAGCTAGCCCTTGGCGGACATTTAAAAGACTGTGCTGGAATTGTCTTTGGTGGCATGACAGATGTAGAAAGCGGTGAAAGATTAGGTGATTTTAGTCTTATGGATATACTTGAACAACACTGCAGTCGCTCTGCAAAGCCAGCCTTCATTGGTGCCATGTTCGGCCACGTTCCAGAAAAGCGCACAATGGCAATCGGTTGTAGAGTAAAGTTAGATGCTGATAATGGAACAGTGACTATGCTAGAAAGCGCCGTAATCTAATAAATTATTGAGAGTAGAACCAGCCTAGTTATAATATCAAAAGTGTCTCTTTATTTGACATTTTTAAATTATTCTAACAACCTAACTTCTTCTCTGACCTCAAACTTATTTCTATTATTACCTCCAATGGCACTAAAAATTTTCCGGAAAAAACCAGGTGCTAAAACCATTAGTGGATTGATATTAACATCTGGGTTTAAAGTAGTTCCGGTCATTTTATAAGTAGCCGCAAATACACCCTCACCTTTATCCCCAGCTAAGATTGGACCAATAAGTGGGATATTACTAAATAGAGAATTTAATTCATAAATAGGAATAATTGTACCATCAATAGAAATGTCATTAAATTTATTATCCACATAACCTTCAAGCGTTACCCCTAGTGTTGGTCCATTAGCATTACCAGATTTAAAAGTGATTACATCGTCGTATTGAGTAAATTCACTGTGGAAACTAGAAAATGATAATCCGGTTGCTGCCAGCTCTTCTTGAGCTTTTGAAAACTCTTTTTCTTTGAGAAGTTTGTTGAAAACTTTAGAGCTAGCAACACTAAAATTTTTAGCATCAATTGTTCCTATGATAGAATATCCTTTATCCAAACGGGTCATTTCAGCCTCAACAACCAGATCACCCTGATCTCCATTAGCAAATAAATCAAGCCCCCTCAAACTCTGTCCGGCATCATTTGTATTCAAGCTAAGATTTTGTAGAGCTGCTAGCTCATCATCCGCTTCAATAAGAATAGACATATTTTTGTCTGTTCCCAATTTTCCATCAAATTTAAAATCAATCATCTTATTATCTAAAAAGTAGGTATTTATAATAGATTGTTGCATCACAATATCATTATACATTGAAACTTCATCGACTAACCCAGAAAGCTTAAAGTTTGGAAGGGAGGGTGTCTCACCATTGAGGGATGGGTTAAAAATAATATCCATGATAGGTTCTGCATTAAAGCGGCTCCCTTCTATAGAAACATCATAGAGGGCTTTAGCTGGGTTCCATTTAAAATAGCCCGAGATATCATTATCAGCCATAAAAAGTGATTTTATATTTAGTGTTGAGATCCGCTTACCATTATAAGTAAGGTACAATTCACTTTTCATATTGTCAGAATTAAATTTAAGATCATTAACATGAATAGTATTATCGTTATCAAATATTAAATTAAATTCAGTATTAGCTAAATTATTAATATCTTTTACCCAGTTAAGCGGTTTAAATTTGACTAACGCATCTATAAAATCAAAACTTCCTTCTCCCATTTTGAGGCTTACCCCCTTACCAAATAATTTTAGCTTCATATGAGAAGTACCATTTACATAATATCCAAACGGTAATAATAATTTATCCCAATCTCTACATTGAATTTTTCCATCTAAAATATAGGTTGTGGGAAAATTATTTTTTTGAGTAAAGTCTTCTAGCCACTGAGCAGAAAAGTTAACACCGTTAAGAATAATTTCACCAACGGCACTGAGACCCTTTCTGTTAATAGAAAGCTTCATAAATCCATCAGAAATTGTAAATTTTTTTGAAAGAGCAGGTATGCTAAGAGCTTTAACATCCGACGTAACATCAAAGACTACTTCCTGCATTTTGAGTTCCTTAATAAGTGGAAAATCAAGAGTTAAAATACTTTTTGCCTCGCCAGTTATAGTATCAGGTTTCACGCCATAACGGCTTGGGTAACCCAACGGCATATAATCTATTATTTTTAAAATTTCATCAACTTGACCGCTTATTGGAAGTTCAAAATGAGCATGGGCACGGCCTTTTTTAGATATATCAATAAAATTAAGAGCACCGTTTGTAATATCAACATTCTGGACCTTGGCATTATCAACAATCAATAATAAATGGTTAGGGTGGAGCGTTCCTCTGCCTTTAAATGCAGTGAGTTGAGG
Organism: Kordiimonadaceae bacterium; assembly: GCA_018675425.1. Taxonomy (GTDB): domain Bacteria; phylum Pseudomonadota; class Alphaproteobacteria; order Sphingomonadales; family Emcibacteraceae; genus Pseudemcibacter. Next base: position 8,299 of record JABGYD010000088.1, read on the forward strand.
CATCGGTTTTAAAAAATGAGAAATACCCTGACTGATATTAAAGTTAAATACAAAACTATCATTTGGCAGATGTTCTAGCTTCCACATTTCAGGCCTGATATTGACATCAATTACACCATTATTAATTATGCCATCTGTTATATGATTTTCTATCCAAATTCGAGCATTTATTAAAAGATTAGAAGGCCAATATTTTTGAATATTAACCAATGGAAAGTTTTCTATATCAGCCGTAATCATAATATCTGGATTAATTCCAATACTGCTTATAAGCCCTTCAGCATTAACTTGCGCACCATCGAGTTGAATATTAAATTTTTCAATAGAAATTTCATCACTAGCAGTTATAAACTGTCCTACAAATTTAGCCTCATCAATAATGATTGGCGCATTATATATGTTTGCCGGATTGATAAGCCCCCTGCCTATGTCAAATTCAAAATCAAAAATAGGTAGCTCTAAATTTTTGTTAATAGAAAAATTAACAATGCCACTTATTGGAACATCAAGACTTGAAAAGTGTGATAAACTATTAACCTTCCTGACAATTTTAGCGGGTACAAAGTTAGAAAACCTCACTTGAGTAGTAGTCTTTTTATGTTCTAAATTATACTGAACTGACAATTGAAGTGGTACATTATTTTTATATTTTGTGTTCATTTCCCCTTCAAGAAGTAAGCTCAAACCTTCGTCAATTCTTTTGACATTAAGCGTGGCATTAGGGATTTTCCATATTTCACCTGAAATTTCATCTGTTAAAGTAATTTTAGTATCTCTGAGGATCATATATTCTAAGTATCCCGTAGAATTCTGATTACTCGGTGCGGACAATATTTGCCGATAGTACCTTGCCATAAGATCTTCAGATTTATCAAAATTATTAAAATTCTCTCGCATTGATGTAATAAAAATATCTTGATTAAAAGATGTCTCAAACAAGTCCATTCTGGGTAATAATAGATTAAGTTCAAGACCGGAAAATTCAATAAACGTTGGGGCTATAATACCCCGAAAAAGAGCAGTTGAACTAAATTGAAAATTCACCTCAGGAATACTAAATGGAACTGTATTTTCTATATTGCTACTTTCAACATTAAAAAAATCAATCTCTAAACTACCGCTACCTGCAGAGCCATTTTCAGGCATACGCCAAGTTAGAACGCTACGTTCAAAATATACTCCCTTACCAATTACTTGCTCAATAAGAACATTCCGCAAAAGTAGCGAAGACCCATCTATCTCAACAGGGCCATTACTAACCCGCCAGATAAATAGCACCATTAAAATAATTAAAACAGCAATTAACGATATTAAAGTTTTAAGTATATATTTAAATGACTTTAGCACTCTATATTTCTCTTTAAGTCCAAATAGTTTGTTTGGTTAACTCTGGTAATAATGTTAACTATATAATAAAAATGTCAATAATGTGATTTTGGAATTCGTTTATATGTCAAAAATATCAATCAAAAAGCCAAAAAAATATAGTCATTATCCTTTAATTTTAGATGAAAGTATTGCCAACAAGACGCTAGACCATTTCTGTGCACTTTACAATGAAACTTATCCCATAAAAATTAGAGACATAATTGCGAAAAATAGATGTAAAAGTCTTCTACTTGCAATCTTTTCAAATAGTCCCTACCTCACTAAATTACTTTTTAAGTATCCAGATTTTGCTCTTAAATTACTTGAAGAACCTATAGATACTATTATTAGTGATCTTTTCATTGAATTAAAAAGAAACGGAAAATCCACTCAGAACGTGAATATTTTAATGTGTCAACTTAGAGTGGCTAAACTCAAGATTTCTTTAGCGATCGCATATTCTGATCTAGCAGGCATTTGGTCACTAAATAAAATAACGGGTACTCTAAGTGATTTTGCACAACTTTCTTTGGAAATTGCTGTAAATTTTTTGATAAATGACGCTCTACAAAAAGGAGACCTCGGTCATAAAAAAAGTAGGAAAACAAGTAAGTCATCTGGATATGTAGTAATAGCAATGGGAAAACTAGGTAGTTATGAACTCAACTATTCAAGCGATATTGATTTAATTGTTCTTTTTGATACGGAAATTGTCAAATATACTGGGCGTCGTAGTGTTCAAGATTGTTTTGTTAAACTTACCCAAAAGCTTGTTAAAATCATGTCGGATAGAACAGCTGATGGGTATGTCTTTCGCACAGACCTGCGTCTGCGACCTGATCCAGGAGCTACGCCCGTCGCCTTATCCATGGAGGGTGCTGAAATTTACTATCAAAGCGTTGGACTTAATTGGGAACGCGCTGCGATGATCAAGGCTCGGCCAGTCGCTGGAGATATTGCGGCTGGTAATAGTTTTATAAAACGGATTAGAGGTTTTGTCTGGCGTAAACATCTTGATTATGCAGCTATTGCCGACATACACGCCATCAAAAGCCTTATTCATGAGCATCACAGCCATGCAGCAATAAAACTTGAAGGCCATGATGTAAAGCTTGGCCGTGGAGGAATACGCGAAATTGAATTTTATGCACAAATTCACCAACTTATTTCTGGTGGTCGTGAACCATCGCTAAGAGTTGCGCCCACCTGTCTTGCACTTGAAGCGTTGGTTTTAAGTAAAAAACTAAATAAAGAACAAAGTGACATTCTCCAGAAGTCTTACGTCTACTTACGTACCTTAGAACACCGATTACAAATGATCAATGATGATCAAACTCATACTATACCAAGGACAAAGGAAAATTTGCTGCGCATCACTCGGTTTATGGGTTACCTTAACATAAGCCAATTTGAAACCGAGTTTCTTGAGCGGTTAAATTGTGTAAATCGTATATTTAACAACCTTCTTCAAGATACAAATCAAACTAGAAAAAATGATACTAACCTTTTTTTTCCAATGGATACTTATCATCCTCACACTCTTAAGGCTATTAAATTTGCTGGTTTTAAGGATGAAAAAGTCATTTACAAACTAATTCAAAACTGGCAATTGGGACGTTACCGTGCGTGCCGAACTGATCGAGCAAGGTCTATCCTAAAGCAATTAGTTCCTGATATTCTTAAAGCATTTGGTCAGCACGCGGATCCCGATGCGGGTATTATTAAATTTGATGACTTTTTATCGCGGTTACCTTCCGGCGTTCAGCTCTTTTCTTTTATTAAGGCCCACCCCTGGCTCCTAGATTTATTAGCCTTAATAACAGGAGTAGCCCCTTACCTTTCCAATCAGCTATCAAGAAATCCAGTGCTACTTGATAGTGTCCTTAGCGCAGAATTATTTAAGAAAAATTCTTCTCTTGAACAATTAAAATCTAACCTTAATGAACAAATACTCGCAGCAATTGATTTTCAAGATACGCTTGATATAAGCAGAAAGTGGAGTAACGAAGGAAAATTTCAAGTTGGCCTTCAGATTTTAAAAGGTAACATTGATGTCAATGAGTGCACAAAAACTTTGAGTTATCTTGCTGAAGCATCCTTAACCTCTATGTTGAAAGTCGTAAGTCAGGAATTCGAAAGAAAATACGGTGTTATTAAGAACTCTTCTCTTTGTATACTTGCCATGGGAAAACTCGGCGGCTTTGAACTAACTACAACCTCTGACGTAGATATGATTTTGATATATGATGCCACTGATATGAACGCTTATTCGGATGGTATTAAACCCCTTAGTATAAATCATTATTATGCAAGATTATCACAAAATTTCATTAATGGTATTACTGCGCTCACTGGTGAAGGAAAGTTATACGATGTAGATATGCGCTTGCGACCATCAGGTGCAGCCGGACCACTTGCAGTTTCCGTTGAAAGTTTCATTAAATATCAATCTGGTGAAGCATGGACATGGGAACATATGGCTTTAACTAGAGCAAGGGTCATCTCTGGTTCAAGTGTATTAGAGCAAAAAATTAAGGATTGCATTTTTAAAGTTCTTAGTCAAAAAGATCGCGATCAAAATAATCTACTTAGCGAAGTTTCTAAAATGCGACAACGTCTAATTCATAGTTTTTCTACTAATAATATCTGGGAAATGAAGCATATACGCGGTGGGATCATTGATGTTGAATTTATTTGTCAGTATCTGTTATTAAAATATGGTGCAGCTCACCCGGAAATATTGAAAAAAAATACTCTCGAGCAAATATCATCTTTGTCAAAAGCACGTATTATTGATCAAGAAATTTCTGCTAAGTTATATAAAGCAACGCATATACTTCAATCAATTCAAGCTCTACTTAGGCTTTGCTTGGATAATGATAATACAGAGCAGGAAAAGCCTTATGCTTTATTACTCAATCTTGCAAAACGTTTCGATTGTAAGCCTGAAAAAATTGAGAAATTAATTCTTAATAATCAAAAATTTATTCATAATCTATACTCTGAAATTATTGAGACGCCAGCACAAAAAATGGTGCCTGTAAATTCTAATACACCTCATAAAAATAGGAAATAAAATGATAAAAATTGGACAAAAAGCACCAAAATTCAACTTATCTGATGAAATAGGGAACCGCGTCAGCCTTACTGATTTTACAGATAAAAATATAGTACTCTATTTTTATCCAAAAGATGACACACCCGGTTGTACAAAAGAAAGTATTGAATTTAGTCAATCAAAAAATGAATTTGAATTGCATGATACTGTTATCCTTGGGGTCTCAAAAGATAGCATTAAAAAGCATCAAAAATTCATCACAAAACACAATCTTACCGTTAAACTACTAGTTGATGAGTCCGGTAGCTTATGTGAAAGCTATTCAGTTTGGAAATTTAAAAAATTTATGGGACGCGAATATATGGGCATTGAACGGTCCACATTTCTTATCGACAAAAATAGAACTCTTATGAATATATGGCGAAAGGTTAGCGTAAAGGGCCATGTTGAAGAAGTATTAGAGGCCGTAAAGTTATTATGACTAAATTTACGCCAACAGTTGCTAACACAGCTCTAGAGTGCCTAAAAGTGGAAAGCCCAAAAGAAAAAGTCCGATTAACCCTCACTGGAAGTAAGTCATGGCTCTCTGGTAATCTATTATTTAAATTCGACTGTAAAGCACCTAGGCGACCAGGTCGACCCGCGAGACCACAGTTGCTTTCGCCCCGTGAAATGCCAAGGCGTAGGAATGTAAAGTCGCTCGCTGCCCGTATAGCAATGCTTCATGCAATTGCCCATATAGAACTGAATGCTATTGATTTGGCTTGGGATATTGTTCTGCGATTTGGAGCTAATATGCCACGCGATTTCACTAATGACTGGATAAAGGTAGCAAATGATGAGGCACGTCATTTTGAGTTACTGGAGCAAAGATTATTTGAACTTGATAGTTTTTACGGTGCTCTACCTGCCCACGATGGTCTCTGGCAGTCAGCTGAAAATACAACTGATGACTTATCTGCTCGACTTGCTATAGTCCCGTTGGTTTTAGAGGCACGTGGACTTGATGTAACCCCAGGTATAATTAAAAAACTAAATTTAGCTAATGACCAAGCAAGCATTAAGGTCCTCAATATTATCTACTGCGAAGAAATTGATCATGTAAGGATTGGTGCAAAGTGGTTTACATACCAATGCGAAAAAAAAGGACTAAAGGTCGAAAAAACATATCAAAAACTGGTCAAAAAATATTTTACGGGTAATCTTAAACCACCGTTTAATGTTGATGCCAGAAATCAAGCAGGCTTGAGCGAAGGTTTTTATATTCCATTGGTTGAATCTAATAATAACTAGTTAAATATGTTTTCATTCCCTATTTCTTTGATATTATGAGTAAATCATATACCAATGATTCGCCCAAAATGAAGTGAAATCTATCGGATAAAATTAAATTTATAAGAGTTGAAGTTGAAATTAAATAACATTACCAGTTGGTTAAGTCCGAAAGTCCATCTTCTTTTTCCTGATAGACAACTTTATTTTAGGACCAATGGAGAAGTGCGGTTTGTGACAATTTCACAAAACAAACAAATACTCAGCAGTGTTATACTCATCGGAATAATCTGCTGGTTTAGTATTACGACCTATAGTCATATCTATATTAATGATATAATTAATGACAAAAACATCGAACTTTCCGCTGTTAATAGCAACTATGAAATACTTGAAAAACAATACAACCAGCTTAAGGATGATATTCAAAGTTCTTCCCAAGCATTAGAACAACGTCAGAATTACTTAGAACAAATTCTTGACGTTACAAAAGTGACAATTGGCAACATTAAAAACATCATAACTGATGACAAAAATTCTACTGATAATAATTTAAGTGATGCCTCTGACAAACGAACAAAAAATTTAATACGTAATGAAAAGCTTGAAAAGGTTTATTCAAATTTAAAAAGTAATGAAATTAAACAAAGTGAAAATATTAAATTAATTATTGAGGACGTTGATTCAAAACTTGCGTTTGTAAAAAGTACCCTTACCGGGGCTGGCCTTATTGAGGAGGAATTACTAGAACTTGCAATCAACTTGCCGTCAAAAACGCAGGGTGGCCCCCTTATTGGATTTACAAATAGACTTAATGATACTATCCTTGATAATAGTGAATTTAATGAGCTGTATAACAAGAGAAGTCTTCTTAATGATCTTGAATTAGCTATTACTTATCTTCCTACAACGACGCCACCAGAAAACTATTACTTGTCAAGTAAGTTTGGTGCACGGCGTGACCCCTTTACAAAGCGGTGGGCCGATCATAAAGGCATAGATATGGCAGGGTGGCACAAAACACCAATCATGTCAGGAGGTTCAGGTGTTGTTGTCAAAGCAGAAAAAAATGGTTCTTTTGGTCTTTATGTTGAAATTGATCATGGGAACGGGTTCATATCTAAATATGGACACCTATCTAAAATAAAAGTCCAAAAAGGTGATAAAGTATCAGATAATCAAATTATTGGACTTATGGGTAGTACAGGAAGAAGTGTAAGTACCCACCTTCATTACGAAATCTGGTTTAATGATAAACCGATTGACCCTTTAAAACTAATAAAGGCCGCAAAAAATGTTCAAAAGATCAAACAACAGAAATATGACAGCTGAAAAAAAAATAACTATGAAACTTAAGGAAGATAATTCAATGAAACCAACCATAAACTCAGTTCCATCCATAATTAGTTCAGATGTTGTGATTAAGGGAAATGTCTCCACGTCAGGAGAAATTCAACTTGACGGTACGGTTGAGGGAGATCTAAAAAGTATTAGTGTCACAGTTGGTGAGCATGGTATGGTAAAGGGAAAAATAAGTGCTGACGATGTCATTGTTAAAGGGACAGTCAAAGGGAGCATCACAGGTCGTAATATACGCATTGAAAAATCTGCAAAAATAACTGGTGACCTTTGCCACCAAACACTTAGCATAGAGGCTGGTGCTCACATTGAAGGTAATTTAAGTCACCAGGAGAGAGCTGCAACCCCCTCATCTACATCAACGGAAAATAGAGTTAATTCCATAAATAATACTATTAAAACAGAAGTGCAGAAAAAACCAATATTATAAATAGATTACTAAATAATCTGTCTATTGCACTTCAGAGTGCATTATAAAGGCTTTTTCTATTCATTTTCGTTGATTTCAGTATTTGTCCCACGCACCCTCGCGGCAAGGGCTGCATTTACGAACATGTCGATGTCTCCGTCCAAAACCTTATCAGGTTGGCCACTCTCAACTCCAGTACGTAAGTCTTTTACCATTTGATAAGGTTGCAAAACATAGGAACGGATCTGGTGTCCCCAGCCTATATCCGTCTTAGCATCGTGTTCTGCATGAGATTCTGTTTCACGCCGTTGCAACTCAGCCTCATAAAGCCGAGCTTTAAGCATGTTCATAGCCGTAGCACGATTTTTATGCTGTGAGCGGTCATTTTGACACTGAACAACAATATTAGTCGGCATATGAGTAATTCGCACTGCGCTATCGGTGGTATTTACATGCTGACCTCCTGCCCCCGAAGCACGGTAGGTGTCGATACGGAGTTCACTGTCAATCACCTCAACCTCAAAGTCGTCGTCAATTACGGGATAGACCCAAACACTAGCAAAGCTAGTATGACGTTTAGCATTACTGTCAAATGGTGAAATGCGCACAAGCCTGTGAACACCACTTTCCGTCTTAAGCCAACCATAAGCATTCTCGCCTTTAATCTCAATCGTTGCAGATTTAATTCCAGCCTCTTCGCCGTCATGCATTTCCATAACTTTGACGGAGCAGCCATGAGAATTGGCCCAACGAGTATACATTCGCAGTAGCATATTAGCCCAATCTTGGCTTTCTGTTCCACCAGCACCAGAATTAATTTCTAAATAAGCATGATTAGTATCCGCCTCACCACTAAGAAGGGTCTGAAGTTCAAGTTCGACGGCTTTTTCAGTTAACTGGTAAATGGCACTTTCTGCCTCAGCTATAATAGCACAATCACCTTCTAATTCACCCAACTCGATAAGCTCTATATTATCATCTAATTCAGATTTTACGCCATTACATATGTTTATAGCATGCTCAAGTTTAGTTCGCTCTTTCATAAGCGCCTGAGCACCTTTTGGGTTATTCCAGAGTTCCGGATCTTCAGAAAGCGCAGTTAATTCCTCAAAGCGTTCAAGGGCAACTTCCCAGTCAAAGATGCCTCCTCAGCAGAATAAGTGACTGCTTAATTTTATTAACAGAATATTGTATTTCAGCTTTCATAATATTGACCTATTTTGTTTATTAATATATGCCACCTGTGCCAGTTTGCACCTTGCTTTTTTTTTGTACTAGAGAATTAATTCCGTCAAGTACTTGTTGGTTTTCATTTGGAAAAGAACCCTGCCTAAATGCTTCCAGAATTGTATTTTTAGCACCAGCAGTCGCAAGTAAACCAGTAACAGGATCAACCCGCACTAATCTAACCCCTTCCGGAATACGAAATGGTGTTGGGCTGTCGTCGCGAAGTGCATTAGCCATAAAGTCTCTAAAGATTGGAACGGCGACCGATGAACCTTCCTCACCCCGACCAAGAGAGCTTGGCGCATCAAAACCAACAAATATACCTACAACTAAATCAGGTGAAAACCCAACGAACCATGTATCAAAACTCTCATCAGTAGTACCTGTTTTTCCAGCAAGCGGACGGCGAAGCGCATTAATGCGAATACCAGTACCTCGCTGAACCACACCTTCCATCATTGACACAAGCTGGTAAGCAGTAACTGGATCAAGCACATTTTCACGCACGTCGAGAAGTTCTGGTTCTGGTTCAGATTGATAACCCCAACTTTCACTGTTGCATGTTTTACAAACCCTGCCATCGTTTTTAAATATAGTTTTTCCATTTCGATCTTGGATACGGTCTATCAGTGTAGGATCAATTTTTTTACCACCATTAACAATCATTCCATATGCTGCAGTGAGGTCCATAAGAGTTGTTTCCCCCGCCCCTAAAGACATAGAAAGCAAACTTGGCATACCTTTTGTAATATTAAAACGTTCAGCAACTTCAACAACTTTTTCCATTTTAAGGTTTTGAGCAAGCCTCACAGTCATTAGGTTACGAGATTTTTCGATACCGAGACGAAGAGTACTTGGTCCATAGAATTTTGAATTAGAATTGCGCGGTTTCCATTTTCCATTTCCAAAGCCTTGATCAATAACAAATGGTGCATCAAGTACGAGACTAGACGGGGTAAAGCCATTATCAAGTGCAACACTGTAAACAAATGGTTTAAACGCACTTCCTGGTTGACGCTTTGCTTGAGTAGCACGGTTATATTCACTGCGTCTAAAATCAAACCCGCCAACCATCGCCAGTACTCGTCCAGTGTGTGGGTCAAGTGCTACTAGAGAGCCATTAACTTTTGGTATTTGACGAAGACCATATGATTTTTCAATATTTTTCTTCTTATCATTAATTCTCTCAACTGCGATTACATCACCTTGTGTCAGAACCTCTGCCATAGATCGAACAGCAGGTCCGCGGCGTTCTCCAAATAACCATTTTCTTGCCCAACTAACATCCTTTAAACTTATAGTCTCAAACGGCAAACCTTCGAAGGTATCACTTGAAATTAAAGCCTTTTTAGTTGCAATCACAGCTACATCCTCACGCACTTCAAGGACTACTGCATGGCGCCAATTATTAATACCAAGTGGTATATTTATTTTTAGAAAATCTTTTTTCCAACTTGTATAAGGCACTGCAAATAAATCTATATTTTTTAATGGTCCACGCCACCCATGACGCCGATCATAAACTATTAGACCATTCTTTAGTTCATTCTCCGCAATTGATTGCAAGCGCGGGGAAAGAGAAGTGCGCACAGCAAGACCACCCTCATAAAGCTCAGTATCACCGTATGTTTTTTTAAGCTCCCTTCTGACATCTTCAGCAAAATAATTTGCCTGAAATACCCGTGCTTTCCCAGTATTCACAGTGACAAGTTTATTTATCGCAGCTAAATCTCGTTCACCTTCAGTGATATAACCTTCAATTTCCATACGGCCAAGAACCCAGTTACGACGACCTACTGCAGCATTATATCTACGTTTAGGGTGATAGTTATTGGGGCCTTTAGGAACTGCAGCTAAATAGGCAATTTCTTCCAACTCCAAATCATCAAGTGATTTACCAAAATAATTAAGTGCTGCAGCGGCAACACCATAAGAGTTTTGACCAAGATAAATTTCATTAAGGTATAACTCTAATATCTGGTTCTTGTTAAAGGTCTGCTCTATTCTGTAGGAAAGGATTGCTTCCTTTATTTTTCGCTCAAACGCGACTTCACTGCTAAGAAGAAAATTTTTAGCCACTTGCTGAGTGATGGTAGAAGCGCCGACCAGACGTCTTCCAGTAATAACATTTTTAATATTAACAAGAACCGCTCTTAAAAGACCTTTAAAGTCGATACCTATATGGGTATAAAAATTTTGATCTTCAGCTGAAATGAAAGCTTGGATTACTTTTGGTGGTATTGCAAATATTGGCACAAAAAGTCTTTTTTCACGAGCATATTCCTTAATCAAACTGCCATCGCCAGCATAAACACGCGAGACTACTGGCGGTTCATAATTAGCAAGTTGTTTGTAATCTGGCAGATCCCGGCCATATGAGTATAAAATATAAAGCGTGCCAAATAGAACAAAAACACCCGAGACTAGAGTGAGTACGACAAAGCCACCAAATATATTTTTCCAATTTTTTGACAGCTTAAACACCTACATCTCAGTTTAATTTTGGATAACATCAGCTTATGAGCAAATTATGACATACATAAGGCACAATCAAGTTAAATGAAGTAAAGTATAACTATTTATTAGATTTATTAATACTTTACTTAAGGTTTTCAATTAAAGGCAGAGTTTTTAGTAAAATATTTGTCTGCAGACTTAAGTATAGCTCGACCAATTTTTTCATGTGTTTCTTTTTGCATTAATAATTTTGCATCCTGTCGATTAGTAAGATAACCCATCTCTATAAGTACAGAGGGTACATCAATCCCCTTAAGTACGGCAAAACCCGCCGAACGAAGACTTCGCTTGCGGACCCTAACAGCTTTTTTGAGTTCTGCCGATAGTTCACCAGCAAAACGATTAGACAAGTTCATTGTTTCCTGCTTAACAAGGTCAATAAGAATATTTTGAACTATATCATCCTCATCACCAATATCGATACCAGCAATAACATCTGATTTATTTTCACGTGCTGCAAGTAATGCCGCCTCTCGATCAGAAGCTTTCTCCGTCAATGTATAAATAGTAGCACCACGTACGCTTGGGTTACTGAAAGCATCAGCATGGATTGATATGAATAAATCAGCATTATTTCTGTGCGCTACAAGACTTCTTTCACGCAACTTTAAAAAAATATCCCTATCACGGGTCATAATTACTTTATAACGTCCTGATCCTTCTAATATTTTTTTAATATTACGCGCAGCAGAAATTGTAACATTCTTTTCTGAAATGCCATTTACTTTAACTCCACCAAGGTTTCCCGGGTCATGCCCCCCATGCCCTGGATCAAGAACTATCACTTTTTTGCCCAATTTAGAATAAGCAGTAGATTTTTCCCTATCACTTTCTCTTTTTATTCGTAATTCCGGCTTTGACAAACCGCTAATAAATTGAGTTTGCGATATTCTTTCAAAATCAAATACCAAACGGTCTGCTTTACGTCCCTTTCCTTTAATTACAAATGAATTTGATAATTTTGCTGGCTTTTTAAGGTCAAGAACAATCCGAGATGTCCCAGGCAAATAAAGGCCATAACGGTAATTATTAATTAAGCCTTGACCCGCCGCCCCACCAGGACCAATTTTCCAAATGACCTCATCAAGATCAATAACCACCCTATTTGGGTTAGCCAAACTAAGTGTACGAAAGGTTATATCGTTATTTATTTCTAGAACAAAACGAGTTTTATTTTCATCCCCCCCAATTCTTACCGCAGTAACTTCGGGAGAATTTGCAAACGTATAGGTCGTTGATATAAACAAGAAGGCCAAAAAGTAAAAAATACTTTTCATTAAAATATTTAGACTTTTAATCAACTGAACTATCCTATTTTCCATATCAAATTATTAATTAGAGTTATCAAAATAACCAACTCTTTTATTTTATAGTTTATATTTTTATAATAAATTAATGAATTCAAAAAGTATTATTTAATATTTTAAATGCTTTAAGGTTGTTTAAATTACACTTATTCATTATATTGTTACCAAGTCATATTAATAAGTATAAGTCGTACTGAAAACATGATGGCAAATATAACCTCATTATTGATGTTATAAAAGGCCTAAACCAAAGAATATAATTATGAATTTACGCATCAAAAGCAGAGAGAGTAGTCCTATATATTTGAGGGAATTTTCCTTTGAAAAACACGACAATATTGTTCTCTCTCCTGAGCCTTTAGTTGCATCATTGAAGAATAACTTACAAATAATAAATCAAAAACATGCACGCTTCGTGATCGCAAACGATCATAAAAGCTCGAGCAGTTTTTTGAATGGAGATAATTTTAATGTCAATACGTATGTTGATCGACGCATCCCACCAGGAAGAGACCCGTGTGGCAATCGTCGATGGAAATCGAGTTGAGGACTTCGACTATGAAAGTTCTGCAAAAAAACAACTTAAAGGTAGTATCTATTTAGCAAAAGTAACCCGTGTAGAGCCTTCACTGCAAGCCGCATTTGTGGACTACGGTGGAAACAGGCATGGTTTTTTAGCTTTTAGTGAAATTCATCCTGATTATTATCAGATACCAGTTGCTGACCGTGAAGCTCTAATTGCACAGGAAGCTGCAGCTAATATCGACTTGCTAGAAGATGATGAAAAAGAAAAAGAGAAACCAAAGAAAAAAAGAAGACAGCCCAATCGGAAGAAAAGTGAACCAGAAATATCTTCCGCCAATGCAGATATAATTGACAAAAAGGATGTCTTAGAGCCTGAAGAATTAGGTAGTGAAAAAAAACTTGATAAAAATAAAAAATCTAAGACTAAGGCAGAAACGACTAAATCAGACGAAGTTATTGTTCATGAACCTGAAAATATTCAAGATGTTGCAAATAAACGGGATTTGGAAAATTCCAATGAGCCTAGGCTCAATGAAATTGAAAATAGTGCCAACAAAAAAAGCAGTGATAATAGCGAACCATCCCCTTTAGAGGATGATACTTCTAGCTCTGAAGAAGATGAAGAAGAACGCCTACGAATTAAAATGGCGAAACGCCTACGTTATAAATATAAAATTCAAGAAGTGATCAAAAAGAACCAAATTATTTTGATTCAAGTAGTCAAAGAAGAACGCGGCAACAAAGGTGCGGCGTTAACGACCTATTTATCTCTGCCAGGGCGATACTGCGTGCTTATGCCAAATACTTTGCATGGTGGTGGCGTAAGCCGTAAAATAGCTAATGTAGCAGACAGAAAAAAACTTAAAACCATCCTTTCTAGCCTTAATATGCCAAAAGGGCATGCTTGCATCATCCGTACGGCTGGTAGTGATCGCACAAAATCAGAAATTAATCGCGATTATGACTATTTAAAAAGGATGTGGGAAGCAATCAGAGAACTGACCTTAAAATCAATTGCTCCGTCTCAAATTTATGAAGAAGGTAATTTGATTAAACGTAGTCTTCGTGACTTATATACCAGAGATGTCAGTGAAATTCTTGTTGAGGGTGAAACCGGATTTAAATCAGCTAAAAAATTCATGAATATGCTTCTACCTAGCCATGCAAAAAAAGTTGTTCATTACGAAGACGAGATCCCCTTATTTCAACGCTATAAGGTGGAAAGCCATCTCGATTCAATGTATTCGCCAACTGCACAGCTAAAGTCTGGTGGTTATATTGTTATTAATCCAACTGAAGCACTCGTTTCCATTGACGTAAACTCAGGGCGTGCCACCAAAGAACAGAATATCGAAGAAACAGCCCTTAAAACAAATCTTGAGGCAGCCGAAGAGGTTGCGCGACAATTAAAACTTCGTGACATGGCTGGACTTGTCGTGATTGATTTTATTGACATGGAGGACAATCGTAATAATCGCGCAGTAGAACGAAAAATGAAAAATTGTCTAAAATCAGATAGAGCTCGTATACAAGTAGGTCGCATCAGCTCTTTTGGTTTGATGGAAATGTCTCGGCAACGTATTAGAATTGGTGTACTTGAATCAAGTACTACTGCGTGTCCTCACTGTGAAGGTAGTGGACTACTAAGAACTGTTGAATCACAAAGTCTTCATATTCTTCGAATTATAGAAGAAGAGGGTATAAAGGCAAAGAACTCTTATTTCACAGTCTTTCTTCCGGCGCAGGTTGCTGTTTATATTCTTAATAACAAACGGGATAATTTAACAGCTCTCGAACGTCGCTATGATTTTAGCGTATCTATTGATATTGATGAAAGCCTTACCGCCTCTGCCTATCATATGGAAAAATCAGGAAAACCATCAAAAACATCACAAATGAGGAAGGATTCCTTAAGTCTCGGTCGTGAGGTTAATGCGGCCAGTGAAAGTAATGAAGAAAAGCCACATTCAAATGTTGATAACAATGACCGTCCAAAACGCAGAAGAAGAAGGCGTCGTGGTCAGCAAGGTAGGCAAAATAATAATCCAAGTGACGTAGCGGAAAAAACAGCTGCCGTTGGAGAAGTAACCGTTGCTGAAACTCAAGATCGTCTAGATCCTAACCATAGTAGTGAAGA
>JABGYD010000054.1 GCA_018675425.1 Kordiimonadaceae bacterium
GTGGTTTGCAATATACTTTTGTGGGCTGCACGGCATTAGGGCCCTTATAGATTGCAAATTTAAAATTGTTCCAGATATACTCTGGCTTGCATTGTTTACAGGTCCCGTTCTGGTAATTATTTTTATGATAGACTGGGAATATAATTCTAACAGTTTATTAATAGTTTTTCCAATATTGGCAAGTTTGACTATTGCCCATATGCTCTTACCGAGCTTAAAAATGATTGTGAAGCCATAATATTTGATAAATTTATCGTAAATTTAATAAATATTAATTTATTGGATTATTTAAAATTACATAATTAAAATCAAGAAAAGTAAATGGAGACTATTATGAATGCTAAAGGTCAAATTAAAAATCTCATCCAGATTTACGTTGACAGTATGGATGAATCTAATCCTAATAAAGTAAAACAAATATTTCATAACAATGCAAAAATAGTTGGATATTTACATGGTGACTTTATGGAAATGTCAGTGGATGATTTTGCTGGTTTTGTAGCGTCACAGCAACCTACGCCAAAAGAAAAAGGTGAAAATGTGATTTTTGAAATTATTACATGTGAAATAGAAGGCACAACGGCGGTTGTAAAACTTAGAGATAAATATTTAGGTATAACCTTCATGGACATTTTATCTTTCATAAAAATTGAAGGTGAGTGGAAAATTTATAACAAATTGTTTAATGTTGAATGTGAATAAAAGTACATAATGTTATTTATATTTATGAACAATTTGGTAAAGGTTGAATTGGTTTATTGGTGGCTGCTAATACCTAAATAGTAAGTTGGAGTTATATATTGTGGAATTTTTATTATTATTTTTATTACCTTTGATTCTAGGAAGTATTTTTCTAGGTTGGCAACGCAAGGTTAAAGTAAAACACAGGGTATCAGGTGTGGAAAAGTACTGTTTCACAGGATATTCTTGGACTTACTTCTTCTTTGGTTTTTTTATACCAATATTTAGGGGAGAAATTGCAATAGGAATTTTTCATCTTATATTTACTATGTTAACTTTTGGAATATTTCAGCTTATAATGCCCTTTCTTTACAATAAGCAGTCTTCTATAAGGCTTTTAACAAGTGGTTGGGAACTTAATGATACGGAAGATAAGATGAGTTTTGCAAAATCTAAAATAGGCATATCCTCATAATTTATTACCTAAAAATTAACCCTGTTGTCGCAGACCTTCTAAAAAACTAATTAGATGAAAGATTTTCCATGTATGACTACGATTTTTTTGTAATTGGTGCGGGCTCTGGTGGCGTACGAGCGAGTAGAATGGCGGCAAAATACGGTGCAAAAGTTGGTCTCTGTGAAGATTATAGAGTTGGTGGGACTTGCGTAATTCGTGGTTGTGTTCCCAAGAAGCTTTTTGTTTATGCTTCAGAATATTCTAGTCATTTTAAAGATGGCCTTGGTTTCGGGTGGTCTAGTTCGGATCATAGTTTTAATTGGAAAACTTTGAAGATAAATAAAGATAATGAGGTTAATCGTTTAGAGGAACTTTATAGAAAAAACTTAGATAACCATCAGGTTGAGATTATAAAAGCACGTGGAAAACTTATAGATAAACATACTGTTGAGCTAACAGATTCTAGAGGATCAAGTATTTTAACAGCGTCTAAAATTTTGATTGCGACTGGCTCATGGCCATCATACCCCTGCATTCCTGGTATTGAATATGCTATTTCATCTAATGAAGTATTCGAATTTGAAGAACTCCCTAAGCGTATTACCGTTGTTGGTGGAGGTTATATTGCTGTTGAAATGGCTGGTATTTTTAATGGGTTAGGAGTGGAAACTTCACTTATATATCGTGGAAACGAAATTTTACGTGGTTTTGATTTGGAAATTCGTGCCAAGCTTCGTGAGGAAATGCTAAAAAAAGGTATTGATGTGCGTATTAATGAAGAGGTGGAAAAAATAGTCAAAACCTCGGATGGATATTTGCTAAATCTTTTGAATAATAATGAATTAAAAACGGATTGTATTGTTTATGCTACAGGGCGTAAAGCCAATACAGGAAACATGGGCCTTGAAGAGGTTGGCATAAAACTTAAAGCTAATGGTGATATCTACGTAGACGAATATTATCGGTCAACTGTTGATAATATATTTGCTGTTGGCGATGTGACTGGTGGAATGCAATTAACACCAATTGCAATAAAAGAGGGTGCAGCTTTAGCTGCCACGCAATTTAATGACACTCCTACATTTGTGAATTATGATAATATTCCAACGGCTATTTTCTCTCAACCTCCCATTGGTACGGTAGGTCTATCGGAGGAGGATGCTCGAGATAGATATGGTGACAATATTCAGGTTTATAAGAGTGAATATAAATCTATGAAATTTACGCTTGCAGGTAGAGACGAAAGATCGCTCATTAAAATTTTGGTTGATTGTAAAACTGACAAAGTGGTGGGGGCTCACATGATAGGCCCTGATAGTGCAGAAATTATTCAAGGAATGGGCATTGCCATTAAGTGCGGAGCCACAAAGGCACAATTTGATGACACGGTTGCCGTTCACCCTTCTTCGGCGGAAGAATTCGTTTTGATGAAGTAATGCTTCACAATGGTGTATAAAAGTTTTATAGAAAGCATAGTTAAAAGAACTATTTAATGGAAATTGACGAATGACTAAAAACTGGAAACCAGATAGCTGGAGATCAATGCCTATTAGACAGGTGCCGACCTATCCAGATGAATTAAAGTTGACAGAAGTAGAGGCGCGACTTGGAAACCTTCCACCCCTTGTATTTGCTGGTGAGGCGCGCAGACTTAAGAAACAATTGGGTGATGTGGCAAACGGTAATGCTTTTTTGCTTCAGGGTGGTGATTGTGCTGAGAGTTTCGCGGAATTTCATGCAGATAAAATTCGTGATACTTTTAGAGTTCTATTACAAATGTCTGTCGCTCTTACTTTTGCTGCAAGCTGTCCTATTGTTAAAGTTGGTCGTATGGCTGGGCAATATGCAAAACCCAGAAGTTCTGATACGGAAACCAAGGATGGAGTTGTTCTGCCAAGTTATCGTGGTGATATCATCAATGGAATTAGTTTTGATGAAAAATCCCGTATTCCTGACCCTGAGCGTATGGTTCAGGCATATAATCAGTCCTCCTCAACGCTTAATTTATTACGTGCATTTGCGCAGGGTGGGTATGCTAACCTTAAGAAAGTACACCAATGGAACCTTGATTTCGTTGGTCGTGGTGAAGCAGTAGAAAAATATCAAGATCTTGCTGGCCGTATAGATGAGGCACTGGCCTTTATGGAAGCTTGTGGTATTGATCCAAATAGTACTGCGTTACACGGTACTGACTTTTATGTTTCACATGAGGCATTGCTACTACGTTACGAGGAAGCGTTAACTCGCATTGATAGTACAAGTGGCGATTGGTATGATACATCTGGCCATATGGTTTGGATAGGGGATCGTACACGTATTAAAGGTGAGGCGCATGTTGAGTTTTTACGTGGTATACAAAATCCGTTGGGGTTGAAGGTTGGGCCAACGACCAAACTTGATGAACTTATAGAAATTATAGATATACTTAATCCAGAGAACGAGGCTGGACGCATTACGCTGATTTGTAGGATGGGGGCAGGGATTGTTGAGGATAAACTTCCACCTGTAATTAAACGTATAGAGGGTGAAGGTAAGACGGTTGTATGGTCTTCGGACCCAATGCACGGTAATACTATTTCAGCAAATAATGGTTTTAAAACAAGACCCTTTGAAGATGTGCTTGCTGAAATTCGTCGGTTTTTTCGTATTCATCGCAGCATGGGAACTTATGCAGGTGGCGTTCATTTTGAAATGACTGGTCAGGACGTAACTGAATGCACAGGTGGAGCAGAAGCTATTACTGAAGAAAAACTAGCTGATCGCTACCGGACCCACTGTGATCCGCGTCTGAATGCAAGCCAAAGTCTTGAACTCGCATTTCTTATAGCTGAAGGGCTAAAAGAAGAGCGTGACGAACGAATTAAAGTGGCAAAAGCAGCCTCATCAAATTAATAAGGACGGATATGTCTAATGGCCAGTGCACTAAAGATCGCCATAGCGACCATAAATCCAACCGTAGGTGATATTGACGGTAATGCAAAACGTATTCTTGAAGTTAGAAATGAGTATTTCGAAGCTGATCTAATTATTTTTAGTGAACTGGTTCTTATTGGTTATCCTCCTGAAGACTTAGTATTAAAGCCTTCTTTTCAACGTGACGCTATGGATAAGGCATTAGAGATTGCCCGCCAAACACATGATAGGGGCCCAGCTATACTTATAGGTTCGCTTTGGGTTGAGGGTGGAAAACTATATAATAGTTCTCTTTTTATTGAAAAAGGTAATATATCAGCTATTCGTCATAAACACGACTTACCTAATTATGGAGTATTTGATGAAAAGCGCGTGTTCGAAAGTGGTCCATGCCCAGAACCTGTAGATTTTAGAGGAGTGAAGCTTGGGGTTTTAACCTGTGAAGATCTATGGTGGGAAACTGTTACTGAGCACCTTACTAATAAAAACAGTGACCTTCTTATTTCACTTAATGGCTCACCATACGATACCTCTAAGGCCCATGATCGTTTTGCTAATGGAAAGGAAAGAACCACTCAGTCCGGGTTGCCGCTTATTTATACAAATCAAATTGGTGGTCAGGATGAACTTGTCTTTGATGGTGAAGCATTTGTAATGGATAAGGGTGGTAATATAGTTGTCCGCCAACCTGCCTTTGAAGAAGTTGTGAGCATGACTGAATGGTATAAAGATAAAGAAAGCTGGGTTTGTAAAACTCAGAAATTGCCGACTAAAAATGATAGTTTGACTGATATTTATCAGGCTATAATGATTGGGTTGCGTGATTATGTGACTAAAAATAACTTTCCAGGGGTTGTTATTGGTATGTCTGGTGGTGTTGATAGCGCACTGAGTGCAATTGTTGCAGTCGATGCGCTTGGAGCAGACCGAGTTCACCTTGTAATGATGCCAAGTAAATTTACTTCTCAAGAAAGTCTAATTGATGCGGCTAGGGCTGCGGAGATGTTGGGCTGTCGAATTGATAATATACCAATTGGTGATGGTATAGATGTCTTTGAAAAAATGCTTACTGCTTCATTCGCGGGCGCCAGGAAAGACCTAACAGAAGAAAACCTTCAGTCGCGGCTTCGTGCTATCATACTTATGGGCCTTAGTAATAAATTTGGCAAAATGGTATTAACTACTGGTAATAAATCTGAAATGTCGGTTGGTTATGCAACAATTTATGGTGATATGTGTGGTGGCTTTAATGCACTTAAAGATATATATAAACTTGATGTATTTAAACTAAGTATATGGCGAAACAATAATCATCCAAGTGGAGGTTTTGGTCCAAGGGGCCAAGTTATGCCTATAAGCATAATTGAAAAAGCACCAACAGCTGAGCTTCGTCTCAATCAAAAAGACGATGATAGTCTTCCACCTTATGAAGTTCTCGATGATATTCTTAAGTCCTTAATTGAACTGGAAATGCCTACTAAGGATATTGTAAAGGGTGGTCACGATTCAAAAACAGTTGCACAAATACAGAATTTATTATACGTGGCCGAATATAAAAGGCGTCAAGCTCCACCAGGGGTTAAGATCACAGAAAAGAATTTTGGTCGGGACCGTCGTTATCCAATTACTAACGGTTATAGAGACAAAATTACCTAATAGTGTATATAATTAAAATTTAAGAATAGGGTTAAAAATAATGTCTGTAAAAGTAAGGTTTGCTCCTAGTCCAACTGGTCTCTTGCATGTAGGAAATATGAGAACAGCTATTTCAAATTGGCTTTACGCTCGCAAAATGGGTGGTGTTTTTTTTCTCCGTATTGATGATACAGACTTAGAGAGGTCAACATCCGAATATGAAGAAGGAATTATGGAGGACCTTCTCTGGCTTGGTCTTGATTGGGATGAGAGTGCTAAACAATCAGAACGTTTTGAGCAATATGATAAGGCAGTAAAAAAATTGAAGGGTGATGGCCGCCTTTACCCCTGCTATGAAACTACTCAAGAGCTTGACTTGAAAAGAAAAATTCAACTTGGTCAGGGGCGGCCACCCCTTTATGATCGTGCTGGTTTAAGCCTTACAGAGACAGAAAAAGAAAAGTTTGAATTAGATGGACGTAAAGCCCATTGGCGTTTTAAATTGGATATTCCTGCTCGTGTCGAGTGGAATGACCAGATAAAAGGTAGTCAAAGCTTTGATATTGCAGCATTGTCAGACCCTATTTTGGTTAGGGGCGATGGTACTTATCTATATACTCTTCCGAGTGTAGTAGACGATATTGATTTTGAAATTACTCATATAATGCGTGGTGAAGATCATTCTGCTAATAGTGCTGTACAAACTCAAGTTTTTGAAGCACTTGGTGCACAAGCACCTAAAATGGCTCATTTTTCACTTTTAACGGGGGTCGGTGGTGAAGGATTATCCAAACGGCTTGGCTCCGCGAGCATTAAGTCATATCGTGATGAAGACGGGTTGGAGGCCATGAGTATTATAAGTTTACTTGCACGAATTGGCTCGTCCGATCCCGTTATGCCATTTACAAGTGTGGAGCCCTTGATTGAGGCTTTTGAATTTTCAAAATTCAGTCGAGCGACTGCAAAGTTTGACCCAAATGATCTTCAAATACTAAATGAAAAAATACTTCATGTAACTGACTACAGTGCTGTAAAAGAACGTTTACCAGAGGAGCTCACTGAAAAAATATGGAATGTGGCTCGTGCCAATATTAAGAAACTTGATGATGTTAAGGCGTGGCTAAAAATTGTAAATGGTCCTGTGAGCCCAGTGATAGAAGATCGTCACTTCATTGCTAAGGCAATTGGTATGCTCCCTAGTGGGCAATGGGATAATGAAACATGGAAAGAATGGACTGCTGCGGTTAAAAAAGAAACAGGTACAAAAGGAAAAAAATTATTTATGCCACTCCGTCAGGCGATAACAGGCCTTGATCATGGTCCAGAAATGGCCTCTCTTTTACCTCTTATTGGCGAAGAACGGGTGAGGGCTCGGTTGAAAGGTAGTGAGGCTTGAATGAGTTCAAAACTTAAATTATATAATACCCTTACTAATAAAAAAGAAGAGTTTAAGGCAATTAACCCCAGCCATATAACAATGTATGTATGCGGGCCGACTGTGTATGATTTTGCTCATGTAGGGAATGCGCGTCCTGTTGTGGTTTTTGATACACTGGCAAGACTTTTAAGACATGATTATGGCAAAGTAACATACGCGCGTAATATTACTGACATTGATGATAAAATCATTGCGGCCGCTGCAAATGGTAATATCGCAGAAATTACAGAAAAATTTGCTAGGCACTATGAAGAAGATATGAGTGCATTAAATGCGAAAAAACCAGACATTGTTCCAAAAGCTACCGACTATTTGGATGAGATGATAGTTCTGATATCTGACCTTATTGCAAAGGGATATGCCTACGAAGCTAATGACCATGTGCTTTTTCAAGTTTCAAAAATGGATGACTATGGGGAGTTATCAGGACGTAAAGTAGAAGATTTACTGGCAGGTGCCCGCGTTGATATCGCTGGTTATAAAAGGGAAGCTTCTGATTTTGTACTCTGGAAGCCCTCCTCCGATGCACAACCTGGCTGGGAAAGTCCTTGGGGTAGAGGGCGACCTGGGTGGCATACTGAGTGTTCAGCAATGATTAAAAAAAACTTTGGTGAGACCATTGATATTCACGGTGGGGGTCAAGATCTAATTTTTC
The DNA here is from genome assembly GCA_018675425.1 of Kordiimonadaceae bacterium. Taxonomy (GTDB): domain Bacteria; phylum Pseudomonadota; class Alphaproteobacteria; order Sphingomonadales; family Emcibacteraceae; genus Pseudemcibacter. Next base: position 7,780 of record JABGYD010000054.1, read on the forward strand.
CACATCATGAAAATGAAATTGCTCAAAGTAAATGCGCCCATGGAGGGAGAAACCTTGCCAATTATTGGTTGCATAATGGTTATTTAACTGTTTCTGGGGAAAAAATGTCAAAGTCACAGGGAAACTTTGTGACGGTGCATGACCTACTTAAAGAGTTTATTGGCGGAGGTGAGGATATTAGATTATGTCTTCTTACCGCACAATATAGGCAACCGGTTGATTTTAGTAGGGACGGAGTTATTCAGGCTAAAAAACAACTGGATAAATGGTATAAAATTACTCAGGGAGTAGAACCCACAGTTGTTTCTGATGCGGTTCTTGATGCGCTGCGTGATGATCTTAATACACCAAAGGCTATTATGGAGTTAAATCAGCTCTCCAAGAATGAAAATAGAAAAGGTGAGCTGCTTGCTTCCGCTCAATTGCTAGGATTACTAGAAAGTACTATTGAGAAAAGATTGATGGGTTCTCTTAAAATTAATCCCGAGAAAATTGAAGATAAAATTTTGGAAAGAACTATTGCCAAGATGGATAAAAACTGGAAACGTGCTGACGAAATTCGTGATGAACTGAATAAATCAGGTATAAAACTTCTAGATAGGCCAGACGGCACAACGGCTTGGGAATAGCTTGTGGCTGGTACCAATCATAAAAAAACTACATCAAATGAAATAATTGGACCTGCTATTATTCTTGTTGTTCCGCAACTTGGTGAAAATATTGGTAAGGCTGTACGAGCGATGTATAATTTTGGCCTTACTGACCTCAGACTTGTTTCTCCTCGTGATGGTTGGCCTAATGAGGCAGCAATTGCACCTGCCGCAGGTGCTGATATCGTTCTTAAAAAGACCAGGGTTTATGGTTCAACAGCAGAAGCTATTTCAGACCTTACGTATGTTTATGCTACAACCGCCCGCCCACGTGATATGATTAAAGAAGTTATTACACCCAAGCGTTGTTGTAGTTTGATGCGTAAACATGTGGTCTCTGGTAAAAAAGTAGGTCTATTATTTGGTCCTGAAAAGGCGGGGCTTAAGAATGATGATATTGCTCTTTCTACGGCAATTGTCTCGGTACCCCTAAACCCGAGCTTTGCTTCAATTAATCTTGCTCAAGCAGTTGGTCTTATGTCGTATGAATGGTTTCAGACCGATACTGATATCAAAGACAGTTTTATGCCTTTGCTTGATACTAAAACTGCAACCTCAGGAGAACTATATAAGTTGTTTGAGCATATGGAGACTGAACTTCAAGAAGCTGGTTATTTTCGCTCGGATCAGCGGCGTTCTCTGATGCGCAGAAATCTAAGAAACATCTTTACTCGTTCACAGTTGACCCACGAAGAAGTGAGTACGATGAGAGGTGTAGTTAAAGCTCTCGCAACGGGTGGTGGTGCTGGATGGATTGCAGAAAAAGAAGAAATTAGAAAAAAAAATAAAAACAATGATTAGATTTGACAACTTGTCAAAACTAGCTATATTCCGCCCATCTCGAATGACTTGAGTGAGAACCTCAAGTTGCGTAGGAACCTCATATTGTACCTACGGTGCTGATATTATATTAATTCTAAACAAGAAGCGATTTGAAAATGACTAAACGTACACAAGCCAAGTACAAAATCGACCGCCGTATGGGGGAAAACATATGGGGTCGTCCAAAATCACCAGTCAATACACGCGATTACCGTCCCGGCCAACATGGTCAAGGCCGTCGTGCTAAGCTCTCTGATTATGGTATACAGCTTATGGCCAAACAGAAACTTAAGGGTTACTATGGTGATATCACAGAAAAACAATTTAAACGGATTTACAAGGAAGCCGATCGTCGCAGAGGTGATACAGGTCAAATTTTTGTTGGCCTTCTTGAATCTCGTCTTGATGCTGTTGTTTACCGTTCAAAGTTTGTTCCAACTATCTTTTCGGCACGACAATTTGTGAACCACGGCCACGTAACTGTAAACGGAAAAAAAGTTAATATTCCTAGTTTTATGATAAAAGTTGGTGATGTTATTGAGATACGTGAAAAATCACGTCAAATCCCGATGGTTATTCAAGGTTTAGAAAGCTCTGAGCGCGAAATTCCTGATTACATTTCATCTGATGTTCATAAAGTAACCTTCCTGCGTGTTCCAACCTTAGATGAAATACCTTACGCAGTTGTTATGGAGCCAAACTTAGTAGTCGAGTTTTACTCACGCTAATTACGACTATCAATTATTTGGTATCGTCAGAATAATATTAAGAGCCGCTCTGTTTAATTACTGGGTGGCTTTTTAGTTTCTCTACAAGAATTTTTAAAACTTATATATTTTAAAAGTGCACTTTTTTAATTTAAATTAATTGAATAGGTAAAGAGAATTGTAATTAGTGGTTTTGATTTTGTTTATTTATGTTTTTAGATAATTTTCTTGTGATTAGATAACCAAGGAATCCTGTAATAATTATCACGATACTAAATAAGATTTCCTTTGTGTTTTGAATAGTAAGGTAGGATAGCGTAGCCACAGTAATAGCAATGAAAATAATTGGTGGTAATGGATAAAAAGGAATTTTGAAGGTATCCCTTTCATGAGTTACGTCTTTATGTCTTAAAATGAAAACCCCAACGATGACAAGTAGTGAGTTGATTGCCATGGTTGCACCAGAAAAAAGTAATATACTTTGGAATGTTGCAGACCAAAGAAATGTCAGAGCAATTATTGATTGCAGCCAAATAGCTGTTGATGGGATTCCATGCTTATTTTTTTTTCCCAATATATTGAATAAGGAATAATCTTCACCAAGAACTTGAAGAACACGTGGCGCAGCCATTAACATTGCGCTAACAGTAGAAATTAATAATAGCGATAATATTATACCCATAATATTGCCGCCTAAATCTCCAAAAGCGTATGTTGCTGAAATATAACCAACTTCTAGCTGACCAGTCATGGCACTCATAGGTGCTGTTGCAAGAAATACATAATTGATAAGTAAGTAACAAACCATCACGGCGCTAGTACCTATTAATAGCACTCTGGGCAGTGTTTTTTTTGGCTCTACTAATTCGCTGGTTAAATATGTAGCTGCGTTCCAACCCGTGTATGCATAACCCACATAAATAAGTGAAACTGCAAAAGAACCGCCAGTAAAAAGAGAAAGGTCGGAAGTTGAAGGCATATAACTCACGTCCTGTAAGTTATTGCTAAAAAATAAAGCTGCTACTGAGAAACCAATAATTAACAAAACTTTTCCAGTTGTAAAAAAACTTTGTAATGTTCCGCTATTCTTATGACTAGTTGAATGAATAGCAGTCATTGAAATAATTAGAATTGTACCCAGCCATAGGGAATTTAGTTGTGGAAAAACGGAATTTAAATATTCTCCAAAGGTCATCGCAGCAAGTGCAGTAGGGGCAGCAAAACCAACCGTTACAGAAATCCAACCTGACACAAATCCAGCCCCAGGATGGTAAATCTCACTGAGAAAGTTATACTCTCCACCAGAACGGGGTAATTTAGAACTTAGTTCGGCATAGCATAGAGCCCCGCAGAATGCCATTATACCCCCAATGACCCATAAAGACATGATCACAAAGCCAGAAGTAATATCAGCTAGCTGAAAGCCTAAGCTGGTAAAAATTCCTGTCCCAATCATATTAGCAATAACTATTGCTATTGCTGTCTTCTCACTAAATTTTTTATTTAAAGACATGTTTTTCCTCATTATAATTCAAGAACTTAACATGCCTATTTAATGGTAGCAAGATGGGTTTTCTATTGCACCCATTTGATATGATGATAAGATAATTAAAAACCTTAGGAGGTACTATGGAACTCGTTTTTGATACACTAGCCAGTGGCTTTCCCTACTTCATCTCTCATTTTGGTTTGACACTTATTATGCTCGGTGTAGGTGTTTATATCTACGAAAAAATAACTCCTTATCCTGAACTTGAATTAGTCCGTGAAGGGAATATAGCAGCTAGTATTTCACTAGCAGCAGGAATACTCGGCCTTGCTATACCTCTAGCAGCGTGTCTTAAGGGCAGTGTTAGTCTTTGGGATATTTTTATTTGGGGGTGGGTGATTTTAATTATCCAAGTGCTTTCTTTTTTCTTTGCAAACCTTGTAATTGATAATTTAAATGACCGGATTATAAAAGGTGAAATTGGACCGGCTATTTTACTATTTGCTGGTAAAATTTCGATTGCCTTACTTAATGCGGCTGCCATTTCTGATAAGTTTTAAGTTTATAGATGAGAATTTCTGCAAAGTTCACATTTATATTACTTGCGGTAGTTGTTTTTGTTGGTGAAATATCAAAAGACAATGGCAATAAAAAAATAGATCCCCGAACCAGTATACGTGAGAGCCCTTTTACCCCTCTGCCAGATATAAGGCCTGAGGGTTTGGGTACTATTGGTCCTGGACGTACAAGTGACAGAGAAATTGTGATAGCTGAGGAGGAAAGAAAAAGTAAGGCAGAGTACACAGGAACGGCATTTTCGATTGATAATAACGGATTTTGGATAACTGCACGGCACGTAACAAATAATTGTGACCAACTTTTGATAGCACGTCCATTTCAGCGCCCACTTCCCATTGAGGGAGTGGCTGAACATATAGGGTCTGATGTAAGTCTTATCAAAACAAGCCGGGGTTATCCTCCATTGGATGTTGATTATAATTTACCAATATTTAATCAGGAAGGGTTCCATTACGGTTTTCCACGCGGCAAACCCGGGGCAGTTTACTCACGATTAATTGGAAGACGAATAATGAAGACTATAGGTGCCAATAATTATAAAGAAACGGTACATGTTTGGGCTGAAAAAAAGCGAATACCTAACAGTAATGAAAGTCTTGGAGGTATTAGTGGAGGACCTATCCTAAATAAAGATGGCAAAGTAGTTGGTATTCATGTAGCAGGGTCACTTCGAAGAGGGCGTTCGTTCTCTTCTCTTCCATCCAATATTAATGATCTACTTAACAAATATAACATAAATATTAATCCAGCTTTTAAAATGGTAAATACAGCAGAGCTTAATACTAGTGATTTTTCAAATGTAGGAAATAAATTGCGCGATGAGTTAACCGTTGCTCAGGTAGTATGTAGAACTTATTAGGATACAAAAACGTTCCTTTTTTCCAACCCTATTAATGCAAATAGATTATGTGGAACTAAGGTTTATAGCAAAAAAATCAAGAGTTCTTCTCCAAGCGATTTGTGCCATTTTTTCATCATAACGCCCGGTGCTATCATTATGAAAACCGTGTCGTGCACCACTATACATATGCATTTTGTATGAAGCCCTATTGGTCTTAAGTGTTGCTTCATATGCGGGCCAACTAGCGTTGACACGTGGATCTATCTCTGCAAGCTGAATTAGTAGCGGCCCAGAGACATTATTAACTATATCGGTTCGGGCAGGGGTGCCGTAAAACGGCACGGCGGCGTCAACAACATTAGGAAGGCTCGCGGCTAGGAAGTTACTGATATATCCTCCGAAACAAAACCCTACAACACCAAGTTTACCGTTTGAACTAGTGTGATCTTTTAAAAAATGGGTCGCAGCAATAAAGTCAAATTCAACCTTAGAGGGGTCAAGACTACTCTGCATTGATCGTCCGTCATCGTCATTTCCAGGATAGCCTCCCAAAGGATAAAGAGCATCAGGTGCAAATGCAGCATAGCCAGCCTTTGCTAAGCGACGGGCTACATCCTTAATATAAGGATTAAGTCCTCTATTTTCATGAATAACAAGGACAGTAGGTCTTTTACCCCCTGAGCTAGGGGTGCTTGGTTGCACTAAATAACCGTTACCTTCCCCGTGACCCATTAGGGAGGGGAACTTTTCATATGTAGCTTTTATATCTTTATCATTAAAGGAAACCTGTTGGGCAATTGCATAGTTTGGTATCAGAGTTGATGTTAGCATAGCGACAGTTAAGCCTCCAACTGCAATAGACCCAAGGCGGTCCATAAATTCACGGCGATCCATCATGCCATGTGCATAAGCATCATACCAATCAAAGGCTTCGGCAGGTATTTTAATTTTTGTTTTGGTTATAATTTTAACTCTCTTTTTTCATTTATTCCTGTGGTTCGACGCCAACAGTTTCAAAATGTGCTACTAATTCTCCGTTTGCGGCCATTTCACGAATAATATCACATCCACCTAGAAATTCTCCCTTAACATATAGCTGAGGGATTGTTGGCCAGTCTGAATATTGTTTTATTCCATCACGAAGGGTTTCATCTTGTAGAATATTATGTGTTTCGTATTTAACTTTAAAATAATTTAATATTTCTATAACGGTTGCTGAAAAACCACACTGGGGAAACATCCTATCTCCCTTCATGTAGAGGACAACATCATTTGTGTCTATGTCATTTTTAATACGGTCAAATACTGGGTTAGTCATAATTTATCCTGATAAGTTATTTTTAATTAATCAATGTATACCTGTAAAAGTGTATAAATTTTGTTATAGTTATTTTGGAGCAGAAGTTTGCAATGATAGTGCATGCAATTCGGCCCCAATTTTTCCTTCGAGTGCTTTATAAACCAACTGATGCTGCTGTACGCGATTTTTTCCAATAAATTCTTTGGAGACAACTTGTGCAGCAAACTGGCTCCCGTCTCCACGCATATCCTGAACTTGAACATCTGCGTCGGGTAAAATATCTAAAATCATTTCTCTTATTTGTGGCTCATCTAGGGCCATTTGCAACTCCTAATCTTTATTTGACATGTATTTTGGCATCCATGTGCTATGGGCGTCAAGCAATTCGTTTAATGTAATAGTAAATGTATTTTTAATGTTTACAGTGTTTCCTTGAACTATACCTAAGTTTTTGATAGCTACATTAGCATCACGAGCAGCTGTTATGATACCCTTAACATTATCAGGACTGACAGATATGACATATCTGGCTTGGTCTTCACCAAACCCATATGCATGAATGGGAATATCTCCATTATTAATGGTAATTTCCATGCCATGCCCACTAGCCATTGCCATTTCCGATAAGGTAACAAATAAGCCACCGTCAGAAACATCATGACAGGCAGTTATTATTCTTTTTTGTATTTGTGTTCGAACGAAGTCACCGTTTTTACGTTCAAGGGTCAAATCCACAGGAGGGGGAGCGCCTTCTTCGCGCCCTTCGATGATATTTAAATACAGACTGCAGCCAAGGTGTCCCGTACATTCACCAATTAACATAATTACATCGCCTTCATTCTTTGGGGCTATTGTAATCATTTTGCTACTATCTTTTAAAAGCCCAACGCCGCCAATGGCTGGTGTTGGGTGGATCCCAGTACCATTTGTTTCATTATATAGTGAAACGTTACCGCTTATTACAGGGTAATCTAGGACTGTACATGCTTCACGGATGCCCTCAATTGCACCAACAAACTGACCCATAATATCAGGTCTTTCGGGGTTGCCAAAATTTAAACAGTCAGTTATTGCGAGTGGCTGTGCTCCGACTGACGTAAGGTTACGCCAAGTTTCAGCTACGGCCTGTTTACCTCCCTCAAATGGGTCAGCGTAACAATAACGTGGTGTGCAGTCGGTAGAAATAGCCAGCGCCTTATTGGTTCCATGCACACGAACTACTGCCGCATCTCCACCAGGAATTTGTATTGTGTCTGCCATAACTTGATGATCATATTGTTGCCAAATCCACTCGCGGCTTGAGAGATCTGAACTGTTGATCATTTTTAGGAGAGTATCTCGAAAATCAATCGGTATTGGAATATCAAATGCATCAATTGTTGGCTGAATTTCAGTTTTAATCCAAGGGCGGTCATATTCAGGACTATTATCGGCTAGGGGTTGTGTTGGAATGTCCGCTACGGTCTTACCCTCAAATAACAAAGTTAGGTTCCCCGTTTCAGTAATTTCACCTATCACTGCAAAATCTAAATCCCACTTTTTAAAAATTGCCTCAGCTTCCCCGACGCGGTCGGGTTTTAAGACAACAAGCATACGCTCTTGGCTTTCAGAAAGCATCATTTCGTATGGTGTCATATTTTCTTCACGTTGTGGGACATTGTCCAAATTAATGGTAAAGCCAACTCCTCCACCTGAGGCCATCTCAACTGATGATGAGGTCAGCCCAGCTGCCCCCATATCTTGTATTGCAACAACCATATCAGTTGACATAAGCTCAATGCAGGCTTCTATTAATAGTTTTTCCGTAAAGGGATCACCAACTTGTACAGTTGGTCGTTTTTCTTCATTATCTTCCGTAAACTCAGCTGAAGCCATGGTTGCTCCATGAATGCCATCACGGCCGGTCTTTGAACCCACGTAGATTACAGGATTCCCAACACCAGCAGCTGCAGATAAAAATATCTTATCTTGGTCTGCTAGACCTACAGCCATAGCATTTACTAAAATATTACCGTTATATGATGGATGAAAATTTGTTTCACCTCCGATAGTTGGTACGCCTACACAATTGCCATACCCACCGATACCTTCAACAACTCCACTTAATAGATGACGAGTTTTAGGGTGTTCAGGTGAACCAAATCGAAGCGCATTCATATTTGCTATGGGACGTGCACCCATGGTAAATACATCCCGAAGGATGCCCCCAACACCAGTTGCTGCACCTTGGTATGGCTCAATATAACTTGGATGGTTATGGCTTTCCATCTTGAAGATAGCAGCTTGGTTATCACCAATATCGATAACCCCAGCATTTTCTCCAGGACCATGAATAACCCAAGGTGCCTCTGTAGGAAGAGTTTTAAGATGAAGTTTTGATGACTTATACGAGCAATGTTCACTCCACATAACGGAGAAAATACCTAACTCAGTCAGTGTCGGTTTTCGACCAAGTATCTTTATCATCAGTTTATGTTCATCAACGGAAAGACCATGTTCCTTTACAAGGTCATCGGTAATTTCTGGGTTATTATTCCAGTTAATTTTAGTCATGCTTTTAACCCTATTTAAGCGTATTAATTATGCTTTCGAAGAAACCGCGACCATCAGTACCACCCTGCGCATCTTCGATAAGTCTTTCGGGGTGTGGCATCATACCTAAAACATTTCCGCGCTCGTTGATAATACCGGCAATATTATTTTGTGATCCATTTGGGTTGGCACTTGCTATTGCATTGCCCTCCTTGCTGACATAACGAAAAGGTATTTGCCCATTGGTTTCCAGTATTTTTAATGTATCCTCATCAGCAAAATAGTTCCCATCATGATGGGCTATTGGAATATCAATAACTTGCCCCTTAGTGTATGCGTTGGTAAAATTAGTTGATGTATTCTCTACTTGTAAATGAACTGTTTTACATACGAACTTTAGGGAACTATTTCTCATAAGTGCGCCAGGCAATAGTCCCATTTCAGTCAAAACTTGAAAGCCATTGCAAACGCCAATAACATTACCGCCTCTTTCAGCGTGCAAAGCAATTGCTTTTATGGCTGGAGATCGTGCCGCCATAGCACCACATCGCAGATAATCTCCGAATGAAAAACCGCCAGGGAGGGCGATTAAATCAACATCGGGTATCTCACTATCTTGGTGCCAAATTTGATAGGGTGTTTTGCCTGTAATTTTTTCAAGCGCATCAAACATATCACGATTGCAGTTGGAGGCTGGGAAGGTAACAACAGCTGATTTCATATTTTATTCCTATATTGGGATTAGTCTATGGTGATTGAATAGTTTTCAATCACCATATTTGAAAGAAGCTTTTTACACATTTTTTCTACCGTTTCCGCGGCATTTGATTTATCAGTCTCTGCTAAGTCAATTTCTATATACTTGCCCTGACGGACACCTTCGACACCAGAAAAACCAAGTGTTCCTAAGGCGTGCTGAATTGCCTTTCCTTGTGGGTCTAGAACACCATCTTTAAGAGTGATATGAATACGTGCTTTCAAGGTTTTTTCCTTCTTTAGAGTTGTTATTTATCTTCTAATTCTAACGACACACCAAGTCTACGTGCAACTTCTTGGTAAGCTTCAACCTCACCACCCAGGTCACGGCGAAAACGGTCTTTATCTAACTTTTCCCCTGTTTCAAAGTCCCAGAGGCGACAATTGTCGGGACTAAACTCATCTGCTAGAACAATAAAGTGACCATCATCGCCGTCACTAAGGCGTCCGAACTCAAGTTTAAAGTCGATAAGTTCTATACCTACACTGGCAAAAAAACCTCTCAGGTAATCATTAATTTTTGAAGTCATTTCCATTATCTCAATTAATTCATCCTCCTTGGCTATATCTAAAACGAGAATATGACTTTCAGGAATTAATGGATCACCTAGATCATCGTCTTTAAGTGAAAATTCAATAATAGGACGTGGTAAACGCAGACCTTCTTCAATTCCAAAGGTCTTCGCCATTGTTCCTGCAACGGTGTTTCTCACAATGACTTCCAGTGGTATAATATCAACCTCATGGATGAGTTGTTCTCGGTCTGAGGTCCGTTCAATGAAATGTGTGGGAATACCTATTTGACTAAGACGGGTCATAACAAGTTCGGTTATCTTGTTATTGATTATACCCTTGCCAGCTATAGAACCTTTTTTTACATTATTAAACGCAGTAGCATCATCTTTAAAATATTGAATAATAGTGTCGGCACGGGGTCCTTTATATAGGATTTTAGCCTTGCCTTCGTAAAGTATTTCTTTATCTGACATGTGGGTTCCTAGACTTTAGATAATAGGCAGAATCGAACAATGGTAATTTAGCTTAATAATTTAGTAAAAACAATCAACCTTAAGACATTAGAATAATTTTTTTATAGTATAGAAAAACAAAAAAATGGGTATATGAGGTAATTAACAACAATATAATATTATTGTGAGTAAAGCGGCTAACTCTTACTCTCCAAATACTCGTGTAAATATTGTATCTATATGTTTAGTATGATAAGCTATATCAAATTTATCGTCGATTTCAGCGGAGGTTAATATTTTATTGACTTCCGGATCAGCTTTAAGCTCCTCTGCAAAATTTGCTCCTTCTTCCCAAACCTTCATGGCGTTTCGCTGGACTAGCCTATAACTATCTTCACGGCTTACACCCGCTTGTGTTAAAGCAAGCAGTATGCGTTGTGAATTATGTAGTCCACCTAGCTTATCCATGTTGGTTTTCATATTGTTCGGATAAACGACTAGCTTGTCCATTACGCCAGTGAGGCGCGCCAGTGCAAAATCAAGAGTAACGGTAGCATCTGGTCCGATCATCCGTTCAACAGAAGAGTGTGAAATATCACGTTCATGCCATAGAGCAACATTTTCCATTGCTGGAAGGGCCATACCTCTCACCAAACGGGCAAGTCCCGTTAGATTTTCAGTTAAAATAGGGTTACGTTTATGTGGCATAGCAGATGAACCTTTTTGACCCTTAGAAAAGAACTCTTCTACTTCAAGTACTTCTGTACGCTGGAGATGTCTAATCTCAACAGCAAGTCTCTCAATGGAGCTTGCAACCACACCCAATGTACAAAAGAACATAGCGTGCCTATCACGAGGGATAACCTGCGTTGATATAGGTTCTACATTTAGCCCCATAGCTTTAGCAACATGTTCCTCAACATAGGGGTCTATATTTGCAAATGTGCCAACTGCACCAGATATTGCGCAAGTGGCAATTTCTTCACGAGCTGCTTTAAGGCGAACAAGGTTACGGTCAAATTCGGCGTAAGCCTGAGCCATTTTTAATCCAAATGTGACAGGTTCCGCGTGAATAGCATGTGAGCGGCCAATGCATACATCCATTTTATGCTCTATGGCTCTACGTTTTAAAACAACAAGAAGTTTTTCTACGTCATTAATAAGGATATCAGCGGCCTTCACCATCTGTATACTTAAGCAAGTATCCAATACATCCGAAGATGTCATGCCTTGATGTACGAACCGCGCTTCAGGACCGATATATTCTGAGAGCGATGTAAGAAAGGCAATAACGTCATGCTTCACCTCTTTTTCAATTTCGTCAATACGGCTAATATCAAAATTACCCTTTTCCCAAATTATCTTTGCACTTTCTTTTGGAATTACTCCTAACTCAGCAAGGGCATCACATGCGTGGGCCTCAATTTCAAACCATATTTGAAACCTTGATTGTGGCTCCCAAATAGTAGTCATTACTTCGCGTGAATAACGTGGTATCATGATGCTATTTCCCAAACAAAAGGTTAATATCTAATCTATGGATCAGGATTTAACATGTGGACGTAGATGGGGCAAGTTTTATTCTAGCTAAAGATATCTAACTTATCAAAATTTGTGATTATTATTGAAATAAATAATTGGCCTTATAAAGACAGTTTTATAAGTTAAATGGTATTTCGTTTTTCTTGGTTACTGTACGGAGAGAAAAGTTTGATTTAATGTTAGATACGCCCGGCAGGGTCGTGAGAACATCCATATGCAGTTTTTCATAATCAGAGGCATCTGAAACTATAACACGGAGTAAATAGTCTGCATCTCCAGACATTAAATAACATTCTATAATCTGTGGGCACTGCCGTACAATTTTTTCGAATTCAAAAAGTAGTTCCTTAGTTTGCTTTTCTACTGTGATTTGGACAAATACATTATCCGTTAAACCCGCAGCAGCCTGATCCATAACTGCAACATAACCCTCGATAATTCCCTGCTTTTCGAGAGCCTTAACCCTGCGAAGACATGCGGACTGCGATAACCCCACTTTTTCTGATAAGTCAGAGTTACTAATACGGCCATCATTTTGTAAGTACTTAATAACAGCATGATCAATCTTATCTAGTTTAATATTTAGAAATTTATGTCTCATAAATATGAATATACGCAATTAAATTCGAATTATCAAACAATATGTATTAAAAAACGCAAGGACATTTTTTTTGATCTAAATTAGACTGTTATCCAACCTTTGTTATCAATTATTGGAAATGTATTATGATTATTGGCTGCCCAAAAGAAATTAAAGTCCATGAGTATAGAGTTGGTCTAACTCCATCAAGTGCCTCGGAACTTATTCGAAATGGACACACTGTGATTATGGAGAAAAATGCTGGTAATGGCATTGGAATTTCTGATTCTGATTATGAAAATGTTGGGTGTTCTATATTATTAAAACCCGACGAAATTTTTAAAAAAGCGGAAATGATAGTTAAGGTTAAAGAACCTCAGCTCCACGAATGTGCGATGCTAGAACCACATCACCTCCTCTTTACATATCTTCATTTAGCTGCCGATAAACCTCAAACTGAGGCATTACTTAAATCTGGTTGTACCGCTATTGCATACGAAACTGTTACTTCTGATGATGGTTCGCTTCCACTTTTGGCACCCATGAGTGAGGTTGCTGGTCGGATGTCTATTCAAGCTGGCGCGCACGCTCTAGAAAAGGCTTCGGGGGGGCGTGGTATTCTTCTTGGGGGCGTCCCAGGGGTTGCTCCGGCTAAAGTTGTTATTATCGGTGGTGGTGTTTCAGGAATGAATGCTGCTGAAATGGCTGTTGGCTTAGGTGCCGACGTTACTATTTTTGATCGCAATTTAAATCAAATGCGGTACCTTGACCAAAGATTTAGAGGTGCAGTTAAAACTATTTATTCGACTGCCCATGCCCTTGAAGAAGCGGTACTTGACGCTGATCTTGTCATTGGTGCTGTGCTTGTTGCAGGTGCTGCTGCTCCTAAGCTAGTATCTGCTAAGACAGCAAAAAATATGAAAAATGGAGCGGTTCTTGTTGATATTTCAATTGACCAAGGAGGGTGCTTCGAAAACTCAAAAGCAACCACTCATTCGGATCCTACTTTTGTTATTGATGGTGTAGTTTACTATTGTGTGGCTAACATGCCCGGTGCTGTGGCTTATACATCAACATTTGCACTGAACAACGCTACACTTCCATTTACAGTTCAGCTTGCTAATAAAGGCTGGAAAAAAGCATGCTCTGATGATGAACATCTTTTGAACGGGGTTAATATTCAGAACGGTAGCGTAACTTTTGAGGCCGTTGCAAACGATCTTGACCTTCCATATTCTTCAGTCATACTTTAGATTCTACAAGGTTTATTTAAGGGGGAGGGCATTTGTTCTTCCCTTTTCTTTTGTTTACTGTAAATTCGACCAATTAATATTAAGGTGTAAATAGATGTCGGATAACTTTAAAGAGACAAGCTTGCGTTACCATAGGGAGCCTACACCAGGCAAACTTGGAATGGTTCCAACAAAACCGCTTGCTAACCAGCGGGATCTAGCGAGGGCATATTCGCCTGGCGTGGCATTTGCATGTGAAGCAATTGTTGAAGACCCATCCGCTGTATCGGAAATGACAATAAGAGCTAATCTTGTAGGGGTAATTACTAACGGTTCCGCTGTTTTAGGCCTTGGAAATATTGGACCCCTTGCGTCTAAACCTGTTATGGAAGGCAAAGCGGTTCTGTTTAAGAAGTTTGCAGGAATTAATGTTTTTGATATTGAGATAGATCAGGAAGATCCCGATAAACTTATTGAAATTATTGCAGCACTCGAACCTACATTTGGTGCCATTAACCTTGAGGATATTAAGGCACCTGAGTGCTTTGTTGTTGAAAAAGCATTAAGAAAACGTATGAAAATACCTGTTTTTCATGACGATCAGCACGGGACAGCAATTGTAGCGGGAGCCGCAATTTCAAATGGTCTTCGCGTGGTTGGTAAAGAACTTAAAGATGTTAAACTTGTTGCAACGGGGGGTGGGGCAGCTTCTTTGGCTTGTCTCGATTTATTGGTAAGCTTAGGCCTTAGAAAAGAAAATATTACCCTGGTTGATCTTGAGGGAGTTGTCTTTACTGACCGAAAGAAAGATATGAATATTTATAAAGATAAATACGCACGTGACACCACTAAACGGACACTTGATGATGCCATGAATGGTGTTGACGTATTTTTGGGGCTTTCAGCGCCCGGTATTTTAAAGCCAAGTATGTTAAAAAACATGGCAAAGAAACCATTTATCTTGGCCCTGGCTAATCCAACTCCTGAAATAACCCCTGAGGAAGCTAAAAAAATCCGACCCGATGCAGTAATAGCCACTGGTCGTTCTGATTATCCCAATCAAGTAAACAATGTACTTTGTTTTCCATTTTTGTTTAGGGGGGCTCTTGATGTTGGGGCTACAGAAATTAATGATGAAATGAAAAAAGCCTGTGTATGGGCTATTGCAAACCTTGCTTATCGTGAAAGCTCGGATGAAGTAGCGGATGTCTATCGTGGTGAAGATCTGAAATTTGGACCTGACTATATTATTCCTAAACCATTTGACCCTAGATTAATTCTTGAGGTTGCCCCTGCTGTTGCAGAGGCTGCTATGTTAAGCGGAGTAGCAACAAGGCCTATCAGTGATATGGACGCATATCGTAAAAAAATTGGTAACTTTATCTTTAAGTCTAATATGTTGATGCAACCGATCATTGAAGATGCAAAGAAAAACCCTAAGAGAGTAATTTACGCTGAAGGGGAAGATAAAAATGTTCTACGAGCAGTGCAAGCAGCTATAGATGAGAAGTTGATACGGGCCACACTTATTGGTCGCCCTGATGTTATTAATAGACGTATTGAAAAGCTGGGACTTCGTCTAAAAGAAAATGTTGATTTTGAGGTAATTAATCCTCACCAAGATGGTCGATATAAAGAATTTTGCAATGAATATCATAAAATTGTTGGCAGAAAAGGGGTTTCGAAAGAGGCGGCAAGAACTATCATAAGAACAAATACAACTGTGATAGCGGCAATGTCCGTTAAACTTGGCTATCAGGATGCAATGATTTGCGGCACATACGGACGTTTCGATTTTCATATTCGTCACATTATTGATATTATTGGTAGAAAAAATGAAATACAAAAAATATCTACTTTAAGCGTACTCATATTAGCTCAGCAGACATTATTCATAACAGATGCCTTTATGGACATAGATCCTACTATGGAACAAATCGTTGAAACCACTTTAGCTGCCGCTAAACAAATAGAATTATTTGGGATTAAACCAAAGGTTGCGCTTCTTTCGCATTCTAATTTTGGATCATCAAAGGCACCATCCGCTGTTAAAATGGGTAAGGCTGTTAAAATACTTCGTGAACGTGCACCTGATTTAGAAGTTGATGGTGAAATGCATGCAGATGCTGCATTAAATGAATCCCTCCGTAATGGTATGATCCGGGACTGCGCCTTGAGTGGCGCCGCTAATTTACTAATTTTTCCAACACTTGATAGCGCCAATAGTGCTTTAGGCCTGGTTAAAAGTATTGAGCGTGGCTTGCTCGTTGGACCAATCTTATTAGGCGCGGGACTTCCAGCTCACGTTGTTACACCAGGCGTGAGTGCTCGAGGTATACTTAATATGACTGCGATAGCTGTAAAAGATGCTCAAAAAGTTGAGAAAGAAAATTTACCGCAATTGCCACTTTAATTTAATTAGTGTAAAATTATCGTGTTTAATATTAGCTTATTTACTGTCACTTTTTTAAGATTTTATTAGCGGCATAGAATAAACTTCCAAAAGCTATAAAAGCGAACATGTAAAGCCATGAATTTAAAGACGCTTGGAAGATAGCTCCGATACAAACTATCAGACCCATGAGTGGGATAAAATAGCCTCCAGGTAGTTTTAATGCTTGTTTGCGTGTTTCTTCATTAGCTCTTTTATTTATAATTGGAAGTGATGCAATGCATACGGCATATGCGATCATTCTTGTTAGAGCACTTGCAATGGCTAGGTATATAAATGTTCCACTTACCGCTAAAATATAGACAAATACAGCTTTAAAAATAATAGAATTAATTGGGGTTTTGTATTTCTTGTGGATTTCACCAAACCACGAAGGCAAACTTTCTTCTTCTGCCATACCCAGGGTTAGTCTTGGACTTGAAATCATAGTTCCTGTTATGTTGCCAACTATTGAAAAAATTGCAGTTAAAATTAGAATAATCCCACCAACTGGCCCCAATATAGAGACACCTAATTCAATTAAAGGGGAATTACCAGATCCAGTAGGATTAACGGATACATAAACCATTTGTATTGCAAAATAGAAAACGGTGATTATTAAAACCATCGTTACTAGGGCACGTGGAAGTGTTTTTCTGGGGTTTTTAGTTTCACCAGCAGTTACGAGTACGGCCTCAAAACCAACAAAGGCATACATTACCAACAAAATCGTTGAGCCTAAATCGTCAAACTTGGGAAGGTCATTTGGTAAAAAACCTTCCGGCGTAACAAATTGCACGCCAAGCATTATTATGAGTAATAATGGTATTATTTTAAAGAATGTGAATACATTAATTGCCAGAATAGCCCGCTTGATACCATATATATTTATGAGTGCAAGCAACGCTGTTAAAAGTAATATAAGTATAGACCTTGTAATGGGCTCGGACGCATTATCCCAAATATAAGAAATATAATCAAAAAGTAGATTTATATTTCCTGCAAATGAGGCCACTCGACCAACATATAAAAGCCATCCTGTTTGAAATCCAATTAATGGTCCAAAAGCTGTCGTCGCGTATAGAACTGGTCCCCCAGTTGACTGAAAGTAACTTGCTAAGACTGCAAAGGTTAGGACAATTGGTATTATTGCCGTTCCAAATATTAAAAATAGCCAGGGGCTCAGCATACCTGTTTGATCAGCCAGAATTCCTGGTAGTCCAAAAATAGCCGAGCCAATAAGTGCATTTACAACTAATAAACAAGCAGTGAATACACCGATTTCTCTATTTAAATGGCCACTAAATCCCATGATTTAATGTAAACAGTTATCAACAATTTAGTCAAATTAACTTTTGTGTATATATTTTAAAACTTTGGTGGTCCTAGGTGGATTCGAACCACCGGCCCCATCATTAGGAATGATGTGCTCTATCCAGCTGAGCTATAGGACCATCCAAAGTAAGCTGCTTCTATCACAGAGAATTTTATTAATCAATCCGCACTAATTACAAAATGTGTAGATTATTTTTAGCAAATTTTTTAAATAATTTATAAATTTTTACTAATTTAAAACTTTATATATGTGTTAAAAGTTAATTAATATTATTCAACTAAATTTTGTGGATGATAAGAAATTTTCTGAAATTAAAATAGTTTGAATTCTGCTTTTGTTCTAATTAAATATCAATTATAAGACTGGTAATATTTAATCTTATTAACACCTATTTCTAAAAAAAGAGTATTAAGTGAACACTTCTCAAATTGTAAGTAATAGTAATAACCGTCAAGTCGCAACCTGGTTATTTGTTGTCTGTGCGTTCGTTTTTTCTATGATTATGGTTGGGGGAGTTACTCGACTGACTGAATCTGGACTAAGTATGGTAAATTGGCAGCCAATAAGTGGCATAATACCGCCGCTTACCGAAGTGGAGTGGAATGCTGAGTTTGAAGCTTATAAGCAATATCCTGAATACCAGAAGGTCAATATGGGAATGGATCTAGATGAATTTAAGAGTATTTTCTTTTGGGAATATGCTCACCGTCTGTTAGGAAGATTAATTGGTGTAGTTTTTGCCGTACCATTTTTTATTTTTTTATTAAAATCCAAAATTAATTCATCATTAAAGCCGCACCTTTGGGGTATGATGTTTCTTGGTGGCTGTCAGGGGCTACTAGGTTGGTGGATGGTAAAGAGTGGACTGGTTGATCGCCCTGATGTAAGTCATTATCGTCTTACTGCTCATCTTGGCCTTGCCTTTGTAATATATGTTTATATGTTTTGGGTGGCCCTTAGATTAATAGCGCCCCAATCAGAAAATAAATTAATTCGACGCCAGGGCCTTTGCCTTTTATACGTTATTTTATTATTTATACAGGTATTACTAGGCGGTCTTGTGGCCGGTTTAAATGCTGGTTTAATAAGTGATACTTGGCCTCTGATGATGGGGCAGATAATACCTGATGGTTTATTTTATTATGACCCCTGGTATATGAATTTATTTAATAATCCGCTTACACTTCATTTTCAGCATAGAACTTTTGCCTATGCGGTTGGGATTATTGGTATAGCTCTTTGGTGGAATTATCGTAGCGACAGAGACAAAAAGATTGTGATTGCAGTTAATATGGTTTTAGTAACTATTTTTCTCCAAATAATCCTTGGGGTCCTTACAATTATTAATATGGTTCCTATTCCTCTTGCTGCCGCCCACCAAGCTGGTGCTGTTGTAACTTTATCTGCAGGTCTTTATCTGTTGGATAGGCTAAGGTCTTAACTTAATAAAGTAATTTTCAAATTAAAAGTGAGTATTTTAATTTTATATAATTTGACAATGGTAGTTATTCATAATTAAATTTAGTACCTAAGTACTATTATATATTTATTCATTCATACTCTAATTATCGATTTACCTGTAATACTTTATATAAAGGTATTATAATACCATATCTCTAAACTATTAAAAATAGTATATAAAATATATTGACTTTATTTAAATTAGTGACATATTGCGCGTAATTGTAATTGTGAACTTAAATAGGGATTTATTCCAATGAAAACATACTCTGCAAAACCTGCAGATATTGAGAAAAAATGGTTTGTAATAGACGCGGATGGTTTAATCCTCGGTCGAATGGCATCCATTATTGCTACTTATCTTAAAGGTAAACATAAACCTATGTTTACACCTTCAATGGATTGTGGTGACAATATCATCGTCATTAATGCTGAAAAAGTAAAACTTAGTGGTGATAAAAAAGATAAAAAAATCTATTATTGGCATACTGGTCATCCTGGCGGTATCAAAGACCGTACTGCTCGGGATATTCTTGAGGGTGAACACCCAGAACGTGTTGTTATGAAAGCTGTAAAACGTATGTTACATAATGGCCCTCTTGGCCGGGAACAACTCAAAAATCTACGCGTTTTTTCTGGGTCAGAACATACACATGATGCTCAACAGCCAGAAATACTTGATGTTGCTGCAATGAACGAAAAGAACTCAAGGGATTCTCAAAATGGCTGAAGATAAAAAAACATTAGAAGACCTTAAAGAGGTTACCGCTGAAGCAGTTATTGCTGAAGTTTCAGCAGATGACACGGGACTATCGGAAGCTTCTGAAGATGCTATACCTACTTATGTCCAAAAAATTGATGCCCAGGGTCGTGCGTACGCAACTGGTAAGCGCAAAGGCGCTATAGCACGTGTTTGGATTAAACCTGGTAAGGGTGTTATTACTGTAAACGGTCGTGAAGAAGCGGTTTATTTTGCTCGTCCGACCCTTCGTATGGTTATTGGTCAAGCATTTGAGATAGCTGGCCGAGTTGGTCAATACGATGTTATTGCAACGGTTAGTGGTGGCGGCCTTTCTGGACAAGCCGGCGCTGTTCGTCATGGGCTTAGTAAGGCGTTAACGCATTACGAACCTGATCTTCGCCCTGTAATTAAGGCTGCAGGCTTTCTTACACGTGATGCGCGTGTTGTTGAACGTAAAAAATATGGTAGAGCTAAAGCTCGTAGGAGCTTTCAGTTCTCAAAACGTTAAGACAGAAGCAGACAATATCATTTATAATCAAAGGGTTGGTTCTTCCAACCCTTTTTTTATACCATTTAGAAAACATACAAGTATTTGTATTTACAAGGGTATTTGTTTAATGTAATTGGGTATCTGTCTCCTATGCAAACCACAAAAGATAAGTTTGTAGTTTTACTAAAAATCGTTTTTGTAAAGTGGAGACTATAACAAAATTGGAGCGTTCGTAAGACCAATACTTCGAATGAAAGTTAAGAATAAAATCTGATGAAAAAAGATGACCTAACCAAAGGCCACATGGCATTGCATTTTCGAACTCTTGCCATACCAGCTGCTTTTGGAATGTTGTTTTCAACACTTTATAATGTCGTAGACGTGTATTACGCTGGTATTCTTTCAACAGATGCGCAGGCTGGGCTTGCAATAGGATACCAGGCTTTTTTTATCCTTATGGCAATTGGATTTGGTCTTAGCTCAGCGCTTAGCTCACTAGTTAGTAATGCCAAAGGTAGTGGCGATGATACTGTGGCTCAGCGTTACGTAGCGCAAGGGATAGCGTTCGGTGTGATTATCACTGGGTCATGCATGGTCATTGGCTGGTTTCTTGGGCCGAGACTGATTGATCTGGTCTCTGAACCCGGGGCGTATCGCGATGCAGCGTTGGGTTATTTTTATTGGCTAATTTTTGCTTTACCGGGATTTTTACTTGCATATGGTGGCAACGGAATCCTACAGGCACATGGAGATAGTCGCAGTATGCAACGTGCGCTTATGTTGGCTTTTGTGGCCAACATTGCGCTTAATCCTCTCTTCATGTTCGGTCTGCCCGGCCTTTGGAATGGTATGGGGTTTAATGGCATCGCTGCGGCCACTATTATCAGTCAAACAGGGGTCATGGTCTATATTGTCAAGCGCATTTTTCAGCTTGATATTATGCAATCAGTAAAATTTGCGGCTTTCAGCCCGGACAAAGATAGCTTTAAAAACATTTTTGCACAGTTGTTGCCTGCAAGTTCGGCAATGATGGTCATGTTCATATCTGGTTTTGTTGTTCAGTTTGCTCTTAAGTCCTTTGGGGGGCATGCGGTTGCCGCTTATGGTGTGGCTATAAGAATAGAACAGATTTTGTTGTTACCAATCCTTGGTATGACGGGTGCTCTCTTGCCAATTGCAGGACAAAACTTTGGCGCGCAGAAATTTGACCGTGTACGATCAGCTCTAAAGTATTGTTGGGGTATAGGCTTTGCAATGACGGCTCTTGCAATGCCGATTTTACTGTTTGGTGGAAGCTTTGCAATGGCTTTGTTTAGCAATGATCCCGATGTGATTCGCGCAGGCAGCAGTTATCTGCGTGTTGACGCCTTTTTATTCCCAATCTACATGATGCTTTTTTCAATAAATTCCCTTTTACAGTCATTCAAGCAAGCAATTTGGACACTCTGGATAAGCGTCTATCGTCAGGGGTTTGCTGTGGGGTTTTTTGTTTGGATGTTTATAAATTTTTTAGATTTTGGCGTTCAGGGTGTTTGGTTTGGCATTGCCACGGCAGTGACAAGTGGCTGGGTAATGTCTCTTATCATTGTCAGTAACGTTGCTAAAACACAAATGGGTGGGCTACTGCTAACACCACTGGTAAAGCCGTCCCAATAAATTAAATAACATACCATAAATTGAATACGATTGCGATATAGAGCCACATATTTCTATAAAGTCTTTAAAAACATACCGAGGGGCCGCGCAGATGTTGTTGCGAGTATTTTGTTCAGATTTAATTGTCCTGCACTATGATGCAAGTGCCCGGAATTAAAACTGCAATAAATTTTTTATATTTAATGATTAATTAATTATTTTGTTTACATGAATTGCAATTATTGCCTAGCCGATATAATGTCCTTGGAATAAATTAACGTAGAGAAGTAATTAGTATGGGTAATCAAAAATCATTGTCTACCAAGGACGCCTTAAAGTTTGCTAAGAAGGCTGAGGAAACTGGCGATAAGGAGAAAGCACAAAAATACTTTGAGGCAATTCTTACTACATATCCTGATAATGAAGATGCAGTAATTGGAATAAAACGGCTTAATCCAAATAGCTTATTTCGAAGTGATATTGATGAGTTAAAGGAGCTCTTTAAAGAAAGTAAATTTTGGGAAGTTGAAGTTAAATGCAAAAATTATTTAGAACGTTACCCTGAAGTACAAGAACTGTATAGTTTACTCGGCCTGGTTATGGGCATTAAAGGGGCACATTCTGAAGCCTTATCACATTTTAAAAAAGCAGCTGAAATTACGCCACTTAACGTAAGCGTCCAATTTAATCTTGGTAATGCATTTAAATTTACTGGAAATAATAAATTAGCACTACAATCATTCATGCAGGCAATTAATATTGATCCAAAATATGTACCAGCTTTAAGTAACGCAGGACTAATTTTAATGGTTGAAAAAAAATATGATGCTGCCCTTGAGTTATTTACAGCGGCTGCTCACCTAATGCCAGATTCAGTTGAAGTGCTGTGTAACGTTGCAGGTGCATTGAGGGAAAAGGGGGAATATGAAATTGCCATTCACCACTATCATAAAGCAATAGAACTAGACGCTACTAATGCTCAGGTTTTTCTTGACATGGCCATGTGTGAAAAACTTAATGATAACCCTGCAGAGGCAAAAAATATTTATGAATTGATTACAACGGAAGATCCATTAAATACCGATGCTCATAATAGTTTTGGCAATTTTTTAAAAGAAACGGGTGCAGTAGAAGAAGCTATTTCTCATTATGAAAGAGCAATCGAACTAGAACCAACGAATCCGGCTCCTGTAAATAATCTTGGTATACTTTATCGGGATGACGGCCAGGATGATAAAGCTGAGGAAGTTTTTGAGTTAGCGCGCGAGAAGTTTCGTGAAGCAAAAAAGGTTCATTAATAATATTTAATTAACCTATTCCTAGGAGTTTAAAATGACCATCATTCCGATGTCTGAATTTGAACGTTTTTTAATAATGTTTGATCGTATGTTTGATTTTGTAGAAACCTATGTGAAGAAAACTCCTAGTGACAAATACGAATGGATCCCAATTGATGGCCCAGGCGTAAGCTTTGGGGACAGGCTAGAAAATATAACTATAAAAGGGCTTTACGTGCACTTGACAACGTCTGAGGATGGCTTTATCCGTTCACTTATTTCAGCTGAGGATGGTGGTGAAATTCCCCTACCTATTAATCAACAGTTGACAAATGAAGTTTATGATGGCGACTTTATCGCTATGGGACGTGATATACACGAAAACTGTATGGTCATGCTAAGGGGTATTAAAGTGACAGACCTGACAAAAACTGTTTGGTTTCAGGGGGGGGAATATAGTGCAATGGGGTTTCTGTGGGCTTTATATGCACACTACGCATACCATCTTGGTAATATTGACACATACATGCGCCAAGGTGATATGAAACCAACTGCATTCTTCAATTTTCCTGAGAGTAAAATGGCTTAAAGGCTTCCATTTATATGCTTCCCATAACTTCTAATATCCATATCTATTACTTCTAAGGTTAATGACTTTGTCTGTCCAATATGGGGTTTAATACATTCAATCATATAATTAGAAATTTCTTTCTTTTGCTCTATTGTGCGCCCAGATAGAATTCTGAGCTTAATATGAATATAATCATTAGGGTTAAGACCGGATTTATAGAATTCAAATGGAATTGCCCGAACTTTGATAGCATTAGAGTTAAAAATACCACTATTTACAACCCCCTCGTAGACAACATCAACTAATTTTGAAATCTTAATTTTGTTCTCTACACCTCGAGTATATTCTATTATGCAGTGCGGCATTTGTATTGGTTCCCTATAAATGATTTAATTTACTTTTAAAATTATTTGCAGAAACTACTATACAGTTTGTTGATATGTCAATTGGGACTAAAACTGTCAATGAAGTGATTGCTATTATTACCGGGTGTTAGTAAAGTTTAGAAAAAAAAATTAGAGAGAAAAATGATGCTTAAAATTTTAACCAAGTTTTTTATTATTATTACTTTTATTTTAGTCTGTGGCTGTTCAAATAATAGTGAAAGTGAAAATAATAATATAGTCATGGACGATACTAAAGAAATAATGAGGGACATCATTGGCAACAATGCTTACTTATATTATAAAAACTACAATGACGCTGTTAATTTTTATCATAATACGATGGGATTTAAGAATGTTTTTGAATTTCCGGACTTTGCTATAATCTTTCAAACATCCCCGACTACGTTTATTACGGTTGTAAATGACAATGGTCGTGGAATGCATTCGGCTGATGAACCAAAAACGATAGCAATCGCACTCCTTACAGATCAGATTGATGCTTGGTACGAATATGCTGTATCTCAAAATATGGATATTAGAAACCCACCAAAACCTCTTGGTGACAGCCCACATAATGGTTTTCTCGTAACTGATCCTGGTGGCTATATTCTCGAATTTGAATATTTTGCACCACACCCAGAGAATTCTAAATTGATACCGTTATTAGAAGTTTCTGAGAATATTTATTTAGATATTGGTCAGCAAAGTAGCCGACCAACTGAGCTTGGCTTTAAGGGAAGTATTTATTGGCTTTATCATAAAGACGCAAAAGAGGCTGCAGACTTTTATAGTAATGTTATGGGTTTGAAAATGATTGTAGAGCAGCCATTTTCAGACATCTATACGTCATCACGCACCGGCTATATTGGTCTTGTTCTTGACGGCAGGGGTATTCATCCGGCAAGTCATGATAAGGCTGTAAATGTAGGGTTTATGACTACAAATGCACAGGCCTGGTTTGACCACCTTAAGAATGAACCATCCTTTAAACTAAGAACTGAGGAACTTTTTAACGAAAGTGGAGAAGATGGCACAGTTCTTATTGATATTGTGATTGGGTATGATCCTGACAATTATTATATCGAAATAGATGAATTTCTAGATGTTGAAGCTAATAAGGCAATTAGAGCCGCTCTTAGTCAGTAGTTTTTAAGTGTCTTCTTAATTTTCAAGTGTGTAAACTTACCAACCATTGCAACGAGGCCATTTCTCTATCTTTTTTTCATTTTGATTAATTACATTATAGCTGTCATATGCAGCGGCAGTCATACAAGCATGGTTAGGTAAAATACGAAGTTTTGTACCTATAAAAAATTTATCATAATCAAGGTCTGTACCGTCTTGGGTAGTAATTATGCCATGTTCTTGGTTGGCTCCTTTTACAAATAAGTTTTCTATCAATTTACCATTAAGGTCACAGACAAGACCATATCCACAATCAAAATCCGTACCATGCGTGGATTGGTCTTTGGAGAGTGCCATACCACCTGCATCTGTTATTATATGATTTTGATTTTTTTTATGGCTAATAATAGTAGTGAGGACAGATAGTGCCAGTTGGTCCTTTTCACAAACATTCCTGCCGGATTGAAATAAATCTTGAAAGACGTAAACACCCGCACGAAATTCAGTAACTCCATTAAGGTTTTTTGCAAAGGTTGCTGTTGGCGTAGAGCCACAGCTGATTATACTGCAAGGAATACCTTTAGCCCTTATGTTATTCGCAGCCTTGACTATTAATGACCGTTCACCTTCAGCGGCATTTATTAAATCTTCTTCAGTATGGCAAGTATAACTTTCACCAGCGTGCGTAAGAACACCAGAAAATTCTGAGTGCTGCCCTTCATGTAGAATACGAGCAATTTCAATAACGGCTGGATCATCAGGGCTTTTACCTGCACGGTGCATATCTACATCTATTTCAATCAGAACACGGTATTTACCAGTAAAATTCAAATTCTGATTGTTCAGCGCTTTGGCAACACCTAGATCGTCAATTAGCAATTTTAAATCTACTCCACGACTTAATAAGGCATTAACGCGAGGTAATTTTGAAGGAACTATAGAGACGGCGTAAATGATGTCTCTAAAGCCTGCGTCAGCAAAATATTCTGCTTCACGAAGTGTCGAGACAGTGATAGGACCTATCATTCCATCATTAATTAATAGAGCAATTGGAATACATTTCGTTGTTTTGACATGAGGTCGAAAGCTGATCCCAAGTTTTTTACTCCTTTGGTTCATTCTATTAATATTGTCAGTAAGCTTTTGTTTGTCAATAAGGAGGCAAGGGGTAAACAGATCATCAAATAACATTTATTTTTCCGCTTCATAAAAGTCTATAACGAATAAGTAGATAGTTTTAAGTTATATAAATTATGTGTATTTGTAACTATTTAAATCCTAGTCTGGCTATATAGTTTTAATGTTTGTTTGACTTTCTTTATAATGGGTGAGATCCTTTCCCCTTCCTAATATTACGGTGAGGTGCTATAAAACATCATCTTTGGGAAAAATATGAATTCATATTTATAAGTACTCTAAAACCTAATCCTTATAGGTTTGAATACAAAGGTTTAATCGGCTTTTTAAGCTACGGGAATTATTTTAAAGGATTACAAAATGAAAAAATTTAAGGGAACAAATCGCAGGAATTTTATGAAGGGTGCTGCTGGCGTTACTGCTCTTTTGTCTGCTGCGGGAACCTCTAGTGCACTAGCTATGGGACAATCAAGAGGGGGATCGAGTAAGGGTTATGATTTTGATGAAATTTATAGTCGTATTGGTGTAAATTCAGTCAAATGGGACAATGCAATCCGTCGTTATGGTAAAGATAAAATTACAGTACCAATGGGCATTGCTGATCTTGATTTTAGACAACATCCTGCTGTTGTAAAAGCTCTCCAAAATAGAGCTACATATGATAATTATGGTTACGAAACTTTACCTTCAAGTTATTATGATGCGATTGTTAACTGGAATAAAGACCGTTACGGTATCGAAGTTAAGCGCGAATGGATTAGAAATTCTGCAGCTCTAAAGCCAGGTATGATCTCTTCTATGCGAGGCCTGAACCCTGCTAAGGGTAAAGTTATACTTCAAACACCGACTTATTCTGGCTTTAAGGGTGCTGTATCTAAAGCAGGTATGAGGGTTGAAATGAACCCAATGAAGAAAATTGACGGTCGCTGGCATATGGATCTTGAAGATCTAGCGGAACGGCTTGATTATGAGACTAAATGCCTCATTCTCTGTAATCCTAATAATCCTTCAGGGGAGTGCTGGACGGCAGATGAGCTTCGGGCACTTGGTGATCTTTGTATCAGCCGTGGCGTTACTGTTCTTGCGGACGAAATTCATTGTGATTACGTGAACAAGGGTCATAAGTTTGTGCCATATTCATCTATTGGTGAAAAATATGCTGAAACAAGTATTACCTATCGTTCTCCTTCCAAGACGTTTGGTCATGCCAATCTAAAAGTTGCATACTTTTATACCCAAAATCAAGATTTGATGGATGCAACTATGATTGGTGGCGGTCATGACGCTGGTTGTAACGCATTTGGATTAATTGCCTGTCAAACAGCATTTGAAGAAGGTGCTGAGTGGGTAGATGATGTTGCTGAATATGTTGATTCAAACTTTGATTATCTTGTGGAATATGTAAATACTGCTGGTAATTTATCAGGTATTGAATACTCAAAGCCTGAAGGAACGTATCTTGCTTGGCTTGATTGTAATGGCCTTATGGAAAAGGTATCTGGTCCAGAACAAATGCGGGCTTATCATGACGCCCAACGTGATGCTGGTCGGAGACATTCTGGCTTAACTCGTGAGGGTTGTATGGGGGAGTGGATAGTTCAGAACTCAGGAGTTCAACTAAATTCGGGCTCTTCTTATGGTATTGGTTCTGATGGCTTCATGCGTATGAATGTAGCAGTTCCGCTTTCAAGCCTTAAAACTGCGCTTGATAGTTTAAATACAGCAATTAAAAAATTAGGTTAATATCCTAAAATAAAAATAATGATAGGCCGTTTCCTAATTGGAAGCGGCCTTTTATAATGTTTGTTAACAAAAACTATTATTTTTAAAAAATATTGACAATATAGAATTTGGAACTGATAGTTAACCTTACTAATTTTCTCGATTTGCGCATTTTTTACACAATACGATTGATGGATCAAAAATAAGTCGTTTTTCATTGATTGTCTCGCCGCATTTAACGCAATATCCGTATTCCTCATCGTAGCCTGTTATTCGTTCAAGCGCGCTTTTAATACGTAGCAATTCGTGATTACGACGCCTTTTTACTTCTTCGGCCATGGCTTGGCCCTGCATGGCGTCCATGCGGCTGAGCCGTCCGACTGATGTTTGGTCGAGTTTGACGGGGGCCACGTCTTCTTTATGGTTCGTTATAAGTGTTAAAAGCTCCTCCTGTCTTTCAAGGAGAAGCCTTTTATATTTATTGTTGTCAATAGACACTAAGTGATTTCAAAAGTCGCGATGACTTCGCAGGCATCGCCTATGGGTAGCGAATTTGTACCAACAGCAGCGCGAGCAGCGAGGCCGCTATCACCAAATACATCCTGGAACAATTCAGATGCACCGTTGATCACCAAATGCTGTTCAGTAAAATCGTTTGTGCAGCGGACGATACCTTGGAGTTGTACGCATTGTTCAACACGGTCAAGATCACCGTCGCAGGCTGCCTTGAGTTGACTTAAAACAAGGATTGCAGCTTCTCTTGCAAACGCATATCCTTGTTGGGTGTTGTATTTTTTACCGATGACGCCTTTATGACTTGCTGCTTGTCCTGCGATATAAACCATGTTCCCGATTTTGCGCCAAGGAGTATAAGTAGCGAGTGCCATTTTGGCTTCTGGAAGTTCAATACCCATTTCACTAAGCTTTGCGTTAATTTTACCGTTTGATGGTGTAGGCGGTATCTCCGTTGATGTAACTGTTGTATCATCAGATTTACCACAAGCAGAAATAATACTTGCTAAGGCAGTTGTTAATATTGCCCTACGTATCATTATGCAACCTCGAATACGGCAAGAACCTCGCAACAAATACCAAGTGGCAGGCTGTTGGTACCAATTGCCGCACGTGCTGCAAGTCCAGGCTCACCCCATATGTCTTGGAAGAGCTCAGATGTTCCGTTTATCACTAAATGCTGTTCTGTGTAATCATCACTTGAATTCACAAGGCCTTGGATTTGAACGCACTGTTTTACGAGGTCTAGATCACCACCACATGCAGATTTAAGCTGACCGAGGAGGTTGATGCCGCAATAGCGTGCTGCTGCATAACCTTCATCCGTTGTCATGTTTTCACCAAGTTTACCAAGGACAAGACCGTCTGGGCCCGCTGGTACTTGTCCGGCGATGTAAACCATATTTCCAACTTTACGCCAACCGACATATGCAGCAACAGGTGCCTCAGCGGCTTTGACATCAATATTCAATTCTTTTAGTCTTGCGTCAACTTTTCCAGTTGATTGTGAAACAGCCTTATTGCTAAGTAAGCTTGCTCCTAGGACCGTAATAGCTGCAGCATTAAAAAAACTTCTTCTTTTCATGATAAATAACTCTTTCGTTTTTAAATATTTCTTTAGAAATTCATTTTGTCATTCTTTGATGATTATTAAAAGAAGTAAATAAAGGTTTTATACATATAATAATTAGTCCATTGACCGTTTTTCTTCCATCATCTAGTGTCAATTACAAATTTAACAAAAAGAAAGAACATTTTATGGAACTTTTATCATTAGTCATATTGCTTGCATTGCTGCAATATATATATTTTGCAATATTAGTAGGAAAAGCAAGGGGAACCTATAATGTTGATGCACCAGCAACAACTGGTCATGAGGTTTTTGAGCGTCAGTACAGGGTCCAAATGAATACTCTTGAACTTCTTCTAGTGTTGTTACCCTGTATGGTGATTTTTGGACAACATGTTCGTGTGGATGTTGCAGCCTATGCAGGGTTTGTCTTTATTATTGGTCGTTTTGTTTTCTTGAAAAGTTATATGGCTGACCCTAAAAAACGGACCGTAGGCTTTTTATTGAGTATTCTGCCTATTCTAGTTTTGTTACTTTGGGGAATTTTCTCTTTAGCTACAAAAATAATTTAAACTAACATAAAAAAAAGGCGGTCATGTGACCGCCTTTTTAACATTATTGCACCTGCTTTAAGGTTATATTAGAACATAATCAAAATTGTTGACTAATTCTTCCATAAATCATGCGTTGTCTTGGATCATGCACTTTACTATCAAAACCACCATTTGTAGAAACCTTAGGGATGGCCTTATCAAAAGCATTAATAACTCCAATTGATAAGCGTGTTGGTGCATCATTAGGGTCACCTAATAAATAACTATATTGAAAGTCAACCGTTGTATAACTTGGTATTTGAACTGCATTTTGATCGTCCGTATATCCATCAATGTAACGGATAAATACATTAGCAGTGCTATTATCATTACTATAGCCTACATTAGCACTTGCTCGTAATTGTGGCATTGAACGTGCGAAGTTATTGAAATTGCGGCTCCCAACTCCCTCGAATTTTACACCCGACTGATCAACGGCATCATAATTAAATACATATGTTGCTTGTATACCAGTATGGATCTGGCCTAATGCATTTGACAAATCTGTTTTGTATCGAATATTAAAATCCATACCATTCGTAGTGACCTTTGGAGCATTAATTATTTTAGTGTCAATTAAGTATAGTGATGATATTTGGCCAGGGGTGCTAAGGTTAAGCTGTGACAGTGCCTGTGCATTTCCCTTTAAGGCTTTATTAACTACGGATTGAGAGTTTTCCTGGGTAATCAGATTAGAAAACTTATAACCCCAGTAATCAACGCCAATACTCAAAGCATTTGTAGGAGCCCAGGTAAAACCGAAATTATAAACGTCCGAACTTTCTGGAACTAAAGTTGCATTACCAGTGGACCTTACTGGAAGGAAAGTCTTGGTAGTTCCAATTGTAATTTCATTAAGTGCAGTTTGAACCCCATAAGTATTATAGAGGGAAGGTGCCCTAAATGCCGTACTAAATGAACCCCTTATAGAAAAACTATCATCAGGTCGCCATAGAACGGAAACTTTTGGATCAAAACTATTTACACTGTTTCCGTAATCTTCGTAACGGGCAGCGACTTGGATATCTAATGTATCACTAAGTGGAATGGCAATTTCACTGAAGAGAGAGTAAATATTCCGCTCCCCACTATAGTCAGGACCGCCATAAAGGAACATTAAGTTTCCTCCATTTAAGCCAGCCGCGTTTGTGCCGTTAGATCCATTTCCATTAGGTCCATTATAATCAGTACTCCAATCATAACTCATTTTTTCTTTTCGATAGTCTGCACCAAATGCAACCTGAACAGTATTTTGTCCGATTTCAAATAAATCCCCATTAACATGAGCTCCTATATTATAAAGCTCAGTACTTCCTTTTACGTTCATCTTAGCAGTGATTGCATCAATTGCAGCTTGGCTGTTTGGGTGCGTTGTATGTGATGTTCCAAAAGGATTGTATGCCCCAGTAAGTAATGCATTTATATAATTATCGCGCTTCACATCGTTGACCGTTGTATAGTTTTTACTTTTACTAAAGTTAGCGGATGTTTCCCAACTCCAATTAGAATTCAAATCACCATCAAGAGTTGATGCTATGCGATATGTATCATTTTTGTGATCAGATTTAAATGCGGCCCCATTATCACCCTGTACGCGACCTAAAAATAATACACTGTTTGCACTTAATGCAGATGCTGTAGTTTGTAATTCAGATGGAACGTGAGAAAAATAAGCACCCGTTTTGGAGTTTCTTAGGGCAACTGGTACTGGAGAAGATATTGGGAAAGCGGGTGCATTATTACGAATAGCTTTATTATTACTCAGCCCCCCCTCAATATAGAAATGCACCTTATCGTTAAGGTCAGTATCAAAAGATGTAAATATTTGTGTGCGATCTTCCTCTGGAACGAGATCATAATATGGATCAAACTGAAAATTACAGCCGCCTATTTCTAAAAGTCCTACATTTCCTTGTTTTCCTGAATTTCGAGTG
The DNA here is from genome assembly GCA_018675425.1 of Kordiimonadaceae bacterium. Classification (GTDB taxonomy): domain Bacteria; phylum Pseudomonadota; class Alphaproteobacteria; order Sphingomonadales; family Emcibacteraceae; genus Pseudemcibacter. Next base: position 40,200 of record JABGYD010000054.1, read on the forward strand.
GAATTTGGTGCAGTCCCACAATATGGGTCAATAACAGGTACTGCATCTAAGAAACCATTACTGTTCGCATCCCCCGTACTTCCTACTCCACCGGGAGCAGGAACTTTATCTTTGAAATAAATAGTCCCGGGGCTGCCAGATCCTGATATCCCGCTACCAGATGTAATTTCAGAACGTTGAGCTGCTGTTAAGCGAGAACGGTGCATAAAGCTACTTGCAATAACAAAATTACCCTTTTCCCCAACCTTAGAACCCCAGATTGCGGATACATCATAATCTCTTTGGCTATCTGAA
>JABGYD010000053.1 GCA_018675425.1 Kordiimonadaceae bacterium
TACATTCTTACAAAAGAAGAGGGTGGCCGTCATACGCCGTTTTTCACAAATTACCGTCCGCAGTTCTACTTCAGAACAACTGACGTGACTGGTGTTGTGACCCTTGACGATGGTGTTGAAATGGTTATGCCTGGCGATAATGTCGCTGTAAACGTTGAGCTTATCAATCCGATTGCTATGGACGATGGTCTTCGCTTTGCGATCCGTGAAGGCGGCCGCACAGTGGGCGCCGGTGTTGTAGCAAGTATTATTGAATAGAAATTATAATTAAAGTGCTCATGAAGACGGAGTGCTTTAATTATCTTTAGGAGTGTAGCTCAGTTGGTAGAGCACCGGTCTCCAAAACCGGGTGTCGTGAGTTCGAGTCTCTCCACTCCTGCCAATTAATTAAAAGTGGATTTGTGGTGATTTATAGAGTATTCATCATCTTTCACAAAAATATGAAGGTTTAACAATGGCTAAGACAAGCCCAGCAGAATTTGTTCGTCAGGTCCGACAAGAAGTGTCAAAGGTCGTTTGGCCTACACGCAAAGAAGCAACCATTACAACAATCATGGTGTTTATCATGGCTGCAGTAATGTCAATTTTCTTTTTAGGAGTTGACAAAATATGGGCTTATCTCATTCAACTTCTTCTTGGTTTGGGGGTATAAAGATGGCTACTGGTGCAAAATGGTATATCGTTCAAGCCTATTCCGGGTACGAAAAAAAAGTTGCTGAAGCAATTAATTCTGCTGCTAAACTTCATGGGTTAGAGGCTCTTATTGAAGAAGTAATTGTTCCCATCGAAGAAGTTGTGGAAATTAAGAAAGGTAAAAAAGTAACCAAGGAACACAAATTCTTTCCTGGGTATGTGCTCGCTAAAATGTCAATGACTGATGCCTCTTATCATCTAGTTAAAAATACACCAAAGGTAAGCGGTTTTCTGGGAACTAGTGGAAAGCCATCACCGATTAGTGAAAAAGAAGCTGCGCAAATTCTTCATCAGGTTGAAGAGGGTGTAGAAAGAACAGCTCCTTCTGTGACCTATGATATTGGTGAGGAGGTTCGGGTTATTGATGGTCCATTTAACTCATTTATTGGTATTGTTGAAAGTTCGGATGTTGATAAATTACGCCTTAAGGTGTCCGTATCTATTTTTGGTCGTGCGACACCGGTAGAGCTTGAATTTAGTCAGGTTGAAAAAAACTAGTATTATCAAAGAGAGGCTGCTATAAGCCGCTCTTACGATTCGCCCTTAAAGGTTTATTCTTTTGGCGGGTCAAATTTGGGTAGTTACCCATAGCGTGTGGAAGGCCTGCCATAGCCGTACCACATCCCTTTAACTTTCAGGGTTAAACCTGTTAAATGAAAAATTAGAAGGTATATAATGGCAAAAAAAATTGATGGCTATATTAAGCTGCAGGTACCTGCAGGCATAGCTAACCCATCCCCACCAATTGGGCCAGCACTTGGCCAGCGTGGCGTTAATATCATGGAATTTTGTAAAGCGTTTAATGCAAAAACTCAGGAATTGGAAAAAGGTATGCCAATTCCTACTACAATTACAGTTTATGCTGATCGAAGCTTTACGTTTATTACAAAAACACCTCCAGCATCTTTTCTGTTAATGAAAGCCGCAAAGCTAAAAAAAGCTTCGAGTCTACCTGGTCGCGAGGTGGCTGGTTCTATTTCTGCTTCTCAGGTTCGTGAAATTGCTGATACAAAAATGGTTGATCTCAATGCAAACACTCCTGAGTCGGCATTTGAAATCATCGCTGGTACTGCCCGTTCAATGGGCCTAGAAGTTAAAGGATAAGGTGATGGCTAAATTAGGTAAACGTGCAAAGGCTATGCTCGAAGGCCTTGATCTAAATGCTTCTTATTCTATCGAAGAAGCTGTCAAGGTACTTAAAGAGCGCTCAAAGGTAAAGTTTGATGAGACCGTAGAAGTGGCGATATGCCTTGGAGTTGATCCTCGTCATGCAGATCAAATGGTTCGTGGTGTGATAGGGCTTCCTAACGGGACGGGAAAGAATGTTCGTGTTGCAGTATTTGCACGTGGTGATAATGCTGAAAAAGCAAAAGCGGCCGGTGCAGAATTTGTTGGTGCAGAAGATTTGATGGAAATAATTCAAAAGGGTGAGATGGGTTTTGATCGTTGTATTGCAACTCCAGACATGATGGCTGTTGTTGGTCGTCTTGGTAAGGTGCTCGGCCCCCGTGGTCTCATGCCAAACCCAAAACTTGGGACCGTAACTCAAGACGTTGAAGCTGCTATTAAGGCAGCAAAGGGTGGGCAGGTTGAATACCGTGTAGAAAAGGCCGGTGTCATCCACGTAGGCGTTGGCAAAATTAGTTTTGATGAAAAAGCAATCGTTGAGAATGTAAAAACTCTCGTTAGCGCGGTTGCTAAAGCCAGACCATCTGGCGTTAAAGGTACATACTTTAAAAATATGTCTTTAACATCAACGATGGGTCCTGGTCTAACTATTGATACAGCATTGGCACTTGGCGAATAAGCCTGCTGATGAAAAGTAATTCCGTTAGAAGTGTCTGACGGGAACTAGGGGTTACAGCTAATATGATGTAATCCTGGCTTGTCCGAAACTGCAGGTGTCGAAACCTATTTATAGGGGCCGATTTAAGCCATAGGGCCTGCATAGATGGGGTTGTGATAATTATCATAGTTTCCGTGCTAAAACCTTAGTTGGTGGAGGCGACAGGCATGAGCGGTATATAAGGCAATTGCATTATATATCTAATATGAATGGTAGGAATTGATTTATTGGTTCTTACAGATTGAAGTCGGAGACGAGAATGGATCGTACTCAAAAAGAGGAAATGGTAACTTTTCTGAAAGGTGTGTTTGGCACGTCAGCTTCTGTAGTTGTAGTTCGCAACCGCGGGCTTAACGTTGCTGAGATGTCTGATTTGCGCGGTAAAATGCGTGAGCAGGGCGCTACTTTGAAGGTTGCTAAGAATCGGCTTGCTCGTCTTGCTCTTGAAGGTACTAAAATTGAGGGCCTTGGGGATCATCTTAATGGCGCAACTGTGCTCGGGTATTCCGAAGATGTTGTTGCTGCGGCCAAAGTGCTGGTTAATTACGCTAAGGATAACGAAAAAATAGAAATCGTTGGCGGGACTATGGAAAGCACAATTCTGGATGAAAGTGGTGTTAGGACATTAGCTGCTCTTCCAGGGCTTGATGAACTTCGTGGTAAAATTGTTGGGCTATTACAAGCTCCAGCAGGAAAGCTTGCAAGTATTACGCAAGCTCCGGCTGGTCAGCTTGCTCGCGTTTTTAGTGCTTATGGAATGCAAGGTTAAGCAAAATAGATTTTAATTTAATTATAATTTTTAAACTAAGGAAAATAAAATGGCTGATCTTAATAAGATTGCTGATGAACTATCTGCATTAACGGTTATGGAAGCTGCTGAGCTTTCAAAAATTCTAGAAGAAAAATGGGGTGTATCTGCTGCTGCTCCAGTTGCTGCTGCCGCTGCTGCTGCTCCTGCTGGAGAAGCTGCTGTCGAAAAGGACGAATTTGACGTTGTTCTTACGGCTGTTGGCGAAAAGAAAATTAATGTAATCAAGGAAGTGCGCGGAATTACTGGTCTTGGACTTAAAGAGTCTAAGGACATGGTAGAAGGCGCTCCTAAGGTTGTTAAAGAGGGTGTAAATAAGGCTGAAGCAGAAGAGCTTAAGGCTAAGCTAGAAGCGGCTGGCGCATCTGTAGAACTTAAGTAGTTCTAAAGTTATAAAGGTGGTGTAAAGGACTTGTTGTTCTTACACCACTTTTACCCTTTTATTAGGGAAGGTTGTTGAATATTAGATTGGATATAAAAATTTGTTAAAAACTATTAATTACCATTCAACTTGTAATTATATTAACTAATTTACTTAACCGTTTTGGAATTTTTTCTAAGGCGGTTTTGACGTATTCGTTTTTTTGTTTAATTTATATGGCTGTTTTACTTTTAAATTTTTTTAAATGTAATTCAGTATGATCGAGAATATATTGGCGAGGGTTGAGCATGGCGACTTCTTATTCCAGTCGGAAAAAGGTTCGTAAGAATTTTGGACACATTCGTGAAGTGGCAGAGATGCCAAATCTTATCACAGTTCAAAAAAGCTCTTACGATCAGTTTCTACAAACAGGCGTAAAACTTGAAGACCGAACTAACAATGGTTTACAAGGAGTATTTAAGGGTGTATTTCCAATCGCGGATTTTGCTGATACATCATCTCTTGAGTTTGTATCTTATGAGCTTGAAAAGCCCAAGTATGACACTGATGAATGCCAACAGCGCGATATTACCTACGCAGCGCCACTTCGTGTTACGCTTCGTTTAATTGTATTTGAGGTTGATGAGGAAACAGAAGCCCGCAGCGTGCTTGATATTAAAGAGCAAGATGTCTACATGGGTGATCTGCCGCTTATGACTGATAGCGGGACCTTCGTTGTTAATGGAACTGAGCGTGTAATTGTTTCTCAAATGCATCGTTCGCCGGGTGTATTTTTTGATCACGATGGTGGTAAATCTCAGGCCTCTGGTAAATTTATTTTTTCAGCTCGCGTGATCCCATACCGTGGATCATGGCTTGATTTTGAATTTGATGCTAAAGATATAATTCACGTTCGCTTTGACCGCCGACGTAAAATGCCTGTTACGACACTTCTTTATGCTCTAGGCCTAGGTTCTGATGAAATTTTAGATTACTATTATGACCGTCTTGCATATAAGAAGGTAAAGGGTGGTTGGAGCGTTCCGTTTGACGCAGACCGCTGGCGCGGCTTTAAGCCAACGTTTGATCTAGTAAATGCTAAGAATGGTGAGGTTATTGTTGAGACTGGCAAAAAAATCACCCCGCGTTCTATTAAAAAATTTGAAAAAGATGGACTTAAAGATTTACTTCTCCCCGATGAAGACCTTATTAATCGCTTTGCTGCTCAAGATATTGTTAACGATAAAACGGGTAGAATTTATATCGAAGCTGGTGAGGAAATCACCCCTGAGCATCTTGAGGTGCTCGCTGAAGCTGGATGCAAATCTATCGAAACATTAGATATTGACCATGTTCGCGTAGGGCCGTTTTTACGTAACACGCTTATGGCTGATAAATGTCAAAACCGCGATATGGCACTATCTGAAATTTATAGAGTAATGCGTCCTGGTGAGCCCCCTACACGTGAAACAGCGGAAGCGTTGTTTGAAGGCTTATTTTTTGATGCAGAGCGCTATGATTTGTCATCCGTTGGCCGTGTAAAAATGAATATGCGTCTTGATTTAGATTGTCCTGATGATCATCGCGTTCTTAGAAAAGAAGATATTCTTGAAGTCCTTAAAACTATGATTGACCTGAAGAATGGCAAAGGTGTAGTTGATGATATTGACCACCTTGGTAATCGTCGTGTTCGATCTGTTGGGGAGTTGATGGAAAATCAATACCGTATTGGTCTTCTTCGTATGGAGCGTGCAATTCGTGAGCGCATGAGTAGTATAGATATTGATACTGTAATGCCACACGATCTTGTTAATGCCAAGCCGGCCGTTGCTGCCGTTCGTGAATTCTTTGGTTCATCACAACTTAGTCAGTTTATGGACCA
>JABGYD010000079.1 GCA_018675425.1 Kordiimonadaceae bacterium
ATTGTTAGCATCAATATTAATGCGAAGCCTTGTTCGTGATGGTCGAATAACTCGTCTTCGTATTGAATTACCAGACATTCCAGGGGCCCTTTCTATTATTTCATCAATAATAGGTAATCAGGGTGGAAATATCATTGACGTGTCTCATCACCGCCTGTTCACAGAGCTCCCTGCCAAAGAGACTTACTCAAATATTACACTTGAAACCCGAGATGCGCAGCACCTACAAGATATTTTAAGCGAACTACGTGAAGAAGGATTTGTGGTTAATGTTAATCGAAATATAGAAATGTAAATTGTAAATTTTATCTTTTATAATTAAACAACATTAATCAAAACAATACCATAAAGTGATAAACTTAGTAAGTTCGTGATTTTATAAATTATAGTTGAAAACCAACATTCTTAAATTTACAAGTCTATAAAAAGCTTGTTTTATTTTACCTACTGCTGTTAAAATTGTTCCTAAAAGAGGGAGTTTTTGAATGGAACTGATGGAACCATTATTACAAATGTGGTTAACCTTTAGTGTGATTATAGTCGGTATATTCTTATATATACTTGATAAATTCCCTATGGAGCTTGTATCACTTGGCATTATCACATCACTTCTGCTACTTTTTCATTTCATACCTGTCACCAATTTGGCTAGTGGTTTAGTTCTTGGCCCTAGGGCTCTCCTTGCCGGCTTTGCAGACCCAGCCCTTATCACTATATTATCACTTCTTGTTGTTGGTCACGGCATCGTAGAAACAGGCGCTCTCGATAGTCCAATAAAATTTCTAGTTCGCGTTGGAAGTAATTTTCCAGTTACAGTATTAGTGATGTCGCTTATTACGGTTATGGTAATTAGCGCCTTTCTTAATAATACTCCTGTCGTAGTGATTTTTATTCCCATCATGATTACACTAGCAAAAAATCTTGGTAAATCTCCCTCCCTTTACTTAATGCCGCTTAGCTTTGTTGCTATTCTCGGTGGTATGACAACGTTGATTGGGTCCAGCACAAACCTCTTAGTAGCCGGAGCATTTCAAAAAACGGGTGGTAAGGAACTTGGATTTTTTGATTTTGCTATTCCTGGATTATTTTTAGCAATAATTGGTTTTATTTATGTTCTTTTTATTGCTCCAAGACTTTTACCTAGCGCTACTTCAACTTCAGATAATGAAGCAGAAGTAACAGGCAAACAATTCATTATCCAAATTGACCTTACTCAAGGGAATTCATTAATTGGAGAAAAATCAGTTGCTGGCATGTTTCCAGTTTTAGCAGGACTTACAGTACAATTGGTGAAAAAGGGTGAACAAAACTTTCTCCCTCCATTCGATGACATAATTCTTGAAAAAAGCGATAGCCTTATTATAGCAACCACAAGAAATGAAATTACCAAACGGTTTTCAGAAGACGAAAACTTATTTTTTGATGTTAAAAATAAATCTATTATTAACCTCACACAATTAGAAGAAAGTACTATACCTACTTCACGTGGACAAAAACTTATTGAAGTAATAGTTTCTCCGAAATCACGCCTAAATGGCAGGACCCTAGAACAAACGGGATATATACTTTCTGGTGGCTGTAAAATTCTCGGAATTCAAAGACGAAGTAGAATGAAACGCACAACGATCAATGATATCCGGCTTGAGGCTAACGATACACTGCTTTGCGTTGGCACTCACAAGCAGATAAAGTCCTTACGGCTCAATAATGATGTCATGCTGATGGAATGGTCAGCAAAAGAAATACCCGTCAAGGCGGATATTTGGAAAGCTCTCACAATATTTTTTAGTGTCGTCGTTCTGGCTTCATTGGGAATTATCCCTGTCGTAGTAGCTTCAATTTTCGGTGCCTTTGCAATGATTGCGTCGGGATGTATCAATATCCGTAAAGCAGCATTTGCTGTTGACCGAAACATTTTCATGCTTATAGGTGCCGCACTAGCCATGGGTACCTCGCTTCAAGCGACTGGTGGAGCATCTTTTTTAGCCATGGGAATGATTGATTTACTTGAAGGATCAAGTACTGCAGTAATTCTTTCAGCATTTTTTCTTCTTATAGCCCTACTCACAAATATTCTTAGCAACAACGCAACTGCTGTTCTTTTCACCCCTATTGCCATTAGCATAGCTAACCAACTTGAGGTTGAGCCGTTTATTTTTGTTACAGCAGTTATATTCGCCGCAAACTGTTCCTTTGCAACCCCCATGGGATATCAAACAAATCTGCTTGTTTTAGCACCCGGCAATTATAAATTTGG
>JABGYD010000044.1 GCA_018675425.1 Kordiimonadaceae bacterium
AACCAGAAATAGTAAAGAACGGAACGTTTGCTTCACCTGCAATTGCACGTGCAAGAAGAGTTTTACCAGTACCTGGAGGCCCTACAAGGAGCGCACCCTTTGGTATTACAGCACCAAGACGTTGATATTTAGTGGGATCTTTAAGGAACTCTACAATCTCTTCAAGTTCTTCTTTGGCTTCTTCAATGCCGGCTACATCATCAAAGGTAACCCGCCCCGACATTTCATTGAGTAGCTTGGCTTTTGATTTACCAAAGCCCATGGCTCCGCCACCGCCCTGCATTTTACGCATGAAAAATACCCAAATGCCAATTAAAACAATAAAAGGAAGCCAGCTCAGAAGAAACGAGCCAAGCATACTACTTTCCATAGGTTTTGCATTTATATCTACCCCTTTAGCACTAAGTTTGTCGATTAGTGAAGCGTCATATGGGGCGTAAGTTTGAAAGGTCATGCCGTTAGTCATTTGACCAGCAATATTGTTTTCTTGTATTGTTACACTAGAGATATTACCAGAATTAACCCCGGATAAAAATTCAGAATAGGAAATTTCAGTGCGGTTATCACTACCAGAAGGCCCTTTAAAGGCACTAAACAAAGCGAGTAGTAAAATTAAAATAATCAACCAGAATGCGAAATTACGTTTCATATTGTCCACGTACAGAACCTCTATTTAAGTATTAATATTCAGATAACATTGTTTCATATCCAATAGATAGGTGCAAACTATTTTGAAACAAGCCAAATATATAAATTATTATTAAAGTTTATCTTTATTTGTTAAAAACTGCTGAAAAACTATCCAAATTAGCTCCATTAAGCTCTGACAGAAGAAAATCAGGTAGAATTAATTTACCATTATCACCAATAATGCACGGCAAAGATGGTAAAACTCTATCTCGAAGCTGATGGTGATCAAAGATAGCCAGAAAACGTTCTTTAATATCCGGAATTACCCTCACAATATATTTAACAACACTTTCGTCGATAGGGACTACTTTTCCGGATATTTCACCCACCTCCATAAGAAATCGATTATCCCACTGATATGTTTTTAACTTCGTAATATTTATCTCATCTGGAATACCTTTAGGCTCTCTAGTAAAAATGATACACCCCTTAGAAACCTGAAACATAATCACACCCGAAAGCGTTTTCCCAAGAAATTTTGGTTTTTTTAGAGTATCCAGTAAAGCATTAAGTTTTTTGTGCCGTGGAGGATAATCTCTTCCTCCAATAGTTTTTAAAACTTTACTCAATAATCTCAAGGAAATTTCTTCGTGAAGGTTCTTTTGGAAATTAAGATCAAGGCTAGCATATCCAAAATCACTGTAACTAACATAATCCGATAAGGCTAATATCGTCTGCTCTTCCAAAAAAGACCTAACTCGCTGCATCCGTTCTGCCGTCGAAGAAAGCCGCGCAGCATCAAACCCCTTAATTACATTATTTTGTAGAAGATCACGGACCTGAACTCGAGTAAATTTATCATTATTATTACTCGGGTCCTCGATCCACTTTTGGTTAATATTTAATAAATACTTTTCAAGGCTTTCTTTATTAACCCCTAAGAGAGGTCGATAAACTTTTGGAAAATTATTAGATTTTTGCGCAGTGGGAAATTCGCTATTTTTTTTCATTGCTGAAAGACCGTCAACACCACTTCCCCGAAACAATCTAATTAAAAATGTTTCTGCCTGATCCTGCATATGATGAGCTAAAAACAGATGAGATATTTCATTGTCTTTACACCATTGACCCATCAGCCTGTAACGTGCGGCTCTTGCCTCGTCCTGAATATTCGCGATGGGCTTTTGACCAATCCATTTTAGAATGTGCAGTTCAATATCCCAACTAGAAAGCCAATCACTTAATTGCTTAGTTTCTCCCTTAGATTTCTCACGAAGGCCGTGATCAACTGTCAGAACAAAAAGCCGGATAGAGTGATCCTGACAATACTGATTAAGCAGCAATGTAAGTGCTAAACTATCGGCACCGCCAGATACACCAACAGCTATACTCCTAGGCAATCCAATTTCGAGAATTTCCACAAGGTTTTTAAATTCTTCAGCAGTAATGGACTTACACTCATTTTTATCACTTAATTGCATCCTGCTTTTCTTTCCTCAACTGGGCGCAGTCGAGTATTTTCTGAACTGTCAGGAAATCGCGCATTAAGCTCGCGATAGATATCACAAGCATCGTTTTTTAATCCACTCTGGTTCAGCGCCATACCTGCTTTAAGAATAAATGCCGGAGCTTTTTGACTTTTTGGATATTTTATCATTCCCTCAAGAAATGTTCTGGTCGCATCATCATAATTTAAACGCGCATAATAAGTTTGCCCTAGCCAATACTGTGCATTACCGGCGAGAGTATTCTCTGGATAATCCTTCAAAAATCCAAGCAAGCTTATTTCAGCTTCATCATATTGAGCATTTGATACGAGGCCGTATGCATAGTCATATTTCTGTTTTGGGGTGCTTATACCAATAGAAGCATTATCTAAAACAAGCCCAAGACTTACTTTTGGCGTTGAGCCTCCAACCTCTCCTTCAATTTCGACAAAACGAAACTCATAATCTTTTTTCATTGTTTCAATTTGGCTGTTTAGGGAAGATACCTTATAGTTAGCCTCCTCAAGCTGGCCCGTCATTTGACGGAGCTGAGTTTCGAGCTCGGAAATACGGATATTTATATCAGCAATTAACATTCCCTCAGAGCCAGCAGTACTATTTAAACCAGCGGGTGCATCATCCCCAGGGGGTTGAAAGCGACTGCCAGGCTTAAAGACCTGTCGCTGTATCGCATTGAGTTGTTTTTCAATGACACTTACTCGCTCTCTAGTAGATTGAGCAACCGAAGTGTCAGTAGTCAGTATTAGAATAACCATTCCAATTAATAACATTAATATATTTGACAAACTTTTGTTCAACATAAGTAGCTCCGTATCATTACTCTTTTTTATTAAAAAAATGCCCGCGTGACTGAAATTAGTCGCACGGGCATTCAGAAAAAATTCAAATATTAGTTTACACGTGTGTATCCGCGACGGTTAGCATCTTGATCAGTCCCAACCGGCCGCTCTTTGCCGTAGCTCACTGTGCGTACACGCGACCCGCTGACGCCCATTGCAACAAGATAATTTTTAACCGCGTTTGCACGCCGATCGCCAAGTGCTATGTTATATTCGCGTGTTCCGCGCTCATCACAATGACCCTCAACTATCACATTGACATTATTCGCTTTCATCCAGGTAGCTTGAGCCTGAAGGATGCTTCGCGCAGCCGCATCAACATCATATCTGTCATATGCAAAATTAACTGTTGCTCCACCCATTCCGCCCATAACTTGATTAAGTGCTTCTTGTGAAAGCGGATCGAGTCTATCAACTACAACAGGCATCATTGGCATTGGTGGAGCTATATTTTCTACTGGGTCCGTCATCACCGGGGCATCATCCCGGCCAGTGTTCCCCATATTAGCACAGGCACTTAGAATTAGTGCCGCGCCAACTGTTATTAAAAATTTTGCATGAAATATATTTTTCATTTAGTAATCCTTCACAAATTTATTTTTTTATTTTCCCAAAAACACTGCTATTTTTCATGTAAATCATAGTGAATAATTAAACAAAAAATCTACTGATTAATAGGCTTATTTAGACTATAAGCATAGATAACCGACTAATCAAGCAACAAAAATTGCTATTTCGGAAGTTGATTATATCTAATTAAAAAACTGGCTTTGATCAACTATTAATCTAACAAAGGTGACCAGGCTGGATCTGACCCATCAAGAGGCGTAATAATCTGCCTTTCATTATAACCAGTCAGGTCAACAGACCATAATTGAGTATCACCCCCACCGCCACGATTATCATATGGATACTTACGGTAATACATAAGAACTCTGCCATTTGGCGACCATGTAGGCCCCTCTTCAAAAAAACTTTCGGTAAGAATTCTTTCTCCAGTGCCGTCCGGTCTCATTACACCAATATAAAATTTGCCGCCAGTCTGCTTTGTAAAGGCAATCAAATCGCCCCGCGGTGACCAAACTGGTGTTGCATAAATGCCGGCTCCAAAGCTAATACGCTTTATATTGTTACCATCAGAATTCATAACATAAAGCTGCTGTGATCCCCCACGATCAGAGTTAAAAGTAACATAATCACCCTCGGGAGCATAACTCGGGCTGGTATCAATAGCTGAGTGTGTTGTTAATTGCTGAACATGTCTTGTTGCCAACTCCATAACAAATATATCTGAATTCCCCCGCTCAGCTTTTGACATAATTACTTTTTTGCCATCTGGTGAAAAGCGTGGAGCAAATGTCATCCCCTCAAACTCCCCAAGCATTTCTCTTTTACCGGTCTCAATATCAAATAAGTAAACGCGAGGAGTATCATTATAATAGGATAAATATGTAATTTCCTGAGAAGTTGGCGAAAAACGTGGATTCAAGACCATATATGATCCGTCTGTCAAAAACTCATGATTGTATCCATCCTGATCCATAATAGCGAGCTGCTTGATGCGATCAAGATAAGGGCCACTTTCAGAAATATAGACAATACGAGTATCAAAATAACCATCTTCACCTGTGAGACGTTTATAAATTGCATCGGATATCAAATGAGCTATTCGGCGCCAATTACTTGGTGCCGTAAATAATCGTAGCCCTATCATCTGGCTGCCAGCGAGGACATCCCAAAGTCTAAATTCAACACGGACACGGCCATCCCCTTCAAGGACAGCACCCCCCGTTAACAGTGCCTGTGCACCGACAGCACGCCAGTTAGAAAATTGCGGTGCGGAGCTAGTATTATCAGTATTAATAAAAGCGCCCGGATCAATTGCACTAAAAAGTCCTGAACGTTCAAGGTCAGCAGTAACTACTTGTGCAATTTTCTCCCCAATCTGTAAAACTGAACCAACCTTAGTCAATGCGTCGCTATCTCCTATTAATGGAGTGATAGCAATAGGCAGTGGCTGCACGTTACCCCGAGTGATATCTATTTCAATTACAGCCTGGGCAGGCAGACTTATAAACATAACTCCTAAAAAGGATAATATTAAAAATTTTAACAAGTTCACGTTTCATCTCCTTTAATATCTAGTATTTTACTAACCTATCATACCAGAAGGATCAAAGTTAAGAATAACCTCTCGCCACTGGTCATACATTTCTTGCGGTAATTTTAAATCACTATAGGGTGCACACATTCGGACTGCTCGAAGCGCACTATCTGCCGCTACCTTCATAGAGCCAGCCATGCGAACATAATCATCAGCGACAGGTGGCCGCGCCAACTTTCCTTCTTGAGTAAGGTAAAATTTAACTCTAACTTTAAGGCTGCCTGCATCCAACGCACCAGAAGGTGGATTCCAGCACTGATCTTCAATTTTTTTTTGTATTGCTGAACTTATAGACATAACCTGACGCCGAACATCTAATGAAGTTGCTTGCTGATCTTGCGAGCCAAGCCTATCAGATAGTTGTTCTATTACATTTTCTTTTTTAGGTACTTTATTAAGAAGCTGAGCAATACGGTCTGAATTATATCTGCTTGGCGGTTTTGGTTTTTCACGTTGACTAATTTCTGGTGCGACAGATCTTAAATCCGCAACCTTAATGTTTTTTGTAGGTCTTTGTACCTGATTAGGTAATGGCATAGTTGAGAGCATTTTTGGAGGGGGCGGGGGAAGCTTGGCCTGGCGTATTGGCCTCTTCTCTGGTGGCTTGGGTTTTTCCCGTTCTATATTTGGAAGTTTTGCAATTTCTTTAGTTCTTGTTTCTTTGGCAAACTGCAAAATTTCAACTGGGATTATAACCATCTCAGAATTCTCAACGCTGTCGAACCAAGGTATTTCCATCGCTGCCGTAACCAGCAATACAACATGAAAAAGTCCAGATATGGTCAGCGCATTCTTCATCTAATTCTACCTTGAGGGATCCGTAACCATAGCAACCCGTGAAAATCCATTGCCGTTAAGAAGTCCTATAACTTCCATAACACGTCCGTAATTTACCTTCTGATCCCCATGAACATAAATACGATCTTCTTTTCGGTTTTCAAAAATTACTGTGATCCGTGCCACCATCTGATTAAGGTCAACTTCTTCATCTTGAAGATAAATTTTACCATCCTCATTAATAGTAATTGAGAGTGGCGTATCATTTTCAGGTAGATTGTTTGCTTCGGAATTAGGGAGATCAATTGGCACACCCACCGTCAAAAGCGGTGCAGTTACCATGAAGACCACCAGGAGCACAAGCATAACATCTACAAAGGGCGTTACATTAATATCGCTCATTTGCTTATGACGCTTTGCAAACCCTGTGCGTCGAATATTTCCGCCACTTCCGTTTATCTGCATTGACCTTATTCCTCATCCATTTGACGTGAGAGTATTGTTCCAAATTCCTCCGCAAAACCTTCGAGCCTGTTCGCATAACGACCAAGGTCAGCTGATAACACGTTATAAGCAATTACTGCAGGGATAGCAGCGACAAGACCCATAGCAGTTGCAGCAAGTGCCTCAGCAATGCCTGGCGCTACCACTGCGAGAGAAGAATTGTTGGAAGAAGCAATAGACTGAAAACTATTCATGATGCCCCAAACAGTTCCGAACAAGCCAACAAAAGGAGCGGTGGAACCAACTGTAGCGAGAACACTTAAATAATGTTCTAGCCGCTCCATTTCCCGGCTCACTGTCACCTGCATTACCCTATAGATTCTTTCCTGCGTACCCATAGCAATTTTCCCTGTACTACTGGCAGACGACCTTTGCCATTCGCGCATTGCGGACACAAAAAGGATAGCCATAGGATGATCTGGGTTGTGACGGGTTCGTTCATAAAGTTCTTCAAGACTGTTACCAGACCAAAAATCACTTTCAAATTCATCAGCCCGTCTCCTGACATTACCCAGGCGTTTGTATTTGTCCCAAATTATTGCCCAACACCAAACCGAAGCTCCAAGCAATATAATCATGACACCTTGAACAATAAAATCCGCCTGCCAGAACATTCCAAAAAATGAAAAATCTGGCACCGTTCCACCCAAATTAATAGCCTCCACAGGCTCTACTGGACTTGGTGTTATTTCTTGTGCCATTCTTGCTTCCTAAATTATATTTAAGTTTGTTAAGTTTATTTTTTTTCTTAATTTGCCTAATATTTTTTTCGGCTTACCTTCATTATTAATTGCAGCAATTTTTATTACGCCATTTACAAGAATTTTATCATTTCTAATAATATCTTGATTGATAACAAGGCTCGCACCGCCAAGCTTTATAATTTTAGTTTTAACAATCAAATAATCATCAAATTTAGCAGATTGCATAAATTCAATTTCTGCATGCCTTACAACAAAAATAACATCTTCAGGATAGCTAAATTTTAACATTTCCTTTTGATTAATACCAACCAGCCTTAGCATTTCAGAGCGCGCTCGCTCCATAAACTTAAGATAATTAGCGTAATACACAACGCCCCCTATATCTGTATCTTCATAGTAAACACATAGTGGGAAGTGATGTATTGTGTCTTTAATAAATCCAGAATGTGGCAAAATTTTAGTCATTTATACTTTTTATCTCATTTTCCAGCATATCAGGTTGTGTAATATCAAAAGTTTTTGGTTTTTTAAGGCCAATATGTTCAAAAGCCTGAGGTGACAACATACGTCCCCGAGACGTACGCTGCACAAGCCCCATTTGCATTAAGTATGGCTCAATAATATCCTCGATTGCATCTCGTGGCTCACTCAGTGCCGCCGCTAGCGTTTCAATACCAACTGGTCCACCACCGTAACTTTTTCCAATGCATTTAAGATATTTGTGGTCCATTGCATCGAGCCCACGCGCATCGACTTCTAATCTTTTAAGGGCGTTATCTGCTATTTCTGCATTTATAGAGCCGCTTCCTGCAACAAGGGCAAAATCACTGACCCGCCGAAGAAGTCTGCCCGCAATTCGCGGGGTACCCCTTGCCCGCCGAGCGATTTCCAGGGAACCATTACTATCAATTTCAACACCAAGAACTCGGGCCGCGCGGGTAACAATTTTTTCAAGATCTTCTGGATCATAAAAATTAAGCCGCGTTGGAATACCAAACCTGTCTCGTAGAGGGGTTGTTAAAAGACCAGACCTTGTTGTTGCACCCACTAAGGTAAAAGGCGGGAGATCAATGCGCACCGAGCGGGCCGCAGGCCCCTCACCAATTATTAAATCAAGATGAAAATCTTCCATAGCCGGATAAAGAATTTCCTCAACAGCAGGGTTAAGGCGGTGAATTTCATCAATAAAGAGAATGTCATTTTCTTCAAGGTTAGTTAAAAGCGCTGCCAAGTCTCCAGATTTGGAAATTACTGGACCAGCGGTTGCCCTAAAGTTAACTCCTAACTCACGTGCCATAATTTGTGCAAGTGTAGTTTTCCCCAGACCTGGTGGGCCAAAAAATAATACATGATCAAGGGCTTTACCGCGAGCCTTGGCAGCTTCAATAAAAACTTTGAGGTTATCACAGGCTTTACGTTGACCTATAAATTCGCTGAGCGTTGCCGGACGTAAAGAGATATCAGCATCATCCTGCAATTCACTACCGCTGATTATGCGGTCTTCCTGATCACTCATTTAGCAAGCTCCTTTAGTCCAAGCCTTATCAGCACTTGAACATCATCATCTGCACCATCATTTATAGCCTTTGAAACTGCAGTGTAAGCTTCCGCTTGCTTGTAACCTAAATTTGAAAGGGCAGACACCGCATCACCAAGTGCAGATGATCTTAACGGCGATCCATCGCCTAATTTAACTGGTGTTAATGCGAATTTAGCCACTTTATCTTTAAGCTCATGGATGATCCGAGTGGCTAGCTTTGGACCAACGCCAGTGGCCAGTCCAACCACGGTTTTATCCTGTGCAGCTATAGAGTTTGATAGCTCATCTGGCCCAACGGCTGAAAGTATAGCCAAAGCCACCTTAGCTCCGACACCCTGCACAGTTTGAACCAGTCGAAACCAATCACGTTCTAGTTCCGTGGCAAAACCAAAGAGGTGAAAGTGATCCTCGCGTATGTGTGTTTCTATAAGAAGCGTTACTTCCTCACCCAGTCCGTTCAAATTATTAAGGGTCCGTGAGGAGCAAAAAACATGATAACCAATACCGTTAACGTCAATGATACACCAGTCATCACCAAAACTATCAAGTAACCCACGGAGTTTAGCTATCACGTCCTTGTTCCCTTCATTATAATTTGAGCACCTCTACCCGTTAATCCAGCCTTATCAATAGCTTCTGAGAGACGCCCTTCTGCGCCACCACTATGTGCATGACATATTGCAACCGCAAGCGCGTCCCCAGCATCTTCACCATTTATCTTTATACCAGGAAGTAAAATTCCTAACATTGCCTTCACTTGGTCTTTACCAGCATGTCCAGAACCAACTACTGATTTTTTAATATGATTAGGTGAATATTCAGCCACGGGAAGACCCGCGATGGCAGGGACTAGTAAGGAAATTCCCCGCGCCTGACCCAATTTTAATGTCGAGTTAGGGTTCTTGTTAACAAATGTTTCTTCAACTGCGGCCGATATTGGCTGCCAATCAATAATAACTTGGGTTAGGCCATCATAAAGTTGCACAAGACGCTCTGCTAGGGAAAGTACATTTTGCGTTTTTATAACACCATTTGCCACGTGACGTAAGTGGGAGCCCTCAACATCAATTATACCCCAACCGGTTTTCCGAAGACCGGGATCAAACCCCACCAATCGTTGTCGAATATTAGTCACGCCCCAAGCTTCTCCATTACTGCTTCAGAAATCTCATAATTACCATATACGTTTTGCACATCATCCAAATCTTCTAGTGCATCAATCATTTTCATTAATTTTGTTGCGCTGTCCAAATCGAGTGCGACAGTATTTTGAGCTTTCCAAATTAGTTTTGTTGACTTTGGCTCCTCACCCATCGTCTTTGTAAGGGCAGTCGAAACAACATTTAAGTCTTCCATGGCACAATTGATTTCATGAATATTGTCATCACTTTCAACATTATCAGCTCCAGCGTCCAGGGCCCGCTCAAACATGTCATCGTTGGAAACGTTACTTTCTTCAAAAATTATTTCTCCAACGTGATCAAATTGGTAGGAAACACTGCCTCCTTCGCCCATATTGCCACCATTTTTGGCAAATGCTGTGCGAATATCAGTCGCCGCGCGATTACGATTATCAGTCAAACTTTCAACTATAATTGCCGTGCCGCCAGGACCAAACCCTTCATAGCGAATTTCCTCATAATTAGCACTATCACCCGCCTCTGATTTACTAACTGCTCGAGTAATATTATCTTTAGGCATACTTTGCGAGCGAGCGTTTTGAATTGCGAGACGCAAACGCGCATTAGAATCTGGATCGGGCCCACCCATTTTCGCCGCAACAGTAATTTCTTTTGATAATTTACTAAATAAACCGGAACGCTTCTTATCCTGCGCTCCTTTTCTATGCATAATATTTTTAAACTTTGAATGGCCTGCCATCTTCTTCTCTTTTCTTGAAACTATAAAAGGGCTCGAAACATATTAAATTTCTTTATAGAACCTTGATAAAGCAAGCCGTCGCATTTGTGAATTATTTTTTATTAAATTGATGGAAAGTTTTCAATGAGCCGTGCGCCCAAGCGGATCGGTTCAATGTGTGTAGCTAAACCAGTACTATCATCAGTCTGAACAAAAACTCCACAAAGGGTACCATCACCAAGAGCCGGTGAATAGCGATCTCCGCGTATTTTTTTAGTAAAACGGTTTATAGGCTCAACCTTATCCATCCCAATCACACTGTTATAATCACCGCACATACCAGCGTCAGTTTGGTAGGCAGTTCCTCCATCAAAAATTTGTGCATCCGCAGTGGGAATATGACTATGGGTTCCCACTACAAGTGATACTTGGCCATCAAGAAACTGACCCATTGCCATTTTTTCAGATGTTGCTTCTGCGTGTATATCCACCAATATAAATTTCACCGTTGCGCCAAGTTGATGTTTTTTAAGTTCAATTTCAACCGCTTTAAAAGGATCGTCAAGTGGGTCCATGAATATTCGGCCCATAACATTAATTACTAGAATACCTCGGCCACGATTATCCTCAACTATAACAGACCCTTTGCCTGGTGCACCCTCAGGATAGTTAATAGGCCTAATCATGCGGGGTTCGGTATTTATATATCTTTTTGTATCTTTTTGATCCCAAACGTGATTTCCGGTTGAAATTACAGCAATACCAAGATCAAACAACTCTTTAGCTATTTTTTCGGTTATACCAAAACCAGCAGCAGCATTTTCACCATTAACTATAATCGCATCTGGTTTTAATTTTTCCTGAATTTCAGGTAATTTTTCAGCAACAATTTTTCGGCCTGAACGGCCAACTAAATCGCCAAGATATACAATTTTCACTTAAATAAACCTATATGTTTTTTTTTCGGTTACAACTATGTCCAGAGACTGATCATAGCTATCAGTAGGTACGCTCGCAAGCTTTTGATTATCATATCCTATTCCAATCACAACTAATTCTATATTTTTTGCTCTTAGCTGTTCTATTGTCCGGTCATAATATCCACCACCATACCCCAACCTATTCCCTTTTAGGTCAAAAGCAATAAGTGGTACAAGAAGAACCTCAGGCGTAACTATACTCTCGCTCGAATGCATTGTTCCAAAAGGACCTTCTTCAAGTTGAGTTCTCATATTCCATGATCGAAATTCAAGGGGGTTTCCTTTTGGCGTAGTAGTTGGAATACAAAAAGGAAAACGCGCGGCGTGGAGTGCCTTGAGTATTATAAGGCAATCTAATTCTGAGTGAATAGGTGAATAGCCAGAAATCATTCTTATCTCATCTAGTTCTGGCAGCATAATTATCTGGGCAGTAATTTTTCGCGCTGCCATACCATCGTCTTCGGCGTGGGCTCGATCTCGCAATACTAGAGATTGTTCACGTTGTAATTTTTTATCAAGCATGGATTAACTTCAATTAAAATAAAGGTGCGGGACCATTTTGCCGTAACTATTTTATATTCTTCAGAACCTAATACGTATAGGTGGGCGCCGCGGTAAAAAGGCCACGGCCCTAGCAGAGGCAGCTCCCAAAGAAGAATTATCGCCCCGAGAATTTAAAGTGAGCCACTAACAAAACAGAACCCGCCTCTCTTATGTAAAGCTTCTTGAGCCACTCGGCAACGTCAAGTTTAAATTTTACTGCATTTTAGTTGGATTTTTAGACGTTTTTAATAATGCAGCCGCAAGAAAGCCCTCAATCAATGATTTTACTTATGTACGCCAAGTTCTTATGGCTAGATGTAATAATTCTTTAGCTAACTGAGAATATATAAATATTATAATCAACCTTGGGGGGTTAATTAAATTTCAAGATTTTTAGCTAGCTCTTCTATTCTTATAACAGCCTTACCCATTGCAACATCCATCCGTTTTAATTCGGCCTCTGATACACCAATTGAGGGTAATTCTCCGTCATTAAAATCATGAAATTCATCCGCAATCATAATCGCTGTCATCAATAGAAGGCGAAGGTCTCCAACGGGACCCATTCGATCTACAAGACCTTCTGCGCGCTGGCTGATATAATCAGCAAGCATTTTAAGGCGATCTTCACCACCGCTTTGACAAGCGAGATGATGCTCTTGATTGTTAAAGGTAACTGATACTTGTCCCATAGCTTATATTCCTATTTATTGCAGTTTTTGTTCTATAATCAAACTATCAAGCTGCTGGATCATAAGCCCAATTTCTTTTTCTGCCGAGTCGCCAACCTCCTCTAATCTCTCAAGGCGTGCCTCAAGCTTCTCAACGTGATTTTTTTCTACTTCTAGTTCGTGTGTGAGAGAACTATTTTCTTTCTCAAGTTGAGCGATAAATTCAGCATTTTTGCTGTATTTTACCTTGATTATTTCCTGCTTTGATTGAATATTTTTTTCTAATCTGGCAAGCACTTCTTCTAGTGCCATGACAGTTTTATCTGCGGATAATCTTTTTTCTTTCACGACTAACTTAACCTCCAACTTGACATTTATCAATTTCTATAACCAATAAGATTTGCAACATTATGCTAAAAATATCCACCAAAAAGTATCAGAAATATAAAATCTGACTAAAAAAATTAAAAGATAGTATAAAATCAACCTTTTTAGTAATACAATATTGACCATGGAGCATAGAAAGTCCATTGTGCGCTTGTTAATTATCAGGATGATATTATTAGTATATCACTCCTAAAATTTTAAAATAATTTCTAATTAAAATGATAAGGCTGTAATTAATTAAAATGACAATGACAGATCAAAAAATGGCAAATGCAATCCGGGCACTTAGCATGGATGCAGTTCAGGCAGCAAAATCCGGGCACCCCGGCATGCCAATGGGAATGGCAGATGTAGCCACAGTTCTTTTTACTAAATTTTTGAAATTTGATCCCAATTGGCCCGAATGGCCAGACCGTGACCGTTTTATTCTCTCCGCTGGTCATGGCTCAATGCTTATTTATTCACTTCTTTATTTGACCGGTTATAAAAAGCCAACCATAGATGATATTAAAAACTTTCGGCAACTCCATCAGCCTTGCGCCGGGCACCCTGAAATTGGCGAAGCTCCAGGCATTGAAATGACTACTGGGCCTCTTGGGCAGGGACTTGCTACCTCAGTTGGCTTTGCTGTAGCTGAAAAACTAAGTGCCACACGCATGGGTAGCGTGATAAATCATAATACCTATGTGATAGCTGGTGATGGCTGTCTTATGGAAGGGATCTCTCATGAAGCTATCTCTCTGGCTGGACATTTAAAGCTCGGAAAACTTATCGTTCTTTGGGATGATAATAGCATCTGCATTGATGGTAGCACCAACATGACCGTTTCTGATAATCAGCTTAAACGTTTTGAGGCTTCAAACTGGCATACACAAGCTGTTGATGGCCACGATATGGAAGCAGTGGAACTAGCAATTGAAGCAGCAAAAAGTGATAATAGACCCTCGATGATTGCTTGTAAAACAACAATCGGTTACGGCGCTCCAAATAAGGGGGGCACATCCGCAACGCATGGCGCCCCACTTGGTGATGCTGAAATCGCTGCTACACGTGAATTTCTTGACTGGCCATCTGATCCATTTATCATTCCAGATGATATTTTAAACGCATGGCGCGATGCGGGTCTAAAAGGTGCAAACCTCTCAAAAACTTGGAAAGAAAGATTTGATATTCTTAGTGGCCCTGTTAAAGCAGACTTCAATCGTCGCCTTAAAAAAGAATTCCCACACGATCTTATTCCTGCACTTAATACCTATAAAAAAGGTCTTGCCGAAAACCCTGTAGGAGTAGCAACTCGGATCGCATCTCAAATGGTATTAGAGGTGATCAACCCTATCATGCAAGAAAATATCGGAGGGTCCGCAGACTTAACCGGCTCAAATATGACGCTAACCAAAGACCTCAATCCTATTACTGCTGGCGATTTTTCGGGCCGCTATATGTACTACGGTGTAAGAGAGTTTGGTATGGCGGCTACCATGAATGGCCTTGCTCTACACGGCGAATATATGCCCTATGGCGGTACATTCATGGTTTTTACTGATTATTGCAGACCAGCTATTCGCCTCAGCGCACTCATGAAGCAACGTGTAATTTATGTAATGTCTCACGATAGTATTGGTCTTGGCGAGGACGGGCCCACCCACCAACCAATCGAACATCTAGCCTCGCTTCGTGCTATGCCCAATGTTAATGTTATGCGGCCTTGTGATGCTATTGAAACTGCTGAATGTTGGCTCTCAGCGCTAGAAGATAAAGAAACACCCTCAATCATAGTTCTTACACGTCAAGGCCTTAAGCAAGCTCGTTTAGATCACACGGACGAAAATCTTTCTGCCAAAGGCGGCTATGTAATATCTGAAGCCAGCAATAATCCGGAAGTTACCATTATTGCCACAGGATCAGAAGTTGAAATTGCCATTAATGCCCAAACTGAGCTTGAAGCCGCGGGAATAACTACACGTATCATTTCCATGCCTTGTGCAGAAAAATTTGATGCTCAGTCTTTAGATTATCAAAGTGATGTGCTTGGAAGTTCTAAAGTTTATGCCTCAATTGAGGCGGGTTCTACCTATGGATGGGACAAGTATGTAGGTCGTAACGGTATTAAGGTTGGTATAGATGAGTTCGGTGCATCAGCGCCAGCAAAAGACCTATACAAACATTTTGGCGTTACAAAAAATAATCTAATAAAATTAATTAAAGAAAAATTATAAATTAAATTTCTGGAGAATAACAAGAATGGCAATTCGTGTCGCAATTAACGGTTTTGGTCGAATTGGCCGCTTAGCCCTACGCAGTATATATGAAAGTGGGCGTGACGATATAAAGGTAGTCGCCATTAATGATCCAGGTGGCCTAGAAACGAATTCTTATCTTCTTAAGCGTGACAGTGTGCACGGCCCCTTTCCATTCACAGTTATTACCAAAGATAACGCTTTGTTCGTTGATGGTGATAAAATTAATTTTACCTCTGATCGTAAGCCATCCAACCTTCCATGGGGAGAACTTGATGTGGATGTTGTTTATGAATGTACTGGTGCCTTCGCTGATAAAGATAAAGCATCAGCGCATTTGGACGCAGGCGCTAAAAAAGTTCTTATATCTTCGCCAGCATCCGGCGTTAATAAAACTATAGTTTACGGTGTAAATCACGACACACTCGAGGCCGGTGATAATATTATATCAAATGCTTCTTGCACAACAAATTGTCTAGCACCTGTAGCTCAAGTTCTTAACGATGCGGTTGGGCTTGAAAAAGGTATGATGACAACCGTTCACTCCTACACTAGTGATCAACGTATTCTTGATGCAAATCATAGGGATATACGCAGAGCACGTGCCTGCGGCCTTTCCATGATCCCTACATCAACCGGTGCCGCACGTGCTGTTGGTTTGGTCCTTCCGGAACTCGAAGGTAAACTCGAAGGTACTTCTGTGCGCGTGCCAACACCAAACGTTTCTATGATTGATCTAACCTTTGTTTCAGAGCACGGTACTACAATCGAAATAATTAATGCGGCCATTAAAGAGGCAGCTAATGGTAGACTTAAAGGTATTCTTGCATATATTGATGAGCCAGTGGTATCTATTGACTTTAATCATGATGCGCATAGTTCAAATTTTGACTCATCACAAACCTCAGTAATAGGGGGTAATCTTGTGCGTATTCTTGCCTGGTATGATAACGAGTGGGGTTTTGCCAGTCGTATGTCAGATACTGCTAAAGTACTGCACGAAGTCGGTTAATGACAATTTTTAAAAACATTGAAAGCCTCGGACCCCTAGAAGGAAAACGCGTCCTTGTTCGCGCAGATCTTAATGTTCCTATGGCAATGAATGATGAAGGTGAACGGATAGTCACGGATGATACACGTATCCAATCTGTAACACCAACGATCAAATTTCTTGCAGAAAAAGGGGCACGAGTGATCGTGCTTTCACATTTTGGTCGGCCGCTAGGCATACGAAATATAGATTTATCAATGGAGCCGCTAGGGCAGCCTCTCGCAAATTCTACACGGCTCCCTGTTTCCTATATTAACGATTGTATTGGGGATGAGGTCTTAGAAGTAATTGACGCCCTTGAGAACGGTTCAGTACTTTTGCTAGAAAATGTTCGATTTTATAAAGAAGAAATAAAAAATGATACTAACTTTGCTACTGAACTGGCACGGAACGCTGATCTTTTTATAAACGACGCTTTCTCATGTTGTCACCGCGCGCATGCATCAACTGTTGGAATTACAAAAATTCTACCAAGTGCAGCCGGTTTTGCTTTAGAAAAAGAACTATTAATACTAGAAGGGGTACTAGAGAAACCTACACATCCTTTAGCAGCCCTAGTCGGTGGTGCCAAGGTCTCTTCCAAGTTGGATGTGCTTAGCCATTTAGTTGAAAAAGTAGATCACCTTATTATTGGTGGTGGTATGGCAAATACATTTCTCGCAGCTCAAAAGGTGAATGTTGGAGTATCTCTTTGTGAACATGATTTAATAGAAAAGGCGAGTACAATCCTCGCAAAAGCATTATCAAATAACTGCTTAATTTATCTTCCAACGGATGTTATCGTTGCCAAAGAATTTAAAGAAAATGCACAAAGTAGAACTACTAACACTAATGATGTGCAATATGATGAAATGATCCTCGACGTTGGACCTGATACTGTAAAAACAGTTTGTAAAGGTTTGGAGGCCTGTAAGACATTGATCTGGAACGGGCCACTGGGAGCTTTTGAAATTAGTCCTTTTGACACAGCAACCGTTGCAGTTGCCCTCAAAGCCGGTGAACTCACACAAAGTGCTGGCCTTATATCTGTTGCTGGGGGTGGCGATACAATCGCAGCTTTAAATCACGCCGGTATTGCTAATCAATTCTCCCATATTTCAACTGCAGGAGGGGCATTTTTAGAGTGGATGGAAGGGAGAAAATTACCTGGAGTCCAAGTTCTCTTAGCATAAAAAAAACCAAAAAAGTGGATTATTGGCAAAAAATAAATACTTTAGCGAACAAAAAAGCCGGTCTGTTTCCAGCTCGGCTTTTAAATTTAATAGTTTTAGATTACCACTTTACGATTTTTTTCCATATCAGATACCATTTCGTCCGCATATTCAGAATCATAGCAGTAGCCAGGTCAAGTTGATCACAGTAAGCTTTGAGAACTTCTGCAAGCTTTACCATTTGTTCCTCGGTTTCATCCCATTTGTATTCTTCGATCCCCTCACGAACACCGGGAAGGGTTTTAACACCGTAACCAGTATAATATCCAGGTGCATAAATATGATGACGATACCAAGGACGACGAGGAAGGCCCTCAGGCCGAGTTAATTTAGCTTCAATCTGATACATTAGCTTATCAAGTTTATTAATATCATCCTTGCTCATATTATAGCCTAAAGCTGCCATCGCCTTATACGCATCATCAAAGGCTTTACCTGAAGCAAGAAGACGATCCACAGAATTTTTCATAGGAGATAAATTTATATAAGGTACTTCTTCTCTAAGTTCAGGCGTAACATATACTTCACGTATATTTGCTGCTGCTTTATAATGGCCGTCATTTATTAACATATTGTGACGTTCAACATCTTTACGAGTTTTTTCCATTGCAGATACCATTTCATCCGCATATTCAGACACAGTGCGAGCCATATTTCCAAACTGAAATGGCAAGACATCGGCATTAGCAAGCCGTGTAGCAACCCGTCCAGTCACAGAACCCAGTGCTTTAGTATAATGCAGGCCCGGATCCCTAAACTTAGTATAATAATGATAACTATCATAATTAGTATGATAAGAACCACCACCATATTCACCGCCATAACCAATATTCATAGATGTAATTCCAAGATGCTGGAAGAAACCTGAATAATCAGAGCCGGAACCGAGAGCACTCAGATAATAATGACTTGATTTTTCAGCACGACTACGTGTGAGTGAATTACTAGACATTAAATTACGTGATCTAACCCTCTCTGCAGCGGTCATTCCTTGTATAGGGTCTGTCACAGAGTGAGCTATCTCATCAAAAAAAGTTTCAAGGGTATGTGATCCACCAGCACCAAGAAAACCAGCACCATTTCCGTCTGTATTAATATAAGCGACTGCCTTTTCTCTGAGCTCTAAGGCATGTTCTTCTACCCACTCAACAGAACCAATTAACCCCTGTTCTTCTGAACCCCAGGCAGCAAATACTATTGTACGTTTTGGTCTCCAGCCTGTTTCCTTCGCATATTCAGAAAGAATACGGGCCTCCTCCATTTCAACTACCAAACCAGAGATTGGATCAGCTGCTCCATGCACCCAGGCATCATGATGGTTGCCACGTATCACCCATTGATCAGGAAATTCAGAACCCTCCATCTTAGCAATTATATTATAGGTTGGCACTATGTCCCAGTTAAACTCAAGCTTCAAATGAAGCATAGCTGGACCGGGACCCATATGATAAGTTATTGGAAGTCCACCGCGCCACCGTGGCGGAGCAACGGGCCCCTCAAGTGCTTCTAGAATTGGCATCGCATCGCTATAAGATATAGGCAGGGTCGGTATACCAACAAAAATTTCTACATCTTCGAGCGCAATACGCTTAGCTCCCTCTGTGGCACCAACATAGGGCGTTAAAGGGTCTCCTGGGCGCGTTGGAAGATCCATAATAGAACCCCGCTGAACTCCAGTGGGATGTTTCCATGGCCCTTTAGGGTATATATCACCTTGGCCGTAACCATCATCTTCCGGGTCGGAATAAATTAGTGCACCAATGGCACCAAATTCCTCCGCCATTTTTGGTTTAATACCTCGCCAAGAACCACCGTATTTTGCAAGAATTATTTTCCCTTTAACATCAACGCCTCTGCGAGCAAGGTCTTCATAATCTTCACGAAGTCCTTGATTTACAAATACTACTTCCGCTGTAACATCACCATCAGGCGAGAAAGAGTGATATGCTGGAAGCCGATCATCCTGATCAGATGTTGGGTCATCCTTGACCGCTTCCTCCTCAAGCGATGCAGTCCATTTAACTGGATGCACCATTTCAAGAAGACGAATTTTTGGTGTAGGCATAAGAATGTTGTATGTTTCTATTTTCGTGTCATAACCCCATTCTTTGAACTTATTTGCAATAAATTCAGCCACCTCTTTGTCAAAAGGCTGGCCCGTCGCATGGGGTTTGGATGTCATGTATTTCATCCACTCATCCATGTTTTTTATATTAATGCGCTTATCAATTTCAGCCTCAAGGAGATATTGCTTATCACTATTTTCTTTTGTAAAGCCTCGAATACTCTCCGCGGCATTCGCTGTAACTGCTAACCCTAAAAGAAAAGAAGCCACTTTAAATAATTTTGATAGTTTCATTAGTATCCCCCATTATATTTAATTATTTTAAAGTCTAATCTTTAATAAAAATCCTATGAGAATTAAGTTGAGATTGCAAGTAGCCCTTAAATAAAAAAAGGCCCAGTATAATACCGAGCCTTTTCTTATTTATATGATGTTTAGTTGACTATTCATCTTCATCCAATTCAACAGGCACATGTGCAAACTGACCACTTCTGAATATGGACAAAAGAACTACTGAACGATCAGCTTCACGTTGGGCTTCAATGCGTACTTTGACATCGTCGACTGTCATGACTTTTTGTTGTGTGACTTCCACAATGACGTCGCCACGTCGGAGAGCACGAAGGCCCTCTCTACCACTATCATAATCAACCTTAGTGATTAGAACACCTTCCATTCCTGCTTCAATCTTAAGTTCTTTGCGCGCCTCGTCGTCAAGCTTTGTAAGAGTTAGACCGAGAACAACCTCCAACTCTTCGACTACTGCCTCTTCTTCTGCATCATCAGTTAACGCACCCTCATCTAGCTCATCAATCGTTATATGAAGAGTGACACGCTTACCTTTTCTAAGCACCACCATATCAACTGTGCTTGCTATTTTAGTATTAGCAACCTTAGTTGTTAAGTCACGGACTTCTATGATTTTAGTGCCATCAAACTCAATGATAATATCCCCAAATTCAACACCAGCTTTACTAGATGGGCTATTTTCTTCAACGGTATTAACGAGTGCACCTTCAGCATCATCCATACCAAGGCTTTCAGCAATTTCATCCGATACAGGCGTAATACGTACTCCGATACGGCCACGCTTGGTGCGACCAAATTCCCGCAGTTGCTCGATAACTATCTCTGCTTGTGTCGACGGAACAGCAAAGCCAATACCAACATTACCGCCGGATTGAGAATAAATAGCAGTATTGATACCTATAACCTCACCATTCATATTAAACATTGGCCCACCACTATTACCTCGATTGATGGAAGCATCTGTTTGAATATATTGGTCATATGGACCTGATTGAATATTACGGTTGCGAGCAGAAATAATACCAGCTGTTACCGTGCCACCTAGGCCAAAAGGATTACCAATGGCTAAAACCCAATCGCCAACGCGAGACTTACTATCATCACCAAAAGATACGAAAGGAAGGTCTTCGTCTGTTTCTACCTTCAATACAGCAAGGTCCACCTTGTCATCCTTACCTATCAACTCAGCTTTAAGTTCAGTACCATCCTGAAGACGGATAGATATTTCATCCGCATCATCAATAACATGATTATTCGTAATTATAATTCCGCTAGCATCAATAATAAAACCGGAACCTAGGGAACGTCTCTGTTGCACTCGTGGACGTTCATTACCCTCGTTACTTTGGCTATCTCCCTCTTGATCAGGGTTCTGAAATCTTTTAAAAAATTCTTCGAAAGGCCCTCCCGGTGGAAAACTATTTCTGCTGTTCCCCCTGTTGCGGTCAACATGAATATTTTGTGTTGTATAAACATTAACAACTGCAGGAAGAAGTTTTTCTGAAAGATCAGCAAAACTTTTTGGCGTGCCTTGTGCACTTGATAATGCGGGAGAGACAGCGATATAGAATAATACAAACACTGCGCTCGTAAAACGTTTTCTAAAATTCATTATTTTTATTCCTGATAGTATTATTTTTAATTAATTTTACTTACGGGTTTATACTATAACCAATTATGACTAAATTACGGCCATGTTACAAAATAAAATCTTTCCCTTCTGGCTAGTTATTTGCCTTCCATACTTGAAAAGTATTTAAAAAATTCACTGTCTGGAGAAAGCACCATCGACGTATCATTATTCTTCATTGAATTTTTGTAAACTTCCATTGACCGGTAAAAAGCGTAAAATTCAGCATCCTTATCGTAAGCATCTGAATAAATTTTTGCCGCTACGGCATCTCCTTCACCCCGAAGTGTTTCTGAATCGCGCGTTGCTTCGGCCATAATCACTGTACGATCACGTTCCGCTTTAGATGTAATACGGAGTGCCTCTTCTTCACCACGCGCACGGATTTCACGAGCAACTTGATTACGGTCAGCTATCATACTTTGGAAAATCGGAGCACTGTTTTCTTCTGGTAGATCTGTCCGTTTGATGCGCACGTCTACAATTTCAATACCAAGTTCAGAAGCTTCCTGCAAAACAGCGTCTCGGATACTTTGGCGAAGTTCACCGCGCTCACCACTTAAGGCTTTTTGTAATTCTTGAACGCCAAAAACCTTACGTAAGTTTGAATTAGTGATAATAGAAAGTCTATTCTCAGCACCACGTTCGTTGCGAACCGCCTTGTACACTTTAAGTGGGTCTTCAATACGAAATTCCGTAAAGGCATCAACAATCATACGTTTTTGATCTGACGTAATCACAATAATTTCAGGCATGTCTAAGATACGTATACGACGATCAAAGTAAATTACATCTTGAATAAGTGGAATTTTAAAATGAAGTCCAGCCTCCCGAACAGTTTTTTTCCATTCCCCAAATTCAAGCACAAGCGCCTGATTAGTTTCTTTTACCTGAAAGGTTGCAGAACCAAATAACATTAGTCCGCCGCCAAAAACTACAAGTGCAATAATAAATTTTAAATTTTTCATAATAATATCCTACTGCTAATTACTAGCTTTTTTATTAAGTTCGGCAAGTGGAAGGTAAGGAACAACTCCACCCCCTTTACTGTCAATAACAATTTTATCAGTACCAGAAAGAACCTGTTGCATGGTATCTAAATAAATACGCCTGCGGGTTACATCCTTTGCATTAACGTATTCACCAAGTATAGCTGTAAACCGCGAAGCTTCACCAGTTGCTTCGGCAATTACCTTTTGCCTATATCCTTCAGCTTCTTGCAACATTCGTGCCGCTTGACCACGTGCCTGAGGCACTATTTTATTTTGCTCAAGTTTTGCTAAACTAATACTGCGCTCTCTATCAGCTTCCGCCTTTTGGACATCGTTAAAAGCATCAGAAATTTCAGCTGGTGGCTTAACATTTTCCATTTTCACCTGAGTAATTTCAATACCAGCTTCGTACCGACGCAAGATATCCTGAGTTATTTGCATAACCTCAAGCTCAATACCATCCTTGTTATTAGTCATAACATTTTGCACATTAGTTTTTGCAACGACTTCCCGCATTGCACTTTCAGCAATTGACTTTATCGTTTCTGCGCGATCACGAAGATTAAACTGGTAACGTGCGGGATCACTTATCCGCCACATTATCGAAAATGGCGCATCAACAATATTTTCATCGCCCGTGAGCATTTGACGCTCTTTTTGAGCAATCAAAGTGTTTCCAAAACCAATCTGAATGACATTTATCGCTGTAACTTTAGTAAGTTGCTTACTTTCAAATGGAGCAATTAGAAAATGTATACCCGGATCTGTAGTTTCTACCCATTTACCAAAACGAAGTACAATGGCCTGCTCATCCGTATCAACAATATAAACACAGAGGTAAAGCCATATGGCAATAAGACCAAGAAAAATAAAACTGTAACTCTTTCCACCGCCTACACTACCGCCGCCAAAGACACTACGAAACTTATCCTGACCTTTTTTGATCAGTTCATCAATATCAGGCGGTTGTCCCCCGCCACCTTGATTAGAACCTTGTCCCCAGGGTCCGCGGTTATCGCCACCATTATTTTGCCACGACATTTAGTGCTCCTCTTAAGTAATTTGAGAAAATATATCTAAAAGCTACATAATTCCCTTTAAAAAAAAATACATCTATCTTATACGCTATGAAGTGTCCAACTTCAACGTCGGAACAACTTTAATTATACTATAGGTAATAACGAAATGTCAGACGTCAAGCGCGAAACAGTCATTGAAGCTCTAAAAACAATTATTCACCCAACTGCTGGGAAGAATATAATCGACCTTGGAATAGTTCAAGGGTTAGTTATCAAGGATGGCGCAATTGGATTTACATTAAGTATTGAACCAAATGAAGCTGAAGCAATGGAAGATGTTCGACAAAGCTGCAACCGCCTTCTTATGCAAATATACGGTGTTGATAAAATAACCTCCGTCCTCACTGCAGAGCGCAATGGCAACAGCGAACCTCCTAAAAAGGGGTTCGGTGAAAAACGCGCTTTTGGTGGGCATGGGACCCCTCCTCCTCCAAAAGGGCCTGACGGAATTCCAGGTGTTAAGCACGTAATTGCCGTGGCTAGTGGAAAGGGTGGCGTCGGAAAATCAACTACTTCAATTAATCTAGCTCTCGCGTTTAGTATGCTAGGCCTCAAAGCGGGAATTTTTGATCTTGATATTTACGGACCAAGTGTGCCGCGACTGATGGGGCTTACTAATGAAAAACCCAAAAGCCTGAGTGACGGAAAAATCACACCACTCAAAAATCATGATATTATTAGCATGTCTATTGGTTATCTTATGGAGAAAGATGAAGCTACCATATGGCGAGGGCCCATGGTCATGGGTGCTATCCAGCAAATGTTACGTGATGTGAAGTGGGAGCTTTTCGGGCCAGTTGATATCTTGATCTTAGATCTACCGCCCGGTACTGGTGATGCACAGCTTACAATGGTCCAAAATATTAAATTAGATGGGGCCGTAATTGTTTCAACCCCACAAGACTTAGCACTTATTGACGCCCGCAAAGCTATTACTATGTTTGATAAAACGAAGACAAATATTTATGGTATTATTGAAAATATGAGCTACTTTATTTGCCCTCATTGTGGTGAGCGTTCAGATATTTTTAGTCACGGCGGAGCCTGCGCAACTGCAAAAGAAAAAAACATGGATTTCCTCGGTTCAATCCCACTTGACATGGATATCAGGAAAAGCTCTGATGGCGGCAATCCGATCGTTATCAGTCAACCCGAAAGCCCACATACAAAAGTCTACATCGAAATCGCGGATAAAATTATGCAAAAATTATAGTAGCCCAAGTACTTTAAGACTAGCAACGCCCAATTCTGTTCGGAGCCGCGCATCATTTATATTATTCATATCAATATTCAGGGCAAAGGCGTATATTTTTTCATCGCGTTCAATCCAACCTACCCACCAACCAATACCGGGGTCTGTTGCAGTTTGCCATCCAGTTTTCACATATAATGTATAATCTTCAGTTTTTTGAATTTCTAAAATTTCTGCAATCGCTTCCTGATGCGAAACCTTAAAGTCAAGTTTTTTCTTCGCAAGCATGGAAATAAATAAGACTTGTTCCATAGCACTTATTTGAAGTGGTCCATCAAGCCAAAACCTATCAATAAGTAGTCCTAAATCCATATTTCCGTAATTAAGTTTAGTTATATTTTTTTGCATTCTAAATAGATTAATTCGACGAGCAAGCTCCTGATATATGGGAACATTTGATATTTTAATTGCATCACGAAGCGACATATTATGCTCCCATGATTTAATAGGCTGATCTTCACCTCCGTATGGTAATACCTCATCCACATTCTTTACCGCTCCAACTGATAATCCTATCAAGCTATTACCTATTTTAAAAGTTGAACCCGGTATATACCTAGTCTTTGAGCGAGCTTCATTAAAACCAACAAACAGGTCATTACTGATGTCATAAAGAACAAAAGTTCCCTTGACCTTTTTTTCATCAAATATTATTTTTATATCACTATTGTTAGTCCACTCTGCAGATAATGCCTGAATTGAAAACAAACCAGTCATAAAAGTAATCAAGAGGTATTTATAAATCATAATTTCTCTTCAAGAACGTCTATAACTTTTGAAGCAGCATCGGGAATATTTGTTCCGGGACCAAATATTGCTGAGACGCCAGCTTTATAGAGTTCATCATAATCATGGGTTGGAATAACCCCACCCGCAACTACTAGAATATCATCTGCCCCTTCAACCCTCAGTGCGTTGATCAGACTAGGAATGAGGGTCTTATGTCCTGCAGCCTGAGAGGATACCCCAATAATATGAACATCATTTTCGATGGCTTCGCGCGCCGTTTCAGCGGGCGTCTGAAAAAGTGGCCCCACATCAACATCAAACCCAATATCAGCAAAAGCTGTAGCTATAATTTTTGCTCCTCGATCATGACCATCCTGCCCCATTTTAGCGACTAGTATGCGTGGACGGCGTCCTACTTTTTCAGCAAACGCTTCAATTTTATTTTGAATATTCACGTAATCTTTATCCCCTTTATAAGCTGCACCATAAATACCAGAAATAGACTTAATTTCCGCGCGGTGACGACCAAATACTTCTTCCATGGCGTCTGAAATTTCCCCAAGTGTAGCACGAGCACGCGCTGCAACAATTGATTTTTCAAGTAGATTGTCACTTCCTGCGGCAGCATTAGTCAGCTCTTTAAGAGCCGCTTGGCATTTGTCATCGTCGCGTTCTTTTCTCAATACTTCTAGTTTCTTAATTTGTATTTTACGTACAGCTAAATTATCAATCCTTAAAATATTTATTTCTTCTTCTTCAACCAGACGATGTTTATTGACGCCCACGACGGTTTCTTCACCCATGTCAATTCGCGCCTGTTTCATAGCTGCAGCTTTCTCAATATCAAGTTTGGGCAGGCCTTTGGAAACCGCTTTGGTCATGCCACCGACATCTTCAATTTCAGTAATAATTTTCCAAGCTTCTTGAACCAATTGATCAGTCAAGCTTTCAACATAAAAAGAGCCGCCAAGAGGATCCACTACATTGGTTAAATTAGCTTCTTCCTGAAGAATAATCTGAGTGTTTCTAGCAATACGGGCCGATGCATCAGTTGGCAGCGCCATCGCCTCATCGAAAGAATTTGTATGCAGGGACTGGGTCCCCCCAAATACTCCTGCCATACCTTCGATAGTTGTGCGGATTACATTATTATAAGGGTCCTTCTCAGTGAGTGATGCACCAGATGTTTGACAATGAGTTCTCATCATCATACTTTTTGGGTTCTTAGCACCAAAATTTTCCATAATTTGCGCCCAAATGGTCCTGGCAGCTCTTAGCTTTGCTACCTCCATAAAGAAATTCATTCCAATAGCAAAAAAGAAACTAAGCCGTGGGGCAAAATCATCAATATCAAGCCCCTTTGCCATAGCAGTTCGCACATATTCCATCCCATTAGCTAGGGTATAGGCAAGCTCCTGCAGTTGATTTGAGCCTGCCTCCTGCATATGATAACCAGAAATAGAAATACCGTTATATTTGGGCATTTTTTTCGAAGTGTATTCTATAATATCTCCAACGATGCGCATACTTGGTTCAGGTGGATAAATATAAGTGTTGCGTACCATAAATTCTTTCAGAATATCATTCTGAATTGTTCCACTAAGTTGATCATGTTTGACCCCCTGCTCCTCGGCAGCAACGATATAAAAAGCAAGACATGGAATGACTGCGCCGTTCATTGTCATGGATACAGACATTTTATCAAGGGGTATACCATCGAACAGTATTTTCATGTCTTCAACACTGTCAATGGCAACGCCGGCTTTTCCAACGTCTCCCTCAACCCGCGCATGATCACTATCATAACCTCGGTGAGTTGCCAGATCAAAAGCAACAGATAATCCCATTTGCCCTGCTTCAAGATTTTTACGATAAAATAAGTTACTTTCTTCGGCAGTAGAAAAACCAGCATACTGCCTGATCGTCCAAGGCCTAGCGGCATACATAGATCCTCTGATGCCCCGAGTATATGGGAAAAAACCTGGTAAATTATCTTTATGAGCAACGCCCACAAGGTCATCTGCCGTATAAAGCGGCTTAACTTTAATTCCTTCAGGGGTTTGCCAATTTAAATCATCCAAGGATTTGTTTTTTATCTCACCAGAAACCAGCATGCGCCAGTCATCTATAGTTTTTGACTTCTTAACCAAAGAAAAATCCTCATGTAAAAATAATGTTACTGATCAGTATTATTTTATAGAAAAAATAAGATATCGCAAGAACTTAGGTTATCAGCGCTGATACCCTAGATTAGGAGCTAGCCATCTTTCCGTCAGTTTTAAGTCTATATCCTTACGTATTGCATAATCCTGCACCTGGTCTTTTGATATTTTACCAAGCCCAAAATATTGGCTTTCTGGGTGAGAAAAATAATAGCCGCTGACAGACGAAGTTGGCAGCATTGCCATACTTTCCGTCAGTTCAATGCCTGTATTACGTTGAGCATTGAGCAACGTAAACAGACCGCTTTTTTCTGTATGGTCCGGGCACGCTGGATATCCTGGAGCTGGTCGAATACCAAGGTATTTTTCCTTAATAAGCGCTTCATTGTCTAAACTTTCGTCTTTCGCGTAACCCCAAAAATTCTTACGAACTAGCATATGCATATGTTCTGCAAATGCCTCTGCAAAACGATCTGCTAATGCCTTAAGTAAAATATCATTGTAATCATCATTTGCACCTTGAAATAGTTCAATTTTTTCTTCAATCCCAATTCCCGTAGTAACTGCAAAACCACCGATATAATCTTTAATACCAGTCTTTTTAGGTGCCACAAAATCAGCCAGACACATGTTAGCTTTACCACTTCTTTTTTTCATTTGTTGACGAAGAAAGTGAACCGTATCAATCGGTATTTTTCGACTTTCATCTTCATATAGCTCCACATCATCACCTACTGAATTTGCCGGCCAGAAACCGATAACTGCTTTTGCTTTTAGCCATTTTTCATTAATTATTTTTTGAAGCATTTCTTCGGCATCTTTAAAGAGGTCACGGGCACTTTGCCCTACAATTTTATCTTCTAGAATTTTTGGATAAGTACCTGCAAGTTCCCAAGTTCGAAAGAAGGGTGTCCAATCGATAGTGTCTGCAAGGTCCGCAAAGTCATATTCGTTAAATACCTTTAGCCCCTTAAGTTTTGGTGACTTGGGGGTGTGAGCTTTCCAATCAATTTTAAAATTATTGGCCCGCGCTTCGTTTATAGAAATTTGATTGTTTGATTTATCACGGTTTTCATATTTTACGCGCATATCATGATATTCTTTTGATATATCTTCACTAAACTGTTCTTTAGTATTTTTATTAAGTAAGCTGCCTGCGACGCCAACTGCCCGGGAAGCATCAAGAACATAAACTAAGGGCCCACTATAATTTGGTGCAATTTTAACGGCCGTATGGACTTTTGACGTAGTTGCACCACCGATTAGAAGTGGTAAATCCATATTGAGACGCTCCATTTCGCTAGCGACCGTGCACATCTCCTCAAGCGATGGCGTAATAAGACCGGAAAGTCCGATCATATCGACATTCTCTTCCTTGGCTTTAGCAAGTAAAGCATCACAAGGTACCATTACCCCCATATCTATAACTTCATAATTATTACACTGAAGTACAACCCCAACGATATTTTTACCTATATCATGGACGTCCCCCTTAACAGTAGCCATCAAAATTTTACCGTTAGAGGATGAAACTGTACTATCATCTTTCTCCTCTTCAATGAACGGCAAAAGATAGGCTACGGACTGTTTCATTACTCGCGCTGATTTTACCACTTGCGGAAGAAACATTTGACCTGAGCCAAAAAGGTCCCCTACCACATTCATTCCCGCCATCAGTGGCCCTTCGATAACTTGAATTGGTCGATCAAATTGTTGTCGGGCTTCTTCAGTATCCTCTATGATAAAAGCAGTGATACCTCTAACCAAAGCATAGGAAAGGCGCTCCTCAACCGTACGGTTTCTCCATTCCAAATCTTCTTTTTTTACTTCGCCTTTGACACCTTTATATTTATCCGCAATCTCAAGAAGGCGGTCTGTTGCATCGTCACGACGATTAAGTATTACATCTTCAACGCACTCGCGCAGCTCATTAGGAATTTCCGAATAAACCGTCATCATTCCTGCATTCACAATTCCCATATCCATCCCTGCTTGGATAGCATGATATAAAAAGACACTGTGCATAGCTTCACGGACGGGATTATTACCCCGAAATGAGAAGGAAACGTTACTAACTCCGCCAGATACATGACAATATGGAAGATTATCTGTAATTTTTCTAGTCGCTTCAATAAAATCTACGGCGTAATTATTATGTTCCTCAATCCCTGTTGCCACAGCAAAAATATTAGGATCAAAAATTATATCCTCAGGTAAAAAGCCTACTTTTTCAATAAGAACTTTATAAGACCTCGCGCAAATATCAAATTTTCGATCGAGGGTATCAGCTTGCCCTTTTTCATCAAAAGCCATAACTACCGCTGCTGCACCATAACGCTTAATAAGTTTTGCTTGCTCGATGAAGTTTTCTTCACCTTCTTTCAGAGAAATACTATTAACAACAGCTTTACCCTGCACACATTTCAGGCCAGCCTCAATAACACTCCACTTAGAACTATCAATCATAATCGGCACACGTGAAATATCTGGCTCTGAAGCAATTAAATTTAAAAATTTAACCATCGCAGCTTCTGAGTCGAGCATCGCTTCATCCATATTGATATCAATGATCTGTGCTCCAGCCTCAACTTGTTGTAATGCGACGACAAGCGCTTCATCAAAGTTACCGTTTAAAATAAGCTTCTTAAATTTAGCTGACCCTGTAACGTTAGTCCGCTCACCAACATTAATAAAAATACCTTGCTTCTTTTTCATATCAAATCACCTTAAAGGGTTCTAGCCCACTAAGGCGCATGTGAGGCTCAATTACTGGAACTTTACGTGGTGCGCAATTCTCTACAGCCATGGAAATGGCTCGAATATGATCAGGTCTGGTACCGCAACACCCACCAACAATATTTAAAAATCCACTCTCAGCCCATTCTTTTATTTGAGCAGCCATTTCTTCTGGACTTTCATCATATTCACCCATTTCATTGGGAAGACCAGCATTGGGGTGAGCAGAAACCGCCGTATCAGCAACCTTGGAGAGGGCCGCAACATGTTGACGGAGATCTTTGGCACCAAGAGCACAGTTAAATCCTATACTAATAGGATTTGCATGCCGAATACTGTGCCAAAATGCTTCGGCAGTCTGACCGGACAGAGTTCGCCCAGAGGCATCTGTAATAGTACCAGAAATCATTACTGGCAGTTCAATATCCATTTTTTCAAAAATTGTTTGCACGGCAAATATTGCCGCCTTAGCATTGAGAGTATCAAATATAGTTTCAATGAGAATAATATCAGCACCTCCATCAATAAGACCATTTGTTGCTTCTTTATAGGTACCAACAAGTTCATCAAAATTCACATTTCGAAACGCAGGATCGTTGACATCAGGTGAGAGTGATGCTGTGCGTGAGGTTGGACCTAGAACACCCGCTACAAAACGGGGTTTATTAGGGGTGAGAGCAGTGAATTCATCAGCCACTTTACGGGCAATCTTTGCACAGGCAACGTTGAGTTCATAAACTATATCTTCCATTTGATAATCCGCCTGGGAGATACTTGTTGCATTAAAACTATTTGTTTCAATAATATCAGCGCCGGCCTCTAAAAATTCTCTATGGATATCGCTGATAACATTAGGTTTTGTTATAGCAAGAATATCGTTATTACCTTTAATTTCGTTATTTTTATCTTTAAATACTTCTCCGCGAAAATCTTCTTCTTCAAATTTATAGGCCTGTATCATAGTGCCCATGGCGCCATCTATAATCAGTATTCTTTCAGACAAAGCATCCTGAAGCTGTTTGAATCGAGTTGTCATGATCCTTCTCTTATTCCAAGAATATGGCAAATTGTAGAGGTGAGTTCCGCACGATTGAGCGTATAGAAATGATAGTTTTTGACACCACCACGATAAAGTCTCAAGCACTGCTCTGCAGCCACCATAGACCCAATATGTTTTTTAATGTCAGGTGTATCTTCCAAACCTTGAAAAATGCGCCCCAACCATTCT
The DNA here is from genome assembly GCA_018675425.1 of Kordiimonadaceae bacterium. Lineage (GTDB taxonomy): Bacteria > Pseudomonadota > Alphaproteobacteria > Sphingomonadales > Emcibacteraceae > Pseudemcibacter. The sequence continues at coordinate 31,789 of JABGYD010000044.1, forward strand.
GGTATCGAGGTTCCACAACGTTCAGAAAAAATTTTTGCCATCTTAAAGTTAGTAACAGGCATAATTCCGGGTATAATTGGAACATTAATACCTGCTGCGAGAACTTTATCCATAAAGCGAAAGTATACATCAACATCAAAAAAATATTGGGTGATGGCACGGTTCGCTCCCGCATCAATTTTGCGTTTTAAGTTATCTATGTCGTCACTTAAATCATTACTATCAGGATGCATTTCGGGGTAAGCCGCCACAGAAATATCAAAATCACCAATTTTTTTTAAACCAGCAACTAACTCTGCTGCATTTTCATAGCCTTCAGCTTTTGGTTTATATTTTTGACCTATAGTTGGCATATCTCCACGAAGAGCTACAATATGACGCACTCCAGCCCTCCAATAATCATGCGCAACCTCATCCACCTCATTTTTAGTTGCTCCAACACAAGTCAAATGTGCTGCAGGTGTCAGGTTCGTTTCTTTTAAAATACGTGTAACGGTCGCATGGGTGCGCTCTCTGGTACCCCCGCCAGCACCGTAAGTGACCGAGACCATCGATGGATTAAGCCTTTCAAGTTTGCCAATGGTTTGCCAAAGTATCTCTTCCATTTTTGCCGTTTTGGGCGGAAAAAACTCAAATGACACATCAATATCTTTTGCATGCTCCGCAAAAAGACTAGGTCTTAAATAATCTTTATTTTCGTCTGTATACATTATATTTTTCTTTTATTTCTTCGTTGCTACCCAAATAAAGAGATCCAGTTCTTTTCCCCGCATCACTTTAGTTGTTGTAATCTTAAGGTCAGTAATTCGACACCACTCATTAATTTCTTCCTCTGAAAACCCTAGTCTTCTATGAGCGTGCTCCTCGCGTAATTTTTCATTTTTATGTGGCAGAAAGTCAATGACGATTACAATCCCATCAGGTCGCAATATTCGTGCTGTTTCTCTAATCGCCGCTAGAGGATCATCTGCAAAATGCAGTACTTGGTGAAAAAGAACTAAATCCATACTGCCATCCATTAAGGCCAGATCATACATATCACCATGCCGTATCTGCATATTAGTTATGGCATTATTTTCGAGATGAGATCTTGCAACACCAAGCATTTCATGGCTTAGATCTATTCCTATACCCTGTTTTGTATGAGGTGAGAACAGTTTGAGCATTCGCCCTGTACCTGTACCAACATCAAGTAAAGTTTCTATTTCAAGATTATTAGTTATTTCAAGAAGGTAGTCCTCTACCTGACGCTCGGGTACATAAAGTGATCTTATTTTATCCCAGTTAGCCGCATTTTCTTGAAAATAGCTTGCTGCTTTTAAGTCTCTTGTTTTTTTTACTTCCTCAAGTCTCTTCTGATCATGTTGAAGTATCTGATCCTGATAAGGAATATAATTCATAATAGAATTAACTAAGTCAGCCTGTTCTCCAAGGTCGGCAAGACGATAAAATATCCATGTTCCTTCGCGGTGACGCTCAAGAAGGCCAGCCTCACAAAGTAACCTTAGATGCCTTGAAATCCTTGGTTGGCTCTGTCTCATTATAGTGGCAAGCTCAGTTACTGTAAGCTCACCACCCTTAAAAAGGGCCAGAATACGTATTCGAGTTTCCTCACCTGCAGCTTTCAGAACATTTAACAAACTATTTAGAGCAAGTTTCATTTAAGTACCTCAAATTAACATGTAACCATATATAAAGATATATTTATATATTGTAAACAATAATAACAATAACATCTATCCATCTATTGTTAATTAACTATTTTAAGGCTATAAATGATTTAATATTTTATACTTTTGGGGTAAATATCTATTTCGTTTACCTGAGTAATAAAGGAAAGATAATGAGCAAACTTAATTATATCTTAATAATATTTAAATTAACTCCGATAGTAACACTGATTAGTATTATATTTATGTCGACAGTAGCTAACACACAGACGGCACCAGAGCCGTGGACTGGGGCAATTCCAGGAGATAATATCCACTTTGGAACTAATGATGTGCTAGTTAGCATCAGAAAAAATTTGAACCGTGGCGATATAACAAATGCAGTTCGTTTAGCCGAAAAAAATATTAAGAGCATAGAAAACAATTCTCGGTCCGGAAAAACAACAAAGTATAGTTATGATGCATACAACGCTTTATGCATAAGCCTTACAGCTCAAAAAAACTACGAGCGAGCGTTAATAGCGTGTAATACAGCTATTAAAGATTCACCAAATCGTTGGTTTGCCTTTAACAGTCGTGGTTCCTTAAAATATCAAACAGAGAAATTTAAGGATGCCATATCAGATTATCGTTTAGCACTCGATAATGCTCCCAAGTTTGCTGATATAACATCGATACTTGAGCACAATATTCGACTTTCTGAAGCTAAAGTTACTAAATAATTAAAAAATTATTTTCATAGGGATGATCATTGGTTCCAAAATTTTCCCCAAAATAACTAAGATATTTCAATTGAAAAAAATCTCTCTTTAGAAAAAATATAATGCTATGAATATGCTTCAAACAAATCTAATCTAATCTAACATTTATAAATTACCAAAATATGCAAAAATTAAAAATAATAAAAATTAATCCTCGTAGAAAAAAATGTTTACCTCTCAATTCACTTTAAAAAAAATAAAATATTTCAATGTAAGAGCAGTTATTATTTTTTTTATGCTTCTTCTCACAATATCCTGTGCCAAGCGACCGCTGGAGACTGACCATGAAGCTCGTCTTATCTACAACGAGGCTAATGATCCACTTGAGCCTATGAATCGTCAAATTTTTTTATTAAACACTATATTTGATGAAGTAGCTCTTGAACCTGCAGCGAGACTTTATCGCATGTGGGGACCACCTGATATTCGTGATGGCATATCGAATTTTGTTGGAAATTGGCGTGAACCTGTCACTTTTGTAAATGACATTCTGCAAATGGAACCAAAAAGAGCTGGGACATCCTTTTTACGTTTTCTAATTAATAGTTCGTTTGGAATACTGGGTACTTTTGATACCGCCTCAAGTTGGGGTATTAAAGGTCATAACGAAGATTTTGGTGAGACCTTTGCTGTTTGGGGTCTTCCAGAAGGGCCTTTTATCATGCTGCCTTTCCTCGGCCCTTCCAATGCTCGGGATTTATCCGGATTTACTGTTGATTTCTTTTATGATCCTACAAGCATGTGGCTTTCTCATAAAAAGTGGCCCTACGTCCGCTACGGCAGGCTGGGCCTAAAAGGGCTTATCTACCGTGAGGAAAACCTTGAAACATTAGATGATTTAAGTAAATCATCGACAGATTTTTATGCCACCATGCGTAGTAGCTACCGGCAATTACGAACGTATGATATAAATAATGGCAACCTCGATACTAGTGAGGAAGATGATTTGTTTGACGAAGAATTCGAAGATTTTGAATTTTGAATATTTATTAAACTTGAATTATTTTAATTTATATAACTATTATAGATAATTATGCACCTCAGACTATTAGAAAATACTAAATTGATTACTAAGGCTATATTCAAATTTAAATAAATTATAAATTTATGTTTCCAAATAAGTAAAAAATTATGCAAAATCATTTAAATATAAAAACTGTTTTAGGGTTTTTTGTATTAGTTATTATATTCGCAATCCCAATTTTAACTGAAGCACAAACGTCGACCTCAACAGGGCGGTCTAATATTATCACAGAAACTATGAGTGAAAGCGATATTAGGTCTATTCGCAAAATTCGAAAACTAATTAATGAACAAAAGTTTAACAAAGTAGTCAACCTTGCCAACAGACTTATTAAAGCAGAATCAAGACGAAGCCGGGCAGGACATTCTTATTCTGAATTTTATTATGAAGCTCATAATTGCGTTTGCCTAGGGTTAACTGGCTTGGGCAAAAATGATGACGCTATGAAGGCCTGTAATATATCTATAGAACTCACGCCCAATCACTGGGAAAGCTTAAAAACTCGCGCAACCCTTCATTATATGGCTCAGAATTTCAAAAGATCTCTTGATGATTTTACGATGGCCTTAATCAATGCTCCCGATGACAATGGAATTACTAGTGTCTTGAAACAAAACATTGGCGTTGTAAAGTCAAAAATAGAATAGTGGATAAGCATAATCGCAATAAATGCTTTTGTTAAAAAACGATCAGCGCGTGAGTTTCTTATATTGCATTTTATGAGGACGGTCCGCCGCTTTGCCTAACCTTCTACGACGATCAGCTTCATAATCCTCATAGTTTCCTTCAAACCATTCCACATGAGAATTTCCCTCAAAGGCAAGGATATGCGTGGCTATCCGATTTAAGAACCACCTATCATGAGAGATAATAACGGCACAACCAGCAAAATCTTCTAATGCTGCCTCAAGCGCACTTAAAGTTTCTACATCAAGGTCATTTGTTGGTTCATCCAGAAGAAGTACGTTCGCTGGTGTTCTTAACATTTTAGCTAAGTGAACGCGATTACGCTCGCCACCAGATAGCTGACCAAGTTTTTTTTGTTGGTCTGTACCTTTAAAGTTAAAGTTGCCAACGTAGGCACGAGTTGGAACACTACGACCATTAAAATCAAAAACATCAAGTCCTTCTGAAATTTCCTCCCACACTGTTTTTTTGTCGTCCAACCCATCTCGGCTTTGATCGACATGACCAAGTATAACAGTTTCACCTATCTTGATGCTTCCCGTATCAGGCTTCTCATCGTCTGTAATCATTTTAAATAGAGTAGATTTACCCGCACCATTAGGACCAATGATACCGACAATACCACCTGGTGGTAATCTAAATTCCAACTCATCAATCAACAACCGCTCATCAAAGCCCTTTGATAATTTATCAGCTTCGATAACCACACCACCAAGACGCGGACCAACAGGAATTTGAATTTGCGCCTCACCATTTCGACCATCTTGGGCCGCAGCAAGTAAGTCATCATAAGCGTTGATACGTGCTTTACTTTTAGCCTGACGAGCTTTTGGTGATTGTTGAATCCATTTAAGCTCACGTTTCATAGTACGCTTGCGGCCGGCTTCCATTCGTTCTTCTTGGATAAGTCGTTTTTCTTTTTGCTCAAGCCAGGATGAATAATGACCCTCGTAAGGTATCGCATGGCCATGATCAATTTCAAGCACCCAGTTTACAACATTGTCGAGAAAATAGCGATCATGGGTCACAAGAATAACTGTACCAGCATATTCCTTAAGGTGATTTTCAAGCCAAGCTACAGACTCTGCGTCAAGATGGTTAGTTGGTTCATCGAGAAGAAGAATTTCAGGTTTTTCTAGTAATAATCTGCAGAGTGCAACTCGACGACGCTCTCCACCTGAAAGAACGTTAACATCGGCATCTTTTGGTGGACACCTCAGTGCTTCCATAGCAAGCTCAACCCTACTATCCAAATCCCATGCATCACCAGCATCAATTTGATCCTGAAGTTCGCCTTGCCGAGCAATAAGCTCATTCATTTCATCATCAGTCATGGGTTCAGCAAATTTAGCACTTATCTCATTAAACTCATCCACTACGGCCTTGATTTCACCCATGCCCTCCATAACATTTTCAAAAACAGATTTATTAACATCAAGATGAGGTTCCTGCTCTAGGTAACCAACCCGGACACCTTCTGCAGCCCAAGCTTCACCAACGTAATCTTTATCGGTACCTGCTATAATTTTCATCAATGTGGATTTACCGGCACCATTAACGCCAATAACAGCAATCTTTGCATCCGGTAAAAACGAAAGCGTAATATCACTAAAAGTTGGCTTACACCCCGGATAAGTTTTCCCAAGGTCCTTCATTACAAAGCTATATTGATAAGATGCCATTTCAGTCTCACATTTTTTTAAGTAAAATCGAGACTGTATAACGCAAAGCACAAAGAATTAGCAACGATAAAAAAATCCCCCATCGGATCGACAGAGGATTTTTAAAATCAGTTTGAGTGAAATTCTTTATGGATTTCTAAATTTTAGAATAAAACGACTGGTTTTACCTCTTACAGATTCATCGAAAACACTCTTAGATGGATCATCTACATCATTTTTAAGTATATCAAGGGCCCCAACAAATTCAAAACCTGCTTTTTCCATATCCCTTTTAACAATCATTGGGTCAATTCTATGGACAGTTGTTCCAGAAGAACTCGGAGCACCTTCACCGGCATCATGGTCAATAATTGCCATAATTCCACCTGATTTTATAGCGCTACTATACATTGCCAATATTTTTTCAACATCCACATCAAATCGATCGAAATAAAAGTCATGAAAATTTTGAATTAAGAAAACAGCATCTAATGAATTTTCTTCAACTACCAAATTCTTAAAGTCTGCATAAATGGGTATTACATTACTCATGTGATCCTTATTACGTATATATTCAGCATATGCATTATTCGGATCCATACCAGAGTTTGAGAACATATGAGCAATGACACGGCCACCATCACCAACTACTCCCGCAAGAATTTCAGCATAATAACCTCCGTTAGAGACCATATCGAGTACTGTATCCCCTGGCTTAACACCCATGAATTTGATTACATCACCTGGCATTCTTAGGGAATCACGTACCGAATTTGCTTGGGCTCTTGCTGGATCATTTACTGCTGCATCGACAATAGTTTCAAGGTTTTGTACGGGAGTTTCAAGGTTTTGTACGGGGGCCTCGCAGCCGATAATTAAACTAAGCGATAACACTACTAGTCCAGACTTGAATATTGGATACATTGTATCTTATCCTTTAATGTTTTTTACTTATATTAATGTTTTTTACTTATAAATGAAATTCTAAATCGTTTATGCTAAGAAACTATCAACTCATAATGTAGACGCTGTCAACATTATGAGTTAATAGCAATTAAAAATTTATAATTTTATATCCAGCGTCTAACACACTTTTTGTATTCGAAATATTTTTCACCAAACTTGCGAGCAAGATAAATCTCCTCTTTCTCAATAACTAATCTATTCATAACAAGAATAAGCGGGACCATAAAAATAGCTATCCATAATATGTTAAATTGGAGAGCTACCCCAAGAACCAAAAGTAACATACCTAAATAAATTGGATTTCTAGAGTAGCCAAAAATTCCTGACTGAAAAATTTGCGAAGAAGAAGCATGGACACTTGGATTTTGTCGGTGCTTTAAGAAAATTTTTCCCCCAAGAGCAATCACTAACACTCCCAAAGTAATAGTAATGATACCTAGAACTAAACTCGCTTCTCTAAAAATGAACGAAAGCGGATATATCTTATCAAAGACCAAGCCAAGTATAATTGCTAAAAAATAGAAAACAGGTGGATGGGTTATAATACCCGCATTATCAGTATGCTCTTTCATCCCTTCTCCAAAATCTATTACTTAGGTGTAAAATTAACAATATCGTAATAAAACAAGATAAAAAGTGTTTTTTTATTTATAATTTTAAATGGCACCAATTTTATATTAATTTTATTTGGCAAAAACACTTTTCAATATTTTTTCTAACCAAAATTGGTCTACCTTGTCAAAGTTAGAAATAATTTTACTATCAACATCAAAAACAGCAATTAAAGCACCATCTTTATCATAAACTGGAACTACTATTTCAGAACAGGTTTGGCTGTCGCATGCAATATGATTTGGAAAATCTTGAACGTTATCGACAATCTGCGTCTTACTGGTCAATGCAGCGGCACCACATACACCGCGGTCATATGTAATGCGGAGGCACCCAAGATTGCCCTGGTAAGGACCTACAACTAATTCTTGTTCTTCGTACAGATCAACAACATAAAAACCAACCCAGAAAAAATTCTCAAATGTCTGATTAAAAATACAGCTCAAAGAGGCCATATTTGCAATCACATTATGTTCATTCTTCGTGACTGCATAAATTTGCGCTTCAGCATCGCGGTAAAGTAATTCTTTATGCATGAGTAAACATCCATTATGTATTTTTTATAACACCTTTAAATTAAAATAGGTAAAAGGCTATTTCCTTAGAACAGGTAACGATAAAGCATCTGGCTCGAAACAATAAGTAAAAATAATCCAAAGGCGAGATTAAGCTGACGGCGATTAAGTTTATGAGCTATTTTTGCACCAAAGGGCGCTGCGAAGTATGAGACTGGACCAATAATTGCAAGCCCAATAAGGCTAACATAACCAATATTTCCAGGGGGCAAACCAACCTGACCACTGCCAGTGATCATATAGCTAATAGTTCCAGGGACGCTAATAAGAACCCCAAAAAAAGACGCTGTCCCCACTGCACGATGGATCGACATTCCAAAAATCGTCATAAAGCTTACACCCATAACGCCGCCACCAATACCTACCATACTTGATAAAAAACCAATAGACATTGGCATGAGCTGAACGGCAGCATGATCTGGAAAGTTTTTCTGTACTTTTTTAGTTCCGCCGCGAACTAGCATCTTGATTGCGACAAAGAAAGCAAGTAAAGCAAATAAAACGACTAAAGATTTACCGTTTAATTTGGATGCTGCCCAGCTACCTACGGAAGCCGCAAGAAGCATTGATGCCATCCACCTTTTTATAAGGGCACGATCAACATTATCGTGTTTGTGATGCGCCCGAGCGGATGAAAAGGAAGTCACTATTATGATTGCTAATGAAGTTGCTATGGCAATATGCATACGCACGCCATCATCAACACCAAAAAAAGCAAGTGAAAACTCAAGTATAGGGACAATAACAATTCCACCACCTATCCCAAGTAATCCAGCCATAAGACCGCTAAGAATACCCGAGGCAAGCATAATTAAAACAAGTGGGGCAAACTGAAATGCGCCTCCTAACAAAAGCTTCGCCCTATCTCCTTAATGCGCTCAACCATAGAAAACAGACCGTTGGTCCGCATAGGTGACAAATGTTGTGAAAGCCCTAACTCCGTTAAAATTACTGCGGCGTCCGTATCTAAAATTTGCTGGGGAGTTTGACGCGAAAATATTGTTATAATTATATAAACAAGTCCTCGTACAATATGCGCATCACTATTACCTTTAAATAAAACTGTTTCACCGTTTTTTTCGTATATTAACCAAACTTGACTTGTGCAACCGTGAACTCGGTTTGCTTCTGTTTGGTCTTTCTCATCAAAATCGGGTAAATTTCGACCAAGGTCAATAATATATCGGTATCGATCTTCCCATTCGTCCATCAGTTCGAATGTTTCTTTAATTTCATTAATATTCATCATTTAGTTTCACTGTTTAAATTAACAATTATATCAGTTTTTTTATTAAGTAGAAAATATTTTCGTCTTTTTCTAGGATACTTTCAACGCTATGCCCCGCCTCGCGACAAAAGTTTGGTACATCAATTAGTGTCATAGTATCTGTCGCCAGAAGGGTCACTGTTTCTCCAATGGTTAATTTTTCTAAAAACCGTCGAAGACGCAGCACAGGTATTGGGCATTTATGACCACTAACATCTAATATATTCTCGGTCTGAGCTAAAATAATTTCACCCTTTATTATTATGCAAATTCAGTTAACTAATCCTGATTTAACAAGTAAAAGACCAACAAGCAAAGATTAAAAAAATATCGCATTTAAATTAGGTAATAATCCATAATTTTTTAACTGTATAGTTACTAAATATAAAAGAAAAAATAATGCCTAATACAATTACAAGGGTATAGTAGATTTTAGTTAAATTTAAATCCTAATTTTAAAATAGTTATAAAATGAAAAAACCTTGGTTCAATAAGCCACCCAAACTTAAATGCGGCGCACATATAGCGATTATTGGTGGTGGTATCGGCGGGGTCACACTCTTACATCATCTAAGGAATGCTGGTTACAAGACAACGCTTATTGAAAAAGAACCACACATTCTCTCTGGCGCGTCAGGAAACCCTGCAGCTATTCTTGATCCATACTTGAGTTTAGGAGAATCAATTGAAAAATCATTTTATTTGAGAGCTTATGGTTATGCCCTTAAATTTTATAAAGAATTAAATGGTGAAATCTTTCATGATTGTGATCTTTTTAAACTTAACAACTCAAAAAATAAAATGGAACGCTTCGAAAGGTTATCGCAAAATTACGATAATAATTTTTTAACTCTCACATCCGAAGGTTTGGTTTGTTCACCAAGTGGCTACGTAAAACCATTTAAGATGCAGAGTATGTTTAGTGATAGCACTGACATTATAAACGGTATCTCAATAAAAGAAATTGATCAACTTCCCAATAAAAAATGGGCTTTATACGACAAGAATAATGATGAAGTTTTAAAGGTAGACGCAATCGTCATTGCGAATTCTTATCTTTCAAGGCAGTTTAATCAAACCAAACAAATAGAATTTAATAGTATTGCGGGTCAAATTTCACTACTTTCCCCGCAGTATAAAGAAAAAAATATCTTGTGCTCTGAAGGTTACGTTACGCCTATTATTTCTACAGAGATTGGAGATGTCAATATCTGCGGCGCCACTTTTGAAAAAAATATTGCACTAGGAATCACGGAAGAAGCTCACCTTTTAAATCTTTCAAAGTCTCCTTATAAATTTAATGATCAAAGTGTAATTGGCGGAAGGCGTGGTATCCGTGCGATGACAAATGATCACCTTCCTATATCTGGCCCAGTTCCTGATTTTCCAAAGTACGAAGAAGAATATAGGAGCCTAAACCATGGCCCGCATCACAAAAAATTTCCTGTGCCATCTTACCATCTCAACCTTTTTATAAGCGTGGGTCTTGGTGCTAGGGGATTTCTTTCTGCTCCTATTTTGGCCAAACACCTCACATCACTTATCTGCGGGGAAAAAAGTCCACTAGAAGAAAAAATTTGTCACTCGCTTCATCCAGGTCGATTTGTTATTCGCGCTTTATCAAAAAAATAGACTTTTTGCTCATGACAATTTAATCTCAAAAGATAAATATCTGATCGAGGACTAAATGACAGAAAATAAAATCTATCCCGTAAATTCGGAAACCGAAAATCACGCATTAATCAACAAGCAGAAATACCAAGAGATGTATAATTATTCTGTTTCGGACCCTGAAGGCTTTTGGGGCGATATGGGTAAGCGTATTGATTGGATAAAACCATATGAAACTGTAAAAAATGTTTCCTATGCCAAGGACGACCTTCATATCAAGTGGTACGAAGATGGAACGTTGAATGCATGTGTAAATTGTGTTGATCGACATTTAGAAAGCCGGAGCCATCAAACTGCTATTATTTTTGAAGGCGATGACCCAAGCGTATCTTGCCATATAACATACCGAGAGCTTTACGAAGAAGTATGCCGGTTTGCTAATGTGCTTAAATCAAGGGGTGCCAAAAAAGGAGACCGAATTACTCTTTATATGCCGATGATACCGGAAGCCGTTTATGCAATGCTTGCTTGCGTTCGTATTGGTGCTATTCATTCAATTGTTTTTGGTGGTTTTTCACCAGACGCTCTCGCTGGCAGGCTCATTGATTGTGATAGCCATATTATTATCACTGCGGATGAAGGAATGCGTGGCGGTAAAAGAATACCGCTTAAAAATAACGTTGATAAGGCCTTACAAAACCCCGAAGCTAAAGTCTCAACTGTTATTGTTGTAAAGGCTACTGGTGGTGAAGTAGGGTTCAAGGATGGGCGTGACGTTTGGTACAGAGAAGCCGCTAGAAATATATCCGCCGTATCGCCTCCAGAGGAAATGAACGCGGAAGACCCAATGTTTATCCTTTATACATCCGGCTCAACTGGGCAACCTAAGGGGGTTATGCACACAACGGGTGGATACATGGTTTATGCAAGCCTTACCCACCAATACGTATTTGATTATCATGACGGAGATATTTACTGGTGCACAGCGGATGTAGGTTGGGTAACTGGTCACAGCTATATTGTATATGGACCGCTTGCCAACGGCGCTACAACTCTTATTTTTGAGGGTGTCCCTAATTATCCCGATGCCTCCAGATTTTGGCAGATATGTGATAAACATAAAGTTAATATTTTCTACACTGCGCCGACAGCTGTTCGAGCACTAATGAGTGCTGGTAATGAATTTGTTCAAAAATGTGACCGAAGTTCACTTAGAATACTTGGCAGTGTTGGTGAGCCAATTAATCCTGAAGCTTGGAATTGGTATTATGAGGTTGTAGGCGATAGTCGTTGTCCAATTGTTGACACATGGTGGCAAACTGAGACAGGTGGCATCATGATTACACCACTCCCTGGAGCGACAGATTTAAAACCCGGTTCAGCCACTCGTCCTTTTTTTGGTATTATACCAGAACTTATTGATGGTGATGGCAATGTGCTTGAAGGGGCGACATCCGGAAACCTCTGTATAGCCGATAGCTGGCCTGGGCAAATGAGAACGGTTTACGGGGATCATGACCGTTTTATCCAAACTTATTTTTCAACATACGATGGCAAATACTTTGCTGGAGATGGTTGCCGTCGTGACGAAGATGGATATTATTGGATCACTGGTAGGGTCGATGATGTTATTAATGTATCTGGCCATCGCATGGGCACTGCTGAAGTTGAAAGTGCTCTCGTCTCACACGAAGACGTTGCAGAGGCCGCCGTCGTTGGTTTTCCTCATGCAATAAAGGGACAGGGTATATACGCTTATGTCACACTTATGGCTAACAACAACCCCAGCGAAGAGCTTCGCAAAAAATTAGTTAGCTGGGTTCGCAAGGAAATTGGCCCAATAGCAACCCCAGATCATATTCAATTTTCACCAGGCTTGCCAAAAACACGATCAGGTAAAATAATGCGACGTATTTTAAGAAAAATTGCTGAGGATGATTTTTCAAACCTAGGAGATACGTCTACACTTTCAGACCCCAGTGTTGTTGAGGACCTCATCAGTAATAGAATGAAATAAATACTAAGTGAATTTCAGGCTTTTATATTTGCAAAAAATTATATTCCAGATACCTAAAACTAATAATTTTTTGTTACCGGGTAAGAATTTTTGAGGCATTTACTCTTAATATCTTTTCCTTATCATCACTAGAAAGCCTTGTACTTCTGATAGCATCAAGGCCAACCTGCCCAGAAAATATCGGAGTATCAGTTCCGACAACTATATTGTCAATACCATATATTTCAACTGCAAGCTCAATTGCCCGCGGTCCTAAAGAAGACGTATCAACATATAAGTTTTTACGTCGACTTGATGGCATTTTAGCGTTTGGAAAGCGAGCATCAACAGTATGGTGCATACGCTCAACCACCATTGGAAATGTACCCCCTAGATTGGCCACATGTATCGTCATGTCTGAAAAATCATTTAGGAAACTTGTATAAAGAAGTGTAGTCATAGCAAGTGATACAGAATGTTGGACCCCAAGCGCTCCGCGAGCAATTAAAATCTCGTCTGGATCATTAGGGCGCGTATCATTAACTGGGTATTCATCCGCACGCCAGCCAGGGTGTATAAAAAAATGTAGTTTTTTTTCATTAGCATACTCAAATAAAGGTTTTAACGTATGGGCGTAATCTAGAGATAAAAAAGAATTATTAGGTAATATAGCTCCTAAAAGCCCGAACTCCTCTACGCAACGCTTTAGCTCAGCAACCATGGCCGGCACGTCAGCAAGAGGTAATGAGGCAAGAGCAATTATTCTTTCTTTATATTTGTTAGCATGGCTTGCAAGATTATTATTGCTAACCTTGATCAATGGTAGCGACTGCTCAATGGGTAAATAATCAATTCCCAATAGTCCGGGAAGCGACAACACCTGCTTTTCCATGCCAATATAATTTAAATATTCAATACGTTCTTCTATATCATAGTAGGCGCTTGAATATGGAAGGGTGCTCACAGGCATATGGTAAAGAGACCCATTCCCTCCGTGGGTGATACGAGGATTATATTTTCTTTCCTGAAGCATTTTCATAACTTTTGGTGCTATAAAATGAGCGTGAAAATCAATCGCCATAAATTAAAATTCCTATACTTTCTGACGTTTATTTTTTTTGTTAAAAACACGTTTAACATAAGGATAGATGAACATGTAAAGTCCAGTGATCCATAATAAAAACAGTAAAACTGCTGTTGGGAGAATTATAAAATATTTTACACCATTACCAAAATAAGAACCGTCATGAATTTTTTCAAAAAAATCAGATCTTCGCTCTGCAACAGATAATATCGATCCATTGGTAGTATCTACCTGTACTTCCCAACCCTCTATCGTCATGAACTTAACCATTCCGCGATCAACCTTATAATCAATGCGATCAAATTCTGCCCATTTCAACCCCTCAGTTTGGGGAATACTCGTTGCAGTTGCTAGTAATGCATCATGTGAAATTATGGGTGTAGCCTCACTTTGTCCGCTAATACTCGGCGGTTGTATCCAGCTAAAGTCTTTCTTTAACTGAAGAAAAAAACCAGAAACGACTATCAGTAAAAGAGGTAGAGCAATAAAAATGGAGATCCAGTTATGAACAGTCCGATTTAACTTTGTAAGCTTCATTTCATACTCACTAAATAAATATATTTTAAATTCCTTAGTAATTCTGTCAATAATGTATCAACTACTAATCAAAACTCAATAATGAAATATAAATATAGTAAAAAACACTTGAATTAATTATTTTTTTTAGGATATCTTCCAAACTTATTAATCTAATAAATAGGGAAGAGGGTGCCATGAGCTATAAAATAAATAAAAATAAACACCTGAACGCCTACTGGATGCCATTTACGCCAAATCGAGCGTTCAAAGAAAAACCCCGCCTTTATAAGAGCGCAAAAGGACTTTATTATCAAACCACAGACGGACGCCAGGTTTTGGATGCCATTTCAGGTTTATGGTGTTCAAACCTTGGCCATTGTCACCCAAAAATTACTGAAGCCATTCAAAAACAAGCGGCTAAACTTGATTACTCAACTGCATTTAATTTTGGTCATGAGGACGCTTTCCAGTTAGCCAATATTCTAGTTGATCAATTTCCTAAGTCATTAGGACACGTTTTTTTTACAAACTCCGGCTCAGAGGCAGTTGATACGGCACTTAAAATAGCCCTCGCATATCATCAGGTGAATGGCGAAAAGTCGAGGACACGTCTGATCGGTCGAGTTAAGGGCTATCATGGCGTTGGTTTTGGCGGTGTTTCTGTCGGTGGAATGTCAAATAACCGTAAATATTTTGGAAATCTCCTCAGTGATGTAGATCATTTACCGTTCCCATATAATGAAAACGAAAATGCCTTTACTCGAGGCGAACCCGAAGAAAACCCAATGCATTATCTCAATGAACTTGAGCAAATAATTAAAACTCACGGTGCTAAAACAATCGCCGGTGTTATCGTTGAACCAGTGATTGGCTCTGCGGGTATGTTTGTTCCTCCCAAAGGTTATCTTAAAAAGCTTCGTCAAATTACAAAAAAACACGGAATTCTTCTTATATTTGATGAAGTAATTACCGCGTTTGGTCGGCTGGGCACCGCTAACGCTGCCACATATTTTGATGTTATACCCGATATGTGTACTATTGCAAAAGGCTTGAATAATGGAGCAGTACCTATGGGCGCTGTGGTTGTATCAAAGCAAATATATGATTGCTTCATTGATGGAACAAAAGAAGGAGTAGAATTGTTTCACGGCTATACTTATTCAGCCCACCCGCTAGCCGTTGCCTCTGGGCTCGCTTCTCAAAAAATCTACAAAGAAGAGAGTATTTATGATCGGGTAAAAAACAATGTTAAGTATTTTGAAGATGGTATGCACAATTTAATGGATAGCCCACACATAACCGACATTAGAAATATTGGCCTGGCAGGTGGTTTGACCATTGCCTGCCGTGATAATAAGGTTGGTGCCCGAGCTTATGATTTGTTTCTCAAAGCATATGAACTTGGCATTGGAATTCGAGCTAATGGTGATACAATAGTCATTGCACCTATCTTGACGAGTTCAAAAAAAGAATTGGATCCAATTTTTGATATCCTTGAACAGGCATTAAAAAAAATTAAATAACTTCCTTAATTTTAAAGAGAATAAAATATGTATAAGATAGATCATTATATTGGCGGTCAAACTGTAGGGGCAACGAGTGATCGTACTGCTCCAATTTATGATCCATCAAACGGCACCGTACAAGGTGAAGTTGGACTTGCTTGCAAGATAGATATTAATCTTGCTGTTACTGTTGCTAGTGAAGCCTTCGAAACATGGTCCGACGTCGGACTTATGAAGCGTGTTTCAATAATGTTCAAATTTCGAGAGTTACTTGAAAAAAATCGTGACGAACTTTGCAGGCATGTAGTAAAAGAGCATGGTAAAGTTTGGGATGACGCCATGGGTGAAATTACACGCGGTATTGAAATTGTTGAAAATGCCTGCGGCATCCCTGAAATGTTAAAAGGTGATTATTCACAGCAAGTAGGCGACGGTATAGATGTTTATAGCACCCGGCAGGCACTCGGGGTTGTTTGCTCAATTACACCCTTTAATTTTCCAGCTATGGTGCCTCTATGGACCATTCCACTAGCAATCGCCTGTGGTAATACATTTATTTTAAAACCTTCAGAACGTGACCCATCATGTGCTAATGTGATGGCACGCTTATTTTCTGAAGCCGGTCTTCCAGACGGTGTTTTTAATGTAGTCCATGGTGATAAAGTTGCTGTTGATTGTATACTCGAGCATGAAGGTATAGAAGCAGTAAGCTTCGTAGGCTCAACACCGGTAGCTGAATATATTTACCATCTGGGAACTGCCAATAATAAGCGGGTACAAGCTCTTGGTGGTGCTAAAAATCATGCAATTATTATGCCAGACGCCGATATTGACCAAGCTGTTGATGCAATGATAGGTGCAGCATTTGGATCAGCCGGTGAACGCTGTATGGCCCTATCTGTCGCAGTGGTTGTTGGAAACGACATTGCAGATGAAATGATTAATAAAATCAAATACCAAGCAATAAATATTAAAGTCGGGTGCGGCATGGTAACGGACAATGAAATGGGTCCCCTCATTACTAAAGAGCATTGTGATCGCGTAAAGAGACTTATTTCAGAGGGTCAAGGACAAGGTGCAAAAGTAGTTCTTGATGGGCGTGAATTTGAAGGCCCCAAGGGTAATAAAAATGGATATTTTTGTGGCCCAACTATCTTGGATAATGTGACAAAAGATATGTCTGTATATAAAGAGGAAATTTTTGGTCCAGTCTTAGTAGTTGTGCGCGTAGAGAGTTACGACGAAGCAGTAAAACTTGTTCAGAACCATGAGTATGGAAACGGCACATGTATTTTTACCCGCGACGGAGATATTGCTCGTAATTTCACTCGAAAAATAAAAGTGGGTATGGTTGGCGTTAATGTACCCCTTCCTGTACCGCTTGCTTTTCATAGTTTTGGTGGTTGGAAAAGGTCGATATTTGGTGATCATCATATGTATGGACCCGAAGGAGTTCGTTTCTGGACAAAAATTAAAACTGTGACCTCACGCTGGCCAACTAGCATTATGGCTGGTGCCAACTTAAGTTTCCCATCAAGCGATTGATAATCATGTGCTTGATGTTTTGAAAAAATATATAAATAGAATTTTAAGAAAGATTTATAGTAATGGAAAAACTAGCGCCGCAGAAGAAACGGATTGATGGCAGCACATCAGGTTGGTCACTGGATCGAGACTTTTACAAAGATCCTGAAATATTTGAGAAGGAAAAAGAAAAAATCATCTTTGATAATTGGATTTTTGCGGGTCATGTATCCCAAATACCTAATGCTGGTGATTATTTTTTATTTAACCTACTTGAAGAAAGTATAATTATTATTCGTGGTAATGACATGGAAATTAGAGCCTTTTTTAATGTATGCCGTCATCGTGGCTCTCATGTATGCTTAGAAAAAACGGGTAATTCAAAACGTTTTATTTGCCCCTACCATGCTTGGACTTATGATATTGAGGGTAGCCTCTTTGCTGCACGAGGTATGCCAGATAGTTTTGATAAATCCAATCACGGTCTTCACCCATGCGCCATGGACATTATCGAAGGTATGGTTTTTATTAATTTTGGAGATAACCCCGTATCATTAGAAAATGTGAAACGTGACCTCGCGGGACCACTCAAAATGTATGATTTTAACAACCTAAAAGTAGCAGCTCACAAGCGCTACCCAATTGACGGTAACTGGAAAATCACGCTAGAAAATTACCAGGAATGCTATCACTGTGCCCCATCGCACCCCGAATATTCACTAAGTCATACTTTTAAAGTTGAGGATGATAAATTTGAGGAACTTCAAAAACCAATGCTTTCGCGTATGGAAGCATTGGGTGTGGGAACCCATGAGTACGATTATCAGTTTGACAAACAGCAAGAGGGGCAAGAAAATTACGCATGCAGCCGGTATGCACTTTTTGAAAAATACAAAACGGGAAGCCAGGATGGTAAACCGTTAGCACCACTTCTCGGAAACTTATTAGGCTATGATCATGGCGCCCTCGATATAAATATCGGCTCTTTTACCTATTATCTATGCTATAATGATCATATAATTGTCTATGTATTTACCCCTACAGAGCATGAAAAATCAGCCTGTGACATATATTGGCTTGTGCGTAATGACGCTGAGGAAGGTAAAGATTACGACCTTGATAAGCTAACCTGGCTTTGGAATGCAACAACTCTCGCGGATGAGCGCATCATTGTGGATAATCAAAAAGGGGTCAATAGCAAAAAGTATCAATCCGGCCCCCTAGCTATTAAAGAAAAACTTATTGAACGTTATATTGTTTGGTATTTACACCAATTGGCTAAATAATGACAAAAAGTAAAAAGACGCATAAATTAATGCATAATAATGATTTAGAATAGCGGTATGAATGACTAGTTCAACAGAAAAATATTCTATAAAACTGCAGATTATTAACGAAGACCATATTGCTATGGGTCCAGGAAAAGCAGACCTGCTTGAAGCAATTCAGAAAACAGGCTCTATAGCTGCTGCTGGGAGAGCAATGACAATGAGTTACAAACGTGCCTGGGACCTTGTTGAAATCATGAATATGTGTTTTACAGAACCTCTAGTTAAGAAATCGAAAGGTGGGATCAAGAAGGGCGGCACAACTTTAACACCACTAGGACTTAAAGTGATTGATCAATATAGAGCCTTAGAAGTAAAATCTAACGGCGCTATTAAGAAAGAAATGAATACCTTTTTTTCTCTTTTAAAGCATCCCCCCTTAGATAAATAAACTTGACAGAAACGACTTATTAATTTACCGATATATTTATAAAAACATATCGGTAAATGTATGAAATTGCTAATATTTATATTTGTATGGCTCAACTTAACGGCCACTCTGAGTGCAAAAGAGTTACGTGTTGCCGTTGCCACAAACTTTATGGAAGCAGCAAAAGAAATTAGTAAAGCATTCGAAAAAAACACTGAGCATACTACACTCCTTAGTTTTGGCTCGACAGGACAGCTTTATACGCAAATTTCTCAGCATGCGCCCTTTGAAGTATTTCTTGCTGCTGATCAGGTACGGCCAAAGAAAACAGTCAAAGAGGATCTTGCAGTTCAAGGTAGTCGTTTCACCTACGCTAGTGGGAAAATTGTCTTATTCAGCCTCAACCAAACGCTGATCAACCCCAAAATTACCCTTGAGCAGGGAAATTTTACTAAAATAGCAATCGCTAATCCTATTACCGCACCATACGGCATTGCCGCTATTCAGGTGATGAAAAATCTAAAACTATACAAATATCTAAAAAGTAAAATTGTTTATGGAAACAATATTGCACAGACATATCAATTCGTTCATACAGAAAATGCAGAACTTGGTTTCATAGCTTTGTCTCAAACTATAAAATCATCGGTAGGCTCACATTGGGTTGTCCCAAAAGAACTCTACTCAAATATTTATCAGGATGCCGTACTATTAAAGCAGGGCATCAATAATCCAGCCGCATACGAATTTCTTGAATTTCTAAAAGGGCCAGAAGCAACGAATATAATAGCTCAATATGGTTATGGTATCAGCAGCGATGAGAAAATATAATGCCTGAATATGCTGATTTATGGTCACCCATCCGCCTGACACTAGAATTAGCAGGTATTACTACAATTATCCTACTTCTCATTGGCACCCCGATTGCGTGGTGGCTCTCACGTTCTAACTCGAAATGGAAAGATATTATTGCTGTCATTGTTACCCTTCCACTTGTACTACCACCAACAGTTATTGGTTTTTATTTACTTATAGCACTCGGTCCACAAGGTCCAGGTGGATGGATTGCTTCTATTTTTGGTGGCCGCTCTCTTGCCTTCACCTTTGAAGGACTAGTGGTTGGGTCCGTGATCTATTCACTACCCTTTGTGGTCCAGCCAATCCGCAACTCTTTTGATGCCATGGGTTCTCGGCCACTTGAAGTAGCAGCAACCCTTGGGGCATCGCCTTGGAATGCATTTTGGACCGTTGCAGTTCCGCTAGCAAGGCCAGGTTTTTTGACTGGAACGATCCTTGGCTTTACACATACTATTGGTGAATTTGGTGTCGTCCTCATGATCGGTGGCAACATTATGGGTGAAACTAAAGTACTTTCAATCGCTATTTATGATTATGTAGAAACCTTATATTGGACCCCTGCACACATTCTTTCCGCTGGAATGCTTCTCTTTTCCTTCGTTATTATCTTTTCCATGATGAAAATGGAACGATATTTTCGGCAAACAGGAAAATGAGTGGAGTTAAAAACATAAAGGCATCCTTCAACGGCAGCATAGACAACTTCAATTTAGATGTTAAATTTACTATGCCTATTGAAGGTATTACGGCTCTTTTTGGTCCATCTGGATGTGGAAAAACAACTATTCTTCGCTGCCTTGCAGGACTTAATAAATTACCTGGATATTTATTTTTTGGAGATGAAGTTTGGCAAAACGAAAACCAATTCATAAATGCACACGAAAGATCAATTGGCTATGTCTTTCAAGAAGCAAACCTATTTCCCCATTTATCGGTTCGTAAAAATCTCAACTATGGAGCGCAAAGAGCAAAAGCACATTACTTAAAAGAAAGGTTTCATTTTAACGATGTTGTTGAACTCCTCGGCATACAACACCTTCTTGAAAGGAATACAGTTTCTCTTTCTGGTGGCGAGAGACAACGCATTGCCATTGGGCGAGCCATTCTCGCACAACCAAAATTTTTGCTCATGGATGAGCCTCTTTCAGCGCTTGATAAGGTGTCTAAGAGGAATATCTTTTTTTGTTTCGAAAAGCTACAACGGGAGTTCAAACTTCCTATTCTTTACGTCAGTCACGATATAGATGAGGTTGCCAAGCTCTCTGGTCATATTATTGCGCTTGATAATGGTAAAAAAATTACTGAAGGGCCTGCAACAGATGTTTTGGCTCAATTAAAACTTAGCACTTCTTTAAGTGCGCGTATTATAGGCCATGATCTCGAGAAAAAACTCACTTGGGTCCAATATAAGGAGCAAACACTTAGTATTCCACTTCAAGATAATCCAATAGGTGCTCTACTGAAAATCGATTTTCAAAGTTACTAAATAGAAATTCTTAGATTAGTAAATATAGTCTGTATTTCAGTTAATTCGTGGTGTCACTTTCAGAGTTTGATAACATAATTAGTTAGCACTCATTTCCTTAATAAACACCTCATAAAAAAGCCAGGATAAGAATTGTTTCTATCCTGGCTTTTAACCCCTAATATTCTTATTCATCAGCAAAACAATAAGCACAAATTTTATGGCCATCCGGATCACGAAGATATGAAGCATAGGCAGTTGGTGAAAAATTACGGGACCCAGGGGCTCCCTCGCATGTTCCACCTGCTGCGAGACCTGCTTCATGAAATTTATGAACTGCATCACGGGTTTCTGCCTTAAATCCTATGGTCTCACCATTTCCAACGGTTGCTGGGTTTCCGTCCATCGGCGTAAGGATGATAAAGTCAGGATTATCAATTCCATATAAAGTTGCCATTTCACCAAGTTCACCGAGATTATTAACCCCCAATGCACCAAGGGCCGCATCATAAAATTTTGCAGATTTAATTCGGTCACTTGAGCCAACGCAGACATGATTAAGTATACTCATTTTGTTTTCCTTTATATTTTAGGTTTCAGGTTTAGTAACTCACAATTTTAAAAAATACTATGTATTTTGCTCTTTTTGTCCTATAGGTTATTTGTTATGTAATGTAAATTCCTATAAAATTTAATACCACAAGGTGATAAAAAGATAAATAATGAAAAAGAATTTAACTCAAATATTGATTGCGTTTTTCCTTTTACTCGAGCCAGCTAATCTACTCGCACAAACAGACGACTACAGGGATAAATCAAGTATTGACGAAGCCTTTAAGTTAGAACTTGAAGCACTAGGTTTTGAGAATGGTGAGTACCCCAAAACTAAAAGTAATTATGGTTATCAAGTCACTGATAATTTTATACATATTCCCACTGCCTCCGCACTTGCACCCGATGGGTCAATTCAAAAAGGGCATGTGCCAAATATCGCCAGCCAAAACGAAGCTATACATGCATCTTCTCTAGCCTGCGCAGCGGCAATTAACTTACTTAAAGATGCTGCCAATGGCGACTTAAGCCGCATTCGTAAAGTTGCTAACATTAGATATAGGACTTTAACCGTACCCGAATATTTTAATTATGTTCCAACATCTAACGCCTGCTCTGAAATGATGGTGCGTGTACTTGGTAATTCCGCAGGTACTCATACCCGGCATGCCGAAGGCCTTGCTACTTCAGACGACAACCAGACTTTTCAAATTGAACTGATGGCTTATTTAAAATGATGAAAAAATTAATATCTATTGCATTAATAGTCTTTATCTCTTCATGCGCTAAGCAGGAAGTTATGGAAACAGAAGATACCATCGGTGCCCGATTAGAAATTGAACTAACGCGTCTTGGTTTTAAAGACGGCATGCCCGAACTACCGCCCGTCTTTGGCCCTTACCTTCCCTTTCTGACAGTGGATAAGGAAATATATATTACTGCCTCCGCAGCTTTTACACCAGAAGGCACTTGGATCACTGGCCTCGTAACAAATGAAACTGATCCGAAACATGTCCTATATGCCGCTGAACTAAGTGTTATACAGGCAATCAACCGTGTCCGCCTTGCAGCGGGTGGAGATTTAAATAATGTTGCAAAGCTTCACCATGTGAATGTCATGACCACGGCACCAAATGATTATCCACATACAGAGATGATTGCCCAAGCTACATCCGACATGATCATCAGAATCTTAGGGACAGAAATAGGTCAACACTCCAGAGGAATTATAAGAAGCACATCACTGCCCATCAACATGACACACGAAACGGAAATACGGGCAGCTTTAAAATAATGCTGGCCCACCAGACTAAGTTGGCCAAACTAAGGAATGCATTTAATGAGCTGCAGCGATTTTATGCATTAATCTTATTAGCACTCAAGGTGGTGAAATCTGGTCTAGCGAATAAGCTGGTATGAGCCAGTTATCGCCACTTGCATCTAACATGCCACCCATTTGCTCTGTCACCACACGGTCGATAACCTGGATGCCGCGGTCGCCCATCAATGGAAAAGTATCTTCGCCGATTTGATTAGGGGTGCGATCAGGAAAATTGCGTCTGGTGCGGGTGATCCGATATGCCTCTGATAGCGAAGGCTGTCCAAAGACGCTTTCTATACCCTCCTTACCCAGCATAAATCCTAGTAGTCCACCCCAAGTGGCAGTCGGATTTTTGTGTGGATTGGTTTTTTTATAAATAAATTTTATGAAATTTCAATATATTATATATTTAAAAAATAAATATATATCTTAAATATAATTCGCTTTTCAAATAAGGTACCTAAGATAATATATTTTCAGATTAAATTAAAAATAAATTGAAGAGAAACGATGGTACAGAATAAAAATGCAAAAATGAATTCTTAAGATGGTTATGATCAAAATGAATTTGATGACGATTA
>JABGYD010000092.1 GCA_018675425.1 Kordiimonadaceae bacterium
GCCTCTGCAAATGCAATTTTATATTTTGATGAGGCTGTTAAACCAGAGCGCTTATATATAAATTCCTCAGACAGGCCACCTCATAATGTAGCATATGAAGGGAATATCGAAACACCTACTTCACTTTATGGTTTTTGGCCTAAAGGGGCTTATTCCAAATATAGCCCATATAGAAATTTTTACAAAAAGAAATTTATATTTGAAGAAGGAATTGATGAAATAGTTGATGGTAATGATCATGCCCAAAGAGGTTTCGATATAGAAAACAAAGAAGTTTTTAGCTACCATTTGCAGAAATTTCATAACGGTGATAAAGATAGTTTAGAAACTCTTAAATCTATGATGATGGAGTGGGTTAATGGACCCTACTGGAAGGCCATGATTCCTGACAGAGAGTTAGCATGCACGACTTGTAGCAATGAGCAGCCACTATGGGAAGGATACAATTTTTCTATTCTTGGAGAGTTGTGGAACACTCTTATTCCGATGTTAGAGGTTCACATAACGCTGATAAGGGAAGATAGCTATTCAACTGATGAGTATGATTTAGTTCACAAGTGGCTAGAAAAAAGAGTTTGGCTTGCAGAACAAGGGCCAGCTGAAGGGCAACTTGCTGCAGCACATAGATGGCTTCCTGACCCTGGCCCTCCCAATCACCACAAAATTAGAAAGAGCCTTGGATATTTGATGTGGGGCGTTGCCGATCAAAATTCAGAATACTTTACCGCCGGAGTTAGAGGAGTAGAACAGTACTACAATGTTCTTAGAAGTAATGGATCGATTACAACTGAACATTTTTATGATAAAGCCTGTCAAACAGGGTTTAACGATCACGGCTGTAGAAATGGTTTAAGCCTAGGCAATGAAACAGGAAAGTTTTATGCTCTAGGTGCAATAATAATGCACAATCAAGGGATAGATGTTAGAAAAAAATATCCAAAATTTGAGAAAAATATTGAATGGACTACTCAAGTAGCAGTTGAACCCTCACTGGCAATGAAGTGGATTGGGAATATATTTGTAGATGAAAGGAGGGGTGGCACAAGTGAGACTTGGAGCAAAGAGGGAATTAATATGGATTGGGCCAGGAATTGGGCTGGCATTAGAAAAAACTTATCTCATATTTATCTGTGGGATACAATTTTTCAAACAAATTATGCGGATAATTTAAAGTCAGTAGTTGTAATTGATCAAGGAAAAGAAGAGGAGCAGCAATACAATCATGGTGTAAGAAGAGCATTTGATTTTGGTATAGCAGATACCGGTCTAATTACATTTAATCCTGACGAAGTAGAGATAGGATTGACTCTTGACGCAGCCTTATACAAAATTAGCAAATCTCAATCCTCTGAAGAAAATTCGATAAACAATAAATTAAAAAAAGAAGCAAGTCCTTTATTTGATGGACAATATGCTTTTCGTTTATATGCCCGTTTTGAAGATGAACGTAATTCTAAAATTGGAAATGGACTTTTTGAAATAAAAAATGGAAATATCATTTTTATAAATAAAAAGAAAAGTCAATTAAAAACTGGATCAACAGATTTCTATGACACCCTTGAAGGCCATATTGACGAAGATGGGCAAGTTTATGGTTCAATTGAGCTCGATATTTTGGATGGAAAAGATCGTTCTGAAGTTTATAGTTTAAAGGGACCAATTAAAGGAAAAATATGGGGCGATAGCCCTGATGATTTAAGTGTGAGGGTATATTTCCTACCGAGATTAAAGAAATAGTTCAGCAGAATTAAGATTACTAATTTTGAGCGTTCATTAAAACTATCAATATTTGAATCAGTAATTAACCTCCCTCACACATTCAACGGAATTTAGACTTTGATTAAGTTCAAGTTGAAATATAATTCTGTTATGAAAAAATATTTAATCCCTCTGCTATTTTTTTCTATTATTTTATCCTTAACCAATACATCTTTCGCTCATAGCGGCAATGTAATGATAGGTTTTGTAGATGGTCTACGTCATCCTGTAATAGGACTTGATCATTTAGTTGCAATGATTAGTGTTGGGGCAATTAGTGCTCAAATTGGAGGTCTTGCAATTTGGTTTGTTCCAGGATTGTTTGTGACTGGAATGCTCATGGGCTCTTCTTTAGCTGTTTTAATTTATTATTTAAGCAATATTTCAAATCCAAATCAGTTTGTTTTATATTTACTAGAGAATTTTGCTGATTATATTTATTTTATAGTTGAGTTTGGTATCGCATTTTCAGTCCTGTTTCTGGGATCAATAATTTGTTTCAATAAAAAATTACCTTTAATTTATATAAGTGCAATTATTTTTTCATTTGGAATAACTCATGGAGCCGCTCATGGAATATCAATCCCATATGTAATCAAACCATATATGTTTATTTCTGGTTTTTGTTTAGGTACAGTTTTGCTTCATTTATTGGGAGTAGCGATTGGATATAGCTCTATTGTGTACACATATATTGATAAGACCCTTAGACTATCAGGAATATTAATATTCTTCTTCGGTATATACCTAATTACTAATTTATTGTAAGTGAACTTAAAGATGCTATTAAAGATGTTGAGCTCGGCTAACTATTAATAATCCCTCCCTCACAGATGAAACGAAGTTTGGACTTTGGTTCAAATTGATATACACTATCATTATAAAAATTTCTTTAAATTTAGAACGTTAAAATAATGAATCAGTCTGCCAATAATAGAATGAATAAAATATCTGAACAAGGACTGTGTGCGGGTTGTGGTATTTGTCAATCGATTGCAGGTCCGGATAAGATAAAGGTTGTTAAATCGGTAAATGGCTATGAGCGTCCAGTGATTATTGGAGATCTGGATAATGCCACTGTCGAAAAAATTTTCAATATATGTCCTGGGACTCGAATTGAAGGGCTTCCAACCAAAGAGATTACGCCTGCTACCCGAATAGACAAAGTTTGGGGGCCATGGCTGCGAATTTCAAGAGCTTGGGCTGGAGACCCTAAAACACGATTCGAAGGCTCAACGGGTGGTGTGCTGACAGCGCTTGCTCAATTTCTTCTGAAAGATCAAAGAGTTGATTTCATTTTGCATACCAAAGCCTCTTTCAAGGAGCCAACTTTTGGCGAAAGGTATTTAAGTTTTTCAGAGGCTGATGTTTTAGATACTGGCGGATCTCGTTACGGCCCATCTGCTCCACTTATTGACATAGACAAGATATTAGCTCGAGGTCAACCTTTTGCTTTTATTGGCAAGCCTTGTGATATTGCTGCTCTTCGAAACTTGGCGCATTATGACGATAGGGTAAATAAGCTGGTGAAGTACTGGCTAACACCTGTATGTGGTGGCTTCATGAATCCATCATCGATAGATGCTTTCGTATTACGCTCCGAGGTCAAGTTGGAAAATTTAACCTCTCTTCGTTATCGTGGGCAAGGTTGCCCAGGACCTACACGAATTGAAACTGCAGACGAAGTAAAGGACCTAAACTATCTTGATTTTTGGGGAGAAGATGCAAGTTCGTGGGACCTACCATTTAGATGTAAGATTTGTCCCGACGGTATTGGGGAGGCTGCTGATATTGCTGCATCTGACACGTGGATTGGAGGGTCTCCCACTCGCGAAAGTAGTAAGAACGATCCTGGAACCAACGCCATAGTCGCTCGCACTTCAGTGGGCTTAGAATTAATGGAAGCTGCAGCGAAGGCTGGTGCAATTAATATTGAGTACGATATTACTCCGGAAGATATGAGCGCCTACCAGCCTCATCAAATGCGTAAGAAATATGCCGCGCATGACCGTCACCAAGGATTAGGCGATGAAGATCAAATTGTACCAAAAACTGATCGCCTCCGTATTTCTGTGCTGGCAGATGAATTATCTGAGTCGGATAGACAATATCAACGAGAAGGTACGCGCTCAAGAGTACGTTCTGGAAAAACTACTGAGCCAACGCCTAAAGAGTTCGAATGAACATTTCAACAAAGATAGTGCCCTCCCCAAAATTCTCAGATAAAGCTTTAAACGATATGTTTGATTATCGGTTGGGACGGTTACGCAAATCAATGCTTGAGCAAAATATTAGCC
>JABGYD010000073.1 GCA_018675425.1 Kordiimonadaceae bacterium
AAAATCAGCATAACCCAAAGTAATAGATAAAAATCCGAAAACCAAAAGAACGATATATTGCGTATTACTATTCAAGAAATAGATTGCAGCTAATACCCACATTCCTATTCCTGAAAAAATCAATAAACATATAGCAATCCAATCCAAAATAGTTGCAACTCCTTTTCTATTTCTTGCAAAGCGCATTCCCGCAAAAGCTAAATAGAAAGAAAAGATAGCTATAAGAAATAAAAAGATATTACTGCTGATAATCGACATTGGAATAGCTGTTAAGAAGATAGTAGCCATTCCCCAGAAGTATGTTCTACCTGAAAGCACATGCAGTCTTTTACCTTTCTCAGATAAAACTGCCAGAGCAGCACTAGTCAAAGCAATTATTCCTGCAAGAATATGTATCAGTAATAGAATTTGCATCATCTCATTCCCACTCAATAGTTCCTGGCGGTTTAGATGTAGTGTCATAAACAACTCGATTTATTCCTCGAACTTCATTAATAATTCGTGTTGATACTTGTCCTAAAAAATCATGTGGAAAAGGATAATAATCAGCAGTCATACCGTCAGTTGAGGTTACTGCACGCAATGCACAAACATACTCATATGTGCGAGCATCACCCATTACCCCTACTGTTTTTACAGGAAGTAACACGGCAAATGCTTGCCAAATTTGATTATATAATCCAGAATTTTTTATTTCTTCAAGGTAGATAGCATCCGCTTTTCTTAAAATATCACATTTTTCTTTGTTCACGGCACCTGGGATCCTAATAGCTAGTCCCGGTCCAGGGAATGGATGACGCTCAATAAATGCCTCTGGAATACCAAGTTCCCTCCCAAGTACTCGCACTTCATCTTTAAATAACTCTCGTAACGGCTCAACTAGATCCATATGCATCCTTTCTGGAAGCCCTCCCACATTGTGATGCGATTTTATAGTAACACTTGGACCGCCTGTGAAAGATACACTTTCAATTACATCCGGATATAACGTTCCTTGAGCAAGAAAGTCGGCGCCACCAATTTTTTTTGCTTCTTTTTCAAACACATCGATAAAAAGACCACCAATAATTTTTCGTTTCTTTTCTGGATCATCAACACCATCAAGTTTACCTAGAAACAGCTCTTCAGCATTAACATGGACCAGGTTAATGTGGTAATGCTCACGAAACAAATCTAGAACCTGATCGGCTTCGTTGGAACGCATAAGGCCATGATCTACGAAAACACATGTCAGTTGATCCCCGATAGCTTCATGCAAAAGCACTGCCACCACCGAACTATCAACCCCACCGGACAGCCCACAAATTACCTTATCATCACCAACTTGTTTACGAATTTTGGCAATTTCTGTTTCTCGAAAGGAAGCCATAGTCCAATCACCACTACATCGAACAATATTTTTTACAAAATTTGCAAGTAGTTTTTCACCGTGAAGTGTATGAACAACTTCAGGATGAAATTGAACACCGTAAAATTTCTTTTCTTCATTAGCTATAGCAGCAAAAGGGGCGTTACCACTGGTGGCAATAACTTCAAACCCATCTGGAATAGCATCAATTCTATCACCATGGCTCATCCAAACTTGATGTTTTGTGCCAACATCCCAAAAACCATCGAAGAGTGGGCTCGATACTTTAATATCAATAAATGCACGCCCAAATTCCCGTTCGTCAGATTTTTCAACCTTACCCCCCATTTGTTCGCACATAGTTTGCTCACCGTAACAAATTCCAAGAACCGGAACACCCATATTAAAAACTGCTTCCGGAGCTCGCGGAGTATCAATATCATAAACCGAATTGGGACCTCCAGATAATATAATCCCCTTCGGGTCGAAGGTTTTGAGTATTTCATTTGCCTTATTAAAAGGGACTATCTCAGAATACACACCACTTTCACGAACTCTTCTTGCAATGAGTTGCGTTACCTGAGAACCAAAATCAATAATTAAAATACGGTCAGTCATCGTTTTAAGTCATCTCTTTCATTACTTTAATTTCTATATTTGTTTCTCTAGAATTGCCACAAAAAAACCATCAGTTCCACGACTAAATGGACTTAATTGTAACGTACCACTAAGTTGTTCAATACCATTTTTTTTAATGGGCACTAAAACAGATGTAGCATGATTTAAGAGAAACCGTTCTATCTGCTCTTCATTTTCAGCCTTTAATATAGAGCATGTCATATAAGCTATTCGTCCACCAACCTTAACCGCATCCCATGCCTCCTCTAGTAAAGCCCTCTGTACCTTTACATAGTTATTTACTTTTTCTTGGCTTATTCTCCAGCGACTTTCCGGATTTCGACGCCAAGTTCCGGTTCCTGTACATGGTACATCAAGAATAACGCGGTCCATCTTTCCTTTAAACTCATCAAGTTTTGCAACGCGGTTTTTTTCCGTTAAAACATAAGATTGAAATATATGATGCTTAGACCTTTTAGCTCGGATCTTGAGTTCTTTTAATCGATTTTCAGAAATATCACATGCATAAATCTGACCCTTATTTTTCATATACCCAGCAGCAGCAAGAGCTTTACCACCCGCTCCAGCACATAGGTCCATAACTTGCTGACCTGGCTTAAGTTCAACATATTTTACTGCTAATTGCGCTGCCTCATCCTGAATTTCAACAAGGCCACTCCGGTAAATAGGCCAGTCTCGGATTTGTTGTTGTTCATTAAGAATAATTGCACTATTAGCATGAAGCCCACGCTCATAACCTATTTCTTTTTCACTAAGAAATGCAATAATTTTTTCTGCATTTCGCGCAATTCTGAGTGTCAGTGGTGCACGTTCATTAAGCGCTACCATTTCTTGTGTGAATTTATCGCCAAATCGATCTTTTAAGGAAGCATCCAGCCATTTGGGATAATTAAGACGATGGTGTTCAAGTTTTTCTGGTTCTACATTCTCAACAAATAATATTTCTTCAGCTGTGATTAAATCTGGAGCATGCTTTTCTCCAGTAAAATAAACTTTTGGATCATCACCAGAAAGTGCTAATTCTGCTAAAACCATGCGCCGAGCAAAACCATCAGAAATTTCGTATAAATAACCCCATCGTCGAATAATATCATAAAGTAAGTTTGTCACACGACGTCTATCTTTTGATCCCGCATAACGGCGCAAACTAAAATATTTACGCGTAAGCACATCCGCTGCTGGTCCATTTTCCTTGAGAGACGTGGAGACTTGCGCCGTAAGATCAATTACAGCTTCTATTGTTGCGGATGGTAGCATTAACTGCTCCTAATTTGACGGATAATTGGGTGATTCTCGAGTGATAGTTACATCATGGACGTGACTTTCACGAAGTCCAGCACCTGAAATTTTTACGAATTCTGCATTTTTATGAAAATCTTTTATAGTTTCACTTCCAGTATAGCCCATTGCAGCCTTAAGACCACCAACTAGTTGGTGGATCATATTTGCCGTTGGTCCTTTGTAGGGGACTTGACCTTCAATCCCCTCAGGTACAAGTTTTAAACTGTCCGCAACATCTTCTTGAAAATAACGATCTGCAGAACCGCGAGCCATAGCACCCAGTGATCCCATCCCACGGTATGACTTATAAGACCGTCCGTGATGCAGAAAAACTTCCCCTGGGGCATCTTCTGTGCCGGCAAGTAGTGAGCCAACCATAACCGCAGATGCGCCTGCTGCAATCGCTTTGGCTATATCTCCTGATGTTTTTAGACCCCCATCAGCAATAATCGTAACACCTGCTCTATTAGCAACTTCAACTGCGTCTATTATTGCAGTAAGCTGCGGAACACCAACGCCTGCTATAACTCGGGTTGTACAAATTGAACCAGGTCCAATTCCTACCTTTACAACGTCTGCTCCAGCATCAATTAGTGCCTGAGTTCCTGAACCAGTAGCAACATTGCCACCGGAAAGTTGTACATTCGGATATTCTTTCTTAATTTTAGTAATTGTATCAAGCACACCCCTAGAGTGTCCATGTGCAGTATCAACTACAAGGAAGTCTACACCGGCACTTATAAGTGCCTCAGCACGCTCATATCCATCGGCACCAACTGACGTTGCAGCACCTGCACGGAGCCTTCCATCGTTATCTTTACACGCATTTGGATTTAAAGTAGCCTTTTCTATATCTTTTACCGTAACAAGCCCAATACATTTATAATCTTTATCAACGATGATAATTTTTTCAATACGATTATGATGAAGGAGTTGCTTAGCTTCTTCTGTAGTGACATTAGATTTTGCTGTTACCAGACCTTCCGATGTCATCAGTTCTGATACTTTTTGCATCATATTAGTGGCAAAGCGAACGTCACGGTTTGTAAGGATGCCAGCTAGTTTCCCACTACCTCTTTCTACAACAGGAATACCAGATATTTTAGCACTATTCATTATTTCAAAAGCTTCACTAAGTGTTTGATCTGGATGGATTGTCAAAGGATCAACAACCATACCACTTTCAAACTTTTTAACTCGATAAACTTCCGTAGCCTGCGCCTTTATAGTCATATTTTTATGAATAATACCCAAACCACCCGCCTGAGCCATAGCAATTGCCATGTTAGATTCCGTTACCGTATCCATAGCAGCTGAAATTAGAGGAATATTGAGCATAATCGAATTGGTAAGTGGGGATTTAGACTGAACTTGGCGTGGGAGAATTTCTGACGCCTGCGGAACAAGCAGAACATCATCAAAAGTAAGTGCTTCGCGAATATTCATAGTATTTCCTACTCTACAAAGAACGTCCATTTAGCAAGAATATACCCAAAGGTCAAAGATTAAAGATATTAATCTTTAATCTTACGAAGGATTTATCATATTTTTATATCGTGTTACCTGCTTTGGATCAGCTGTTACACCAATTCCCTCTTCATAGATACGCACAAGCATTCTAAGCGACGATTTATGACCGGGAAGCCCCATTTTCATATCGTCTCGGAATGTAATATCCCTTCTACTTTTAGGAGGACCATTAAGGTAATTTGGGCTTTGGCTCGCACGGGGGCGCCCCGCTCTCTTGAACCATTCAATTGACTTCGCATAATCTTGGCTCTCAAATGCAGCCATACCCATTTGAAACTGTGCAGTTTGGTTTCCTTGCACTGCCATACAGTTTCTAAACGCATCTCTATCTGCTGAAAGCACTCTGCAATCTTGCTGCATAGTTGTGCATGATGATAGAACTATAATTGATAAAATAAATACCAAAGTTTTAAATAATTTATTTAACATCAACAATCTTCCAAATACGTTTAGCTACATCTTCTACCGTGCCGGCAGCACTGACAACTTTACAGCGTTCTGGATTATTATTAGCAATTTTAAGAAAGCTTTCCCTTAATTTGTCATGAAAACTCTTACCCATTCGTTCATATCTATCTTCTTTATCAAATTTTTCGTCCTCACGAGCCGCTGCACGTTCAAGTTCGTTACCATCGAGAATAATAGTCAGGTCAGGCCAAAAATTCCCAGTAGCAAAACTGTGTATACTAAGGAGTGTTTTCATATCAACTCCTTGTCCATGGCCCTGATAGGCGATCGTTGAATCTGCGTAGCGATCGGATAATACCCATTTACCAACATTAATAGCCGGTTTTACAGTTTTTGTCAGATGTTCAGCACGGGCTGCATTATGAAGAAGTGCTTCGGTCATAGGAGAGAATTTATCAGTACTACCTTTAACTAAAAGATCACGAATTTCTTCGGCGCCGAGCGAACCACCTGGCTCTCGAGTTAAAATAACATCAATACCAGCCGCGGATAGTTTATCTGCAAGTATTTTAACCTGAGTAGATTTTCCAACGCCTTCACCGCCCTCAAAAGTAATAAATCTACCCTTTTTAATCACTCACTGAGCCCATCAACATAAACAAAAAAGCTGCTTTAATACGTTTAATACCACTAAGCTCTGCTATATCCGAACCGGCTAGAAGTGGGTATGATTTAGTTTCCATACCATCTGCCGATAATTCAAGGGTTGCAATTGGTTGGCCTTTTTGAATTGGCGCAGCAATTGGACCATCATAGATAACCTTGGCTGCCATTTTACGCCTAATCTGTTTATTCATAGAAAGTGTAATATCTACTTCGGATATAAGCGGTACCGTTGATACTTCTCCAAGCCAAACGTCTGCAGTTTCAATTACCTGGTTAGCTTTCAACATATCGTATATACCAAAGTTTCTAAAACCGTAATTAAGCAGTCGCTCACTTTCATTGATGCGCGCATTATCGCTAGTCATTCCATTTACAACGAGTACGAGCCGGCGTTCATCCATTACAGCAGACGAAGCTAGACCATAACCACCAGCTTCAGTATGACCAGTTTTAAGACCATCTGAAGTTACTCTGTCACGGTATAAGAGCCTATTTCTATTTGATTGTTTTACCCCAGCATAAGTGAAAGAACGTTCAGCAAAAATAGAATAGTAATCAGGAAATTCAACGCTGAGCGCATGTGACAACGTCGCAATATCACGAGCAGACATATAATGATCAGGATCTGGCCACCCATTAGTGTTCATAAAGTGACTTTGCGTAAGACCAAGCATTGCGGCTTCTTCATTCATCATATTAACGAATACACCCACATCACCTGCAATGGCTAGAGCAAGCTGTGCACAAGCATCATTTCCAGATTGGACAATTATACCACGCAAAAGATCCCCAATAGTAACCGTATCACCAGCATTTACATACATTGTAGAACCTGCGTTATTGGTACTTGTGTTTCTCCAACGTCGCCAGACCGGACCATCTTCTACATAAAATTCATCTTCTAATGAAAGAGCACCACTTTTGAGCTGCTGAAATGCTATGTAAATAGTCATTAACTTGCTCATAGAGGATGGTGTCATCTGCTCATCAGCATTTTTTTCAAACAATACATCACCCGTAGATGCTTCAATCAGGATCGCCTGTTTTGCCGGACTTGACAGGGTTTGTGCAAAAAGCGGCCCAGCCATTAATGATGAAATTATTCCCACTGTGGTGAGTAAATAGATTTTTTTCTTAAGCGTCATTCTTAATTTACCTTATTTAATCTCATTCGTTTAAGTATCCTAGTCGATCACAACATTAGCCATACTATGACCTAATTTTAATATTTTTGCCAGTGTAGAACTAGCAAAATCTGATGATTTTAATGGCCCTATGCGAACTCTATAAATTTTGCGACCATTAAGCTGAATACTTTCCATACCAATATCACCAAGATGAGAAACCGCAGTCATTACTCTTGAAGCACTGCCTATTTTACTGTAAGCGCCAACCTGAATATAAGTATTACCACTATCTTTAGGCAAAATGGTTGAGCTTATCACTTGTGATGGCTCAACTAATATTTGCAGAGGCTCAATCACTTCGAGAGAGGATATATCAACCCGTCCCACCTCTTGTTTTTGTATAGGCGGCGGAACCTCGGATCGTACAACATTTACTTGTGCATTAGGACCCTCAACAGCCTCGACCCTTACCCTGGTGGTACCACGCTTCTCAAAACCTAAAAGTTGTGCCCCTCTCCGCGATACATCAATTAACCTATCATCAACAAATGGTCCACGATCATTAATTTTTAGCAATAATGAGCGATTATTTTCAAGGTTTGTAACTCTAACATAGCTTGGCATCGGCAGAGTTGTATGCGCAGCCGTTAGTGCGTTCATATTATAAGTTTCACCGTTAGCAGTTTTTTTATTATGAAACTCAGGACCGTACCATGAAGCAACACCGACCTGATTATAATTTGGATTTGCCGCTGGCGTATACCATTTTCCAGCAATCTTATAAGGGTTCCCAATTTTAACACCCGGTACAGGTGGAGCTGAGGTTAACTGTGGGCCAACACCACATCCATTCAGAACGGCACACAAAATAATCAGAGGTATAATACGATGGAAGCTCATTTAAATGATACCATTACTTAAGTTCATCTGAGAGTAAGCTTACACCAAGGGCGTAATGATTTGAACAATTATAAGTTAAAATAGTACGGAAATTTTGATAAGTTAAATAAGCTGGTCCATTAATCCCACCTGGCATGAGAAGTGTCGCCTCGATACCGGCACCGATCGCTTCTGGAATATCGCTACCATCAAGATTTACAACTCCCATTTCTTTCCAATCAGTAAGAGAGTATTTTTTACTGTGCAAACTAAGCGCACTTTTACAGGACCTGGGCGGATTGGGCTCATGGGTCAAGTCAACAATCGCCTTCCTCTCCATTAAATCATCAGGCAGTTTAATTTCACGACCCCATGTTTGGTTTTCGTGCCATGTGTGTTGTTTAAGATAATTACCAATTGAGCCGAAAACATCTGCCTCGTTAGTCCAAATGTCCTTCTTATTATCACCATCCATATCATAGGCATAAGCAAAGAAGCTTGTTGGCATAAATTGACCCTGCCCCATTGCGCCCGCCCAAGAACCAATCATTGCATCTGGCGCAATGTGGCCCTCTTCAAGGATAACAAGAGCTTTATGAAGCTCTCTTCTAAAAAAAGAACTGCGACGCATATCATAAGCCAGCGTCATTAAAGAACGGACAACATTAAAATTACCGGTATAGGATCCATAATTAGTTTCCATCCCCCAAATAGCAGCAATAAAACGTTTTTGAACACCTATAGTTTTTGCAGATGGATCAAGGACTGACTGCAATTCAGCCATTCTCTTCTTACCATTTTTAATACGTGTTTCACTAACACGAATTTTTATATATTCTGATGATGATTGGGTAAACTCTGGTTGGCGACGATCAAGGTCAACTACTCTAGGGTTTGGCAAGAGCCCATCAAATGTAACATCAAGAATTTTTTGACTTATCCCTTCTTGGAGGGCCTCTAATTTAAATTCTTCCAGCCATATAGAAAAAGTTTGGGGATTATCAGCTACCTGTCGCTGGGCATTTACATTCGAAATGAACGATATTGAAGCAATAATTATAAATAATAATCTTATCATTGTTTTACCTTTTATTTATTCCCAAATATTTTTGAAAAATATTACAATAATAGATATAGTTCAAAAATCACGGCGTTTCAAAGGCAAATAAGAAATTCTCATAAAAAATATAAGATTATCGAAAAGAACCTAATCTATGCTTGACCAATAGTCCTTGATCCGTTAAATCCTCCTATCACGTATATCGCACGAACATCTTATGGAGAGGTGGCAGAGCGGTTGAATGCACTAGTCTTGAAAACTAGCAAGGGGGCAACTCCTTCGAGGGTTCGAATCCCTCCCTCTCCGCCATTAACCCATCATATCTTACTGATTTTAATGAATATTTTATTCAATGGTGTTAAGCAACCTACAAATCAACCTACAAATGAATCTGTTAAATACTAATTAAGTTTGGCTTCTTGTAGAAACCCTCACCTGTAAACCTGACCACAGTTAGTTTGACTCACTTACTGGTATCTGGGTAGAGTGAGGTATGAAAAATCTATTCGGGGAGAGTTAAAGTGGACAGAAAGATACTTTGGATTGCACCTTTGGTGGTGTTGGCAATTGGTATTCTACCAATGCCCTATGGATATTACTTCTTATCAAGAGCTATTGTTTGTGGATGTTCACTTTTTTTTGTTCTGACGTTTTACAGGGAGCAAGACACATTATTTGCATGGATTTTTGGGTTGTTATCGGTATTGTATAATCCAATTATACCGATACATCTTGGAGCAAAAGAACTGTGGATGGTAGTGAATATAATGACTGCCCTAACCTTTATTCTAAAGAGAAAATCAATTTATAAAGAAACCCAAATTAAATAAAAGTTGCCCGAAAAAAAATATGAATGAAATAAAAATAGTAACTTTAAAGAAAGTTAAAAATATGTGGCAAATTCTATCGCCTAAAAAACGGATTAATGCTGTATTAGAAAAATATGAACATTTAATAAGGGAGCGGGCAATTGCTCAAGCAAAAGCTAAAATAGCTCAAAATGGCAAAGAAATAAAAGATTTCACAGAAGAACAACTAGAAATAATAGTAGTTGAAGAAGAATATCAAATTAAAAGTAAACTTAAAAACTCAACATT
>JABGYD010000075.1 GCA_018675425.1 Kordiimonadaceae bacterium
ACCTCTATTTAGTTTGTGAATGTTTAAAGTTATGAAGAATAATACATTTCAAACTCTATTGGGTGCGGTGTCATATCTAATTTTTGAATATCTTCGCGCTTAAGACTTATATAGGCATCAATTTGATCATCACTAAATACATCACCTTTTTTAAGAAATTCACGATCAGTATTCAGAGCGTCTAACGCTTCGCCTAGAGACGCAGCAACACGAGGGACTTGTTTAAGCTCTTCTGGTGGGAGTGCATAAAGGTCTTTATCCATAGCATCCCCTGGATGTATTTTATTCTCAATACCATCAATACCAGCCATCATAAGAGCAGAGAAAGAAAGATAAGGGTTTGCTGTTGGGTCGGGAAAACGAACCTCAACACGCTTGCCATTTGGGTTCGATGAGTAAGGTATTCGACAAGATGCGGAACGATTGCGGGCTGAGTATGCAAGAAGCACAGGTGCCTCAAAACCAGGCACCAGTCGTTTGTAACTATTTGTAGACGGGTTAGTAAAGGCATTTAATGCTTTTGCATGTTTAATGATTCCCCCAATGTAGTATAGGCATGTTTCAGAAAGGTCTGCATAGCCGTTACCCGCAAATAAGGGCTTTCCATCTTTCCAAATTGACATATGAACGTGCATTCCTGAACCATTGTCCTGAGCGATAGGTTTCGGCATAAAGGTTGCAGTTTTTCCGTAGGCGCGTGCCACTTGATGAGTGATATATTTATAAAGCTGAACACGCTCAGCTGTTTCAACAAGGGTTCCATATGTAAGCCCAAGTTCATGTTGGGAAGGCGCAACTTCTTGATGATGTTTATCCATTGGTAGACCACACTCTTTCATAAGACTTACCATTTCACTACGGATATCCTGACACCGATCATGTGGTTCTAGACCAAAATAGTTACTGGTAATTCCTGCACGATGAGCTTTATTACCGCCTTCTGTATGGTGACCGGATTTTGTGGGCGTTTGTTCATCTTCAAGAGAGTATCCAGCGCTTGCGTATTCAACATTATATTTAACATTGTCGAACATAAAAAATTCTGGTTCTGGTCCAAAATAAGCAGTGTCACCAATACCTGTAAATTTAAGATAACTTTCTGCCCGCTGAGCGGTGGAGCGAGGATCACGACCATAACCTTCACCAGTTGAAGGTTCAGCAATCGAACAGAAAATAGAAATAGTGGGTTGATCATAAAACGGATCAAGAATTGCAGTCAAAGGATCAAGCTTAAGTATCATGTCGCTGTCATTAATCGTTTTCCATCCTGGAACTGACGATCCATCAAACATAACCCCTTCTTCGAACATATCTTCATCGACAATGTCAGCACACATGCTGAGGTGATACATTTTACCTTTTGGGTCTGTGAAACGGAGATCTACATATTCAATTTCTTCTTCTTTAATTAGATCGAGAACTTTTTTTACGTCTGACATTTTTTTTCCTAGTTATTATAAAATTAATGATGTTAGGTTGTATTATTAAATTGCTTCTTCGCCGGTCTCGCCAGTTCGAATGCGGATTACTTCCTCTACATTGCTTATGAATATTTTTCCATCGCCGATGCGCCCAGTTTTTGCAGCTTGTTGTATCGCCTCGACAGCTCGTTCAACCAGGTTATCTTGAATAATGATTTCTATTTTAACTTTAGGTAAGAAATCAACTACATATTCAGCGCCTCGATAGAGTTCTGTGTGTCCTTTCTGACGTCCAAAGCCTTTCGCCTCTATAACTGTGATCCCAGAAAGACCAACTTCGTGGAGGGCCTCTTTAACTTCATCAAGCTTGAATGGTTTAATTATAGCTTCAATTTTTTTCATAATATTATCTGCTTTTAAGTTTGATTATTTAATACTTACAATATTTACACGCACAAACCATGCCAACTTTTGAAAATGACGGATAATATATCTTTTATTATGTTTACCATCCATTGGAGTTAGCAAGGAGCTTAATTTAAAATCATTTTATGCCTAAAAATTAGGCAAACGATGAAAAATTAGAATTTATATGAAAAGAAAAAAAAGTTTTTGGATTATGTCACTTGACGCTTGGGCTGTGAAATTCTAAAAGGTCTCCTCTTTGCATTCCTGTGGCGGGTGTAGCTCAGTTGGTTAGAGCGCCAGATTGTGATTCTGGAAGTCGCCGGTTCAATCCCGGTCACTCGCCCCATTTTTTAATTATTTAAATATAATTTGAATAATTTTTTTATGGTAAACTTAAAGCAAAAAAAATTTGAATTTCATTTTATGAAAACAAAATTAAGTAAAAATTGTTTATCTTTTATTTTTCTTACTTATCCCTCCTATTATTAATTATTTAATTCGTCTGTAAATTTTAATATTTATTGGAAGATAGTATTTTTTGTAAAAATATAAATTTTTCTATGGCAATTAATTTTTATTTGACTATAAATGCGTCTCATCACGCGATTGTGACGTTTTTGGTAGTGTATATGCGGGTGTGGCGAAATTGGTAGACGCGCTAGATTTAGGTTCTAGTTTCGAGAGAAGTGAAGGTTCAAGTCCTTTCACCCGCACCAAAAAATTAACAATAACAAACAGGTATAATTGGCTTTGCGAGTGTTTGCATGGCCCCTTTATTATTAGAACGGTGACCCATGAAGATTAGTGACAAAGAAAATAATGGTTTAAAACGTGCTTATGAAGTAGTTATTTCAGCTGCAGAAGTAGACATAAAAGTAGATGCGGAAATACTAGAGTTACAAAAAACAGTCAAAATGCCAGGTTTTAGGCCTGGAAAAGCTCCAGTTTCGCTATTGAAAAAACTTCATGGTAAAAATCTACTTGGAAAAGTTCTTGAAGAAACGGTAAATGAGACCTCAGCCAAGGTATTAGAAGAAAAAGGTGATCGTCCGGCAACTCAACCGAAAATCGAGGTTGTT
This sequence comes from Kordiimonadaceae bacterium, assembly GCA_018675425.1. Lineage (GTDB taxonomy): Bacteria > Pseudomonadota > Alphaproteobacteria > Sphingomonadales > Emcibacteraceae > Pseudemcibacter. Next base: position 2,909 of record JABGYD010000075.1, read on the forward strand.
TCTTTTGAAGAGGGTAAAGATCTTATTTATTCAATGGAGCTAGAAGTTGTTCCGGATTTTGATTTGCCTGATCTTGCTAAAATTAAACTTGAACGCCTCGCTGTAAGGGTTGATAAAAAACAAATTAATAAAGCCGTTAAGAATATTGCCGCTGGTCAGAAAAATTATATAAAAGCTCCCAAAGCATATAGCTCAACTGATGGTGATGCGGTTCTGATAGATTACATTGGTAGTGTTGATGGCACTGAATTTGAAGGTGGAACAGCAGAAGGACAACAGTTAATACTAGGTTCAAACACTTTTATTCCTGGTTATGAAGAACAACTCGTTGGTACCAAAGCTGGTGATAAAAAAAATGTGATTGTAACCTTCCCTGAGGGTTACCAAACTAAAGAGCTTGCTAGTAAAGAAGCGATTTTTAAAGTTATTGTAAGGGAGGTTCAAAAACCTGAGCCCTGCATGGTTGATGACGAGCTTGCAAAACGTCTTGGTCTTCCTGATCTTGCTGGTCTTAATGACGCCGTTAAAGGTCAAATTGAAAATGAGCACAGTGACTTAAGTCGCACACACATTAAGCGTGCTCTTCTTGACGCACTTGCTGATGCGGTTGATTTCGAAGTTCCAAGCAATATGCTGGAAATGGAAAATACTACCATTATGCAGCAGATTAAAATGGATGAGCATCGAAAACTAGTTGCTGAAAATCCAGAGGCAAAACCAGAAGATGTTGATGAACCATCTGATGATGTAAAGGGAGAGTATGAAGCTATCGCTCTTCGCCGTGTCCGTCTTGGTCTACTTCTTTCAGAAATTGGTAGTAAAAATGATATTCAGGTCAGTCAGGACGAGGTAACGCGTGCTATTTCTGCTGAAGCACGTAAGTATCCAGGTCAGGAAAAGCAAGTATTTGAGTACTTTCAAAAAGATCCAAATGCCATGGCACAAATGAAGGCTCCGCTATATGAGGAAAAGGTCGTTGATTTCATTCTCGAGCTCGCAAAAGTTACTGAGAAAAAAGTTTCTTCGGAAGAAATGCTCGCAATTATAGAGGCTGAGGATGATGACGTGGCTGTGAAGAAATCAACAAAGAAAAAAGTAATAAAGAAAAAAGTAATAAAGAAAAAAGAAGCTTCAAAAAAGAAGGTTGCAACTAAAAAGCCCGTTTCTAAAAATAAAGTTGCAGCTAAAAAACTTGGTGCTAAGAAGAAAGTTGCAAAAAAGTAGCCTATAAAAAGCTGGTATAAAGAAATAAATTTAATTTTATTAAAGAGAATTTACCTGTAGTGTATTCTCAAATATAATTGGTTTAATAGAGGAAAACTTAAATGAACAATACTATAGATACCACTATGAATAATTTGGTTCCAATGGTTGTTGAGCAAACCAGTAGAGGGGAGCGCTCATTTGATATTTTTTCTAGACTTCTTAAGGAACGTATTATTTTTTTAACTGGGCAAGTTAATGACAGCGTTTCTGCACTCATCACAGCACAACTTCTTTTCCTTGAGGCAGAAAATCCAAAAAAAGACATAGCTTTTTATATTAATTCTCCTGGGGGAATTGTTACATCCGGACTTGGAATATACGATACAATGCAATACATTCAGCCTAGAGTTACCACTATTTGTATCGGCCAGGCCTGTTCAATGGGTTCGCTCCTTCTAGCCGCAGGAGAGCCTGGGCAGCGTTTTTCACTGCCAAATAGTCGTATCATGATCCATCAGCCTTCAGGTGGCGCCCAAGGGCAAGCAACTGATATCGAAATTCAGGCAAAAGAAATTCTTTCTCTTCGTAAGCGTTTAAACGAAATTTATGTGCAACATACTGGAAAAAAGCTTTCTGATATCGAAAAAGCCATGGATCGTGATAACTTTATGTCGCCTGCTGAGGCAAAAAAGTTTGGCTTGATTGACGAAATTTATGAAAAGCGTCCTGAGGGTAACGATGAAGATTAATAATTTTTTATAATACTTGAAAAAATGGTGCATTTTTTCTTGTTATTAATTAAATAATTCTAAACTATGCTTAATATATTTTTTAATATTGATATTTATTCATAATATTTTAAATTGAATAAATGTAGATACTTTTAAAGAGTAAAATTTAGGAAAAAACCTCATGTCTAAAACTAGTACAGGTGATACAAAAAATACTCTATTTTGTTCTTTTTGCGGTAAAAGTCAACATGAAGTCAAAAAGCTTATTGCGGGTCCCACAGTTTTCATTTGTGATGAATGTGTTGAGCTTTGTATGGACATTATTCGTGAAGAAACTCAAGCATCAATAACTAAATCTGATGATGGTGTTCCATCACCTACCAAAATCATGAAGGTCCTTGAGGATTATGTGATTGGCCAAGAACTTGCCAAAAAAGTATTGTCTGTGGCGGTTCATAATCACTATAAACGGCTCAATCATTTGCAGAATAATGACGAGATAGAGTTGGCAAAGTCAAATATACTCCTAGTTGGTCCCACGGGATGTGGTAAAACCCTTTTAGCTCAAACACTTGCTCGTATTCTTGATGTGCCATTTACAATGGCTGATGCTACCGCACTAACAGAAGCTGGTTATGTAGGCGAGGATGTTGAAAATATTATTCTTAAACTCCTTCAAGCATCAGATTATGATGTAGAGCGCGCACAGAGAGGTATAGTATACATTGATGAGGTTGATAAAATTAGTCGTAAATCTGATAACCCTTCAATCACACGCGATGTCTCAGGTGAGGGGGTACAGCAAGCACTTCTTAAAATTATAGAAGGTACTGTTGCCAGCGTTCCACCACAGGGGGGGCGTAAGCACCCACAGCAAGAGTTTTTACAAGTCGATACTACGAATATACTTTTTATTTGTGGTGGTGCTTTTGCTGGGTTGGATAAAATAATTGCAAACAGAAATGAGGATAAATCAATTGGTTTCGGTGCTAACGTAAAAAGTAACGAAGATCAATTGACGGGGGAACTTCTTGTTCAGGCTGAGCCACAAGACTTGGTAAAGTTTGGTTTAATACCGGAATTTATTGGTCGTCTTCCAGTTCTTGCTACCCTTACTGATCTTGATGAAGCGGCGCTTATCAAAATACTTTCTTTGCCTAAGAACGCCCTTGTAAAACAGTATCAAAGGCTTTTTTCAATGGAGGAGGTTGAACTTCGTTTCACAGAAGATGCGCTTCTAGGGATCGCCAAGCGTGCAATCACAAGAAAGACCGGCGCACGGGGTCTTCGTTCCATAATGGAGGATATTCTGCTTGATACAATGTTTGAACTTCCGTCATTAGACGGGGTTCAGGAAGTAGTTATTAATGGTGAAGTCGTTCTCGGTAAAGCACAACCGCTTTATATATATTCAGATAAAAAGAAAAATGAAGCTGGAGCCGGCGCTTAATTTTTAAATTTTCAATCGTTAGTCTTGAATTGTATCTAGTGGAGCATTAAGTCTGTTAGTAGCAACATAATTTTAAATACAATAGGTTTTTCATGAGTAAAATTTATCCAATCTTGCCACTTAGAGATATTGTGGTTTTTCCATATATGATCGTTCCGCTTTTCGTAGGGCGTGAAAAATCCGTTAAAGCTCTCGAACAAGTAATGAATTCTGAGAAAAAAATACTCTTGGTGGCCCAAAAGGACGCAAGTCTAGATGAGCCAGGGGCTGAAGACCTTTATCTAACGGGAACTCTGGCTAATGTACTCCAACTTCTTAAGCTTCCTGATGGGACGGTAAAGGTTCTTGTTGAGGGTGTTCAACGAATTAAAATTAATGAGTTTCTTGCTACCGAAGAGTTTTTTGAAGCAAAGACAGAAGAAGTTAGTTTGGTTAGGGAGGATGGTGATGAATTAGAGGCGCTTAGTCGTTCTGTTATTGGTAAGTTCGCTCAATACGTGAAACTCAATAAAAAAATTCCAACTGAAGTTAGCGATACTGTAAAAGAGATTGAAGATGAGAACAAACTATCTGATGTTGTAGCGTCGCATTTAAGTCTTAAGATCTCTGACAAGCAACAACTTCTTGAAAATGAGTCTGTTACTAGTAGGCTTGAAAAAATATATACGGTCATGGAAGGCGAAATTGGCGTTATGCAGGTGGAAAAAAAAATCCGCCGGCGTGTAAAAGGTCAAATGGAAAAAACTCAAAAAGAATATTATCTCAACGAACAACTAAAGGCTATTCAGAACGAACTTGGTGAGGCCGAAGACGGCAAGGATGAGATCTCTGAGTTAGAAGCAAAGATTAAAAAAACTAAACTTTCAAAAGAGGGCAAGGAAAAAGCGAATAGTGAGCTGAAGAAACTCAGGTCTATGAGCCCTATGTCAGCGGAGGCGGCTGTTGTCAGAAACTATCTCGAATGGTTGCTATCAATCCCCTGGAGTAAAAAGCGGGCTGTTAGAAATGATATTTCAGCTGCAGAGAAAATTCTTAATGAAGATCATTATGGTCTTGGGAAAGTTAAAGAACGAATTCTTGAGTTTCTTGCGGTCCAAACACGAACAAAAAAAAATAAAGGTCCAATCCTTTGTTTAGTAGGTCCCCCTGGCGTAGGTAAAACATCTCTTGGGAAGTCAATTGCTAGAGCTACGGGGCGAGAATATGTTCGCTTTTCCGTTGGCGGTGTTCGGGATGAAGCTGAAATTCGAGGCCATAGAAGAACTTATATTGGCTCAATGCCAGGTAAGGTTATTCAAAGTATGAAAAAAGCGGGTTCGAGTAATCCGATGTTTCTTTTGGATGAAATTGATAAAATGGGGTCTGATTTTCGTGGGGACCCTTCATCCGCACTGCTTGAGGTATTAGACCCAGAGCAAAACAACACATTTAATGACCATTATCTCGAAATAGATTATGATTTATCTGACGTGATGTTTATTACGACTGCCAATACGCTTAATATGCCGGGTCCTCTCTTGGATCGTATGGAAATTATTCGTCTTTCTGGATATACCGAAGATGAAAAAGCCGAAATTGCAAAAAGGCATCTAATTGCAAAGCAAGTTAAAGGTCATGGCCTTAAAGGTGATGAGTGGTCAATATCAAATGCGGCTTTGCATGATCTTATTCGTTATTATACACGTGAAGCTGGTGTGCGAAGTTTAGAGCGTGAAATTGCAAACCTTATTCGCAAGGCGACTAAACAGATTGTTATGGGAAAAACTAAAAAAGTTAATGTAACAGTTAAAAATCTTGAAAAGTTTGCTGGTATTAAGAAGTACCGTTTTGGCGAGGTTGACGATCAAGATATGGTAGGTATAACTACTGGTCTTGCTTGGACTGAAGTGGGCGGGGTCATTCTCTCAATTGAGGCAATCGTTTCACGGGGTAAGGGTAAGGTAACCATTACGGGCAAATTAGGTGACGTTATGCAGGAGTCTATTAAGGCAGCCTTGAGTTATGTGCGATCAAAAGCGCCAGAGTTTGGAATTCAACCCAATACTTTCGAGGAAATGGATATTCATATTCATGTTCCTGAAGGTGCCACGCCAAAAGATGGTCCATCAGCAGGTGTAGCTATGATAACTTCACTTGTTTCTGTTCTAACAGGCATACCGGTTCGTTACGACGTAGCCATGACTGGAGAGATAAGCTTGCGTGGTAAAGTGATGCCAATTGGAGGCCTCAAAGAAAAATTACTGGCAGCCCACAGAAGTGGTATAAAAAAAGTACTAATTCCGATCGAAAATGAAAAGGATTTGGTTGAAATACCTGACAATGTTAAAAAGGGACTTGAAATAATACCTATGACAAAAGTTGATGAGGTACTTGAGCATGCTTTAGCGTCACCTCTGGTTTCTTTGCGTGAGGATCAGATAGAAGGAGTTGCTGTTATGAGAAAAGGTGAAAGCGATTCTAATTTTAAAGATCAATTGCATCATTAATTCGATATTAATTTTTAAATTTTGCGGACCATCATTAAATAGTCCGTAAAATTGAGAGGAAAGTCACATAACTCTATCAATTGCCCCTTTTTTGTTCCAAAAAATTTATTTTAATGAATGTCAAGCAATTTTTATTAAAAAACGCGCGGTTTTGTTGGGTTTTCTCTTTGACGAAATTAAAATTGCCATCTAATATAGGTGGGCTTTTCATTGAGTAGATGATGAGTTTAATCTTAAGTACTGAGAATTTATTTTAAGGGGTATATCATGAATAAAAATGAACTAATTAATGAGGTAGCTGGATCAGTTAATCTTTCCAAGGTTGATGCTGCGCAGGCTGTTGATGGCGTATTTAATACAATTATGAATACACTAGCGGGTGGTGAAGAAGTTCGCTTTGTGGGTTTTGGCACATTTAGCGTTGCGCAACGTCAAGCTTCAGAGGGTCGCAATCCTCGCACTGGTGAAAAAATTCAAATTCCGGCGTCAAAACAGCCTAAATTTAAAGCGGGTAAAGCTCTTAAAGATGCAGTGAATAAGTAATTATTACTTTATTTTAAAAGCGGTTTGTTTGTTTTTTTAACAACCGCTTTTTTAATGCTTTACATATAAGCATTGAGATTGTAGACATGCACCCTTGCTTCATTTATGGAGTATGTTTTTAAAAGAAGTTGGGGCGATTAGCTCAGTTGGTAGAGCGCTTCGTTTACACCGAAGATGTCGGGAGTTCGAGTCTCTCATCGCCCACCACTTTTTAAAAATAAATATAAAATTCTACAGTGGCTTAAGTAGTAAATTGTTGATTTGATAAAACAAAAAAAGCTGCTTGACTTGAGATGGGAAACTCCCTAAATCAGGTGCTTATATAATGGGGGTGTAGCTCAGTTGGTTAGAGCGCTGGCCTGTCACGCCAGAGGTCGCGAGTTCGAGTCTCGTCACTCTCGCCATTTTTTAGGAAATGGCCCCCCCCACTTGCAACTTTTAAAATCTGAAATTTTAATTTAGTTAAAAATTAAGGTCTTCTAATTGAGGTATTTTTTTTGTTTAAAAATTTTTAATGAAAAATTATTTTTACAGAAAAAAATAGTAGTAATTTTTATAGCTAAAGGGTATTAACTACCTTAGAAATTTTGACTGCAACAAATAGTGTCACTTGCAACCAAAAGGTAAGTTTTTAATGAATGAATTGTTACTTGAATATCTTCCAATTTTAGTTTTTTTTGTAATAGCTATAATTATGGCTGCTGTATTCGTGTTGCTCCCAATTATAGTTGTAAAACAAAAGCCGTATGCTGAAAAAAATTCTGCGTACGAATGTGGTTTTGAAGCTTTTACGGATATGCGTAAACAGTTTGATGTGAGGTTTTATCTCGTTGCTATATTATTTATTATTTTTGATCTAGAGGTTGCCTTTTTATTTCCGTGGGCTATAGCTCTCGGCGATATAGGGATGTTCGGTTTTGTATCTATGATGATTTTTCTTGCTGTGCTTACGGTAGGCTTCATTTACGAATGGAAAAAAGGAGCTCTTGAATGGGAGTAGATGTTAAGTCAGATGTGGAAGCTCCTGCCATGAAGTCAGAAATGACAGCGATGGAGCAGGATACATACTTTAAAACTTTGCAGGATGATTTAGCTGATAAGGGTTTTGTTGTCACCTCAGTTGAAGATATTATCGCCTGGGCCAGAACTGGCTCTCTTTGGTGGATGACATTTGGGTTAGCTTGTTGTGCTATTGAAATGATGCATACGTCCATGTCACGGTACGATGTAGAGCGATACGGCTTTGCGCCTCGCGGAAGTCCGCGTCATTCTGATGTCATGATTGTTGCGGGAACTCTTACCAATAAAATGGCCCCTGCTATGCGTAAAGTTTACGACCAGATGCCTGAACCTCGGTATGTGATTTCAATGGGGTCATGCGCTAATGGTGGAGGTTACTACCATTATTCCTATTCCGTAGTGCGTGGTTGCGATCGCATTGTACCAGTTGATATCTACGTGCCTGGGTGTCCGCCGACGGCAGAAGCGTTATTATACGGCATTCTTCAATTGCAGAAGAAAATTCGTCGCACCATAACCTTTGAGCGCTAGGAAAAAATTAATGAGTTCTGATGCAGAATTAAAAAATCTTGGCGTACATGTTTTAGGCAAAAACAGTAATAGTGTAATTGATTATAAGGTGGCTTATAATGAGCTGACTGTTAATGTGCGGCGAGATAAGATTATAAGTTTTCTTACTTTTTTACGCGATGATGTAAATTGTAAGTTTATTCAACTTGTAGACCTGTGTGGTGTTGATTATCCAGAGCGTGAGGAGCGTTTTGATGTTGTTTATCATTTGCTGAGTATGCACCATAATAAACGGATTAGAGTTAAAATTACAACTGATGAGGGCACGACTATTCCTTCTGTTTGCGGTGTTTTCCCCTCTGCTAATTGGTACGAGCGTGAGGCATGGGATATGTTTGGAGTTATGTTTGATGGGCACCCCGACTTGCGGCGTTTGTTGAGTGATTACGGTTTTCAGGGGCACCCGTTACGAAAAGACTTTCCGCTTACTGGTTACGTAGAAGTTCGTTATTCGGAAGAGGAAAAACGGGTCGTTTATGAGCCTGTTAAGCTTGCTCAAGAGTTTCGTACTTTTGATTTTATGAGCCCGTGGGAGGGTGCAAAATATATTCTTCCTGGTGACGAAAAAGCTGATAAAGAAGGGAAAAAAGACTAGATTATGGCTGAGGTCGATATCAAAAACTTTAACGTCAATTTTGGTCCGCAGCATCCTGCGGCTCACGGTGTTCTCCGTCTTATTCTTGAGCTTGATGGTGAAGTTGTAGAGCGTGCTGACCCACACATTGGGCTTTTACACCGTGGAACTGAGAAACTTATAGAGCACAAAACATATTTGCAGGCGCTTCCTTACTTTGATCGCCTTGATTATGTGGCCCCAATGAACCAGGAGCATGCATTCTGTCTTGCTATTGAAAAGTTGATGGGTATTAAGGTGCCTGAGCGTGGTCAGTACATCCGTGTTTTATTTAGTGAAATTGGTCGTATTTTAAATCATCTTATGAATATTTGTACTCATGCTACAGATGTAGGTGCTTTGACACCAATGCTCTGGGGTTTTGAGCAGCGTGAAATATTAATGGAATTTTATGAAGCAGTTTGTGGTGCAAGGCTACATGCTAACTATTTTCGCCCTGGCGGTGTTCACCAGGACATGCCCGCTGGTTTGGAAGACCGAATTCTTGAATTTTGTGATACTTTTCCAAAGGTACTCTCTGACATGGAGTGTTTAGTAGTTGAAAATAGGATTTTTAAGCAGCGTAATGTAGATATTGGTAAAGTAAATGCCGAGGATGCTTTTGCCCTTGGCCTTACTGGCGTCATGGTGCGTGGGTGTGATATTCCATGGGATATTCGACGCTCAGAACCTTATGAAGTTTATAATGAGTTAGAATTTGATGTTGTGGTTGGTAAAAATGGAGACTGTTATGATCGGTATATTCTTCGTATTGAGGAAATGTATCAATCTATAAAGATTATGCGCCAATGTATTGAAAAAATGCCTGAAGGCCCAGTTTCATCAATTGACCGCAAGGTAACGCCGCCGCCACGATCTGAAATAAAGACTTCCATGGAAGCGCTTATCCATCACTTTAAATTATATACAGAAGGATTTAAAGTTCCTAAAGGTGAGGTGTATGTTGCGATTGAGGCACCTAAGGGTGAATTTGGTGTTTACCTTGTATCTGACGGTACCAACAAACCTTATCGATGCCATATCCGCGCCCCTGGTTATGCTCATCTTAGCGCCATGGGGTATATTGCCAAAGGTTATATGTTGGCGGATATTCCGGCAATGATTGGATCGTTTGATATTGTGTTCGGAGAAATTGACCGATGAGTATAGCTGTTAAAGATAGTGAAGAATTTGTATTTAGCCCTGAAAACCTAGCTTGGACTGAAGGTCAGCTGAAAAAATACCCAAAAAACCGCCAGATGAGTTGTGTAATGCCATTTTTGCAACGTGCGCAGGAACAAAATCATGGTTGGGTAAGTATTCCTATTATGGAATATATAGCAGATTTTTTAGATATGCCATATATCCGAGTTCATGAAGTTGCAAGTTTCTATAGTATGTATAATCTCAAGCCGGTTGGGAAGCATGTAATTGAAGTCTGTACAACAACACCTTGTTGGCTTCGTGGTTCAGATGACGTGGTCAGGGCCTGTAAGGATGAGTTGGGTATTGGTTTTGGTGAAACTACTAATGACGGTGAATATACCTTGCTTGAAGTGGAATGTGCGGGGGCTTGTGTTAATGCACCCGTGATAGCTTATAAAGAACAATACTATGAAGATCTTGATGATGTTAGTACGCGAAAGTTTATAAAAGATTTAAAAGCTGGGGTGTCACCTAAACCGGGACCACAAAATGGCCGGTTTAAATCTTGTCCGATGGGTGGTCCAACTTCGCTTAAGGATATGGTACCAAATGATGCAACTTTTGGGGGTGATAAATAATGTTGAAAGATAAGGACCGTATCTTCACAAATTTATATGGCTTTGAAAGTCCGTTTCTTGAGGGTGCAATAAAACGCGGTGATTGGGATGGTACAAAAGAAATTATTGGCCGTGGGCACGATAGTCTAATCAATGAAATGAAGGAGAGCGGTCTGCGTGGTCGTGGCGGTGCTGGTTTTCCTACGGGTCTCAAGTGGTCATTTATGCCTAAAGAATCGGATGGGCGCCCAAGTTACCTTGTTATTAACGCTGATGAGAGCGAGCCTGGTACATGTAAAGATCGTGAAATTATGCGTCACGATCCACATAAGTTGATTGAGGGTTGTTTGATTGCTGGTTTTGCCATGCGGGCTATTTCAGCATATATTTATATACGCGGTGAATTTGTGTATGAGGCTAGTGTTCTTGAAAAAGCTCTTGAGGAAGCGCGTTCAGCTGGCTTCCTTGGTAAAGATGCTTGTGGCAGTGGTTATGATTTTGATATTTTTGTTCATCGGGGTGCTGGAGCTTATATTTGTGGGGAAGAAACCGCACTACTTGAAAGTTTGGAAGGTAAAAAAGGGCAGCCTCGACTTAAACCTCCATTTCCGGCCAATGTAGGTGTGTTTGGTTGCCCAACTACTGTGAATAATGTAGAATCTATAGCTGTTGTCCCAACTATATTGCGTAAAGGTGGCGCTTGGTTTGCTGGATTGGGCCGTGAAAATAATACTGGAACCAAATTATTCTGCATTTCTGGTCATGTGAATAATCCGTGTAATGTAGAAGAAGAGATGGGGATTCCGCTTAAGGAACTTATTGAAAAGCATGCTGGCGGTGTCCGCGGTGGTTGGGATAACTTGCTTGCTGTTATACCTGGCGGTTCATCGGTTCATATGATTCCAAAATCTGTATGTGACAATGTATTGATGGATTTTGATAGTCTTCGCGCTGAAGGGACAGGTCTTGGAACTGCAGCGGTGATTGTTATGGATAAGTCAACAGACCTTATTCGGGCTATCACTAGGTTATCTGAATTTTATAAGCATGAAAGCTGTGGCCAATGTACGCCATGCCGTGAGGGAACTGGTTGGATGTGGCGAGTAATGGAACGTTTGTGTAAGGGCGAGGCAGAAATAGAAGAAATTGATATGTTGCTTGACGTAACAAAACAGATCGAAGGGCATACAATTTGTGCTCTTGGTGATGCTGCTGCGTGGCCTATTCAGGGATTAATACGCCACTTCAGACCTGAAGTGGAAGCTCGTATTCTTGAATATAAAAAAAATAATGCAGCGTAGGAGATATAAAAATGCCAATGCTTAAGATAGACGGGATTGAAATAGAGGTAGATCAGGGCACTACTGTGCTTCAGGCTGCTGAGCAGGCTGGTATTGAAATTCCCCGCTTTTGTTATCATGAGCGCCTATCTATTGCTGGTAACTGTCGCATGTGTCTAGTCGAGGTGTCTCCTGGGCCGCCAAAGCCTGCAGCGAGTTGTGCGCTTCCTGCAGCGGATGGCATGGAAGTTAAGACAAATACTGAAAAAGTAAAAAAGTTTCGTGAAGGGGTTATGGAGTTTCTTTTAATCAATCATCCGCTCGATTGCCCAATTTGTGATCAAGGGGGTGAATGTGATCTTCAGGATCAATCTATGGCTTATGGAATTGGTGATAATCGCTATAATGAAAAACGCCGTATAGTAAAAGAAAAAAAGATGGGTCCGCTTATTCGTACTATTATGACCCGCTGTATTCACTGTACGCGCTGTGTTCGGTTTGCTGATGAAGTTGCTGGTGTGCCATCACTTGGGGCTATTGGCCGTGGAGAAAACACTCAGATTACAACCTACCAAGAACAGGCCTTTCAATCTGAAATGTCAGGTAATGTTGTTGATCTATGCCCCGTTGGAGCCCTAACAAGCAAGCCTTACACATTTAAGGCTCGGCCCTGGGAGCTTAAGAATACTGAAACGATTGACGTTCATGATGCCCTTGGATCTAATATCAGAGTTGATAGTCGTGGACGAGCAATAATGCGCGCCCTGCCAAGAGTGAATGAAGATGTTAATGAAGAATGGATTTCTGATAAAACCCGCCATGCGGTTGATGGATTAGGTAAAAACCGTCTTGATCGCCCCTATGTTAAAAAGAATGGCAAACTTCAGGAAGTTAGCTGGTCGGAAGCATTTAATTTAATTTCAAAAAAAATTGCTGGTCTCAATGGTAATCAAATTGCTGGTCTTGTCGGTGACCTTTGTGATGCTGAAAGTATGTATGCCTTTAAACAAATGATGAATAGTTTAGGCGCAAAAATTGAGTGTCGTCAAGATGGGTCAAAGATAGAAACTGAATACCGCTCTGGTTACCTTTTTAATAGTGGTGTTGCAGGAATTGATGATGCTGACGCAGTTTTGCTGGTTGGCTCAAACCCTAGGCATGAAAGCCCCGTACTCAACGCGAGATTACGTCAACGTTGGCTTACACGGGAGTGTAAATTTGCTAATATTGGTCCAGAGGTTGACCTTAGTTATAAAATTGAACAGCTTGGAGACAGCGCTGGAATTCTTCAAGATATTCTAGACGGTAAAAATAATTTTGCAGACGTGCTAGACAAAGCTAAAAAACCAATGATTATTTTGGGACAAGGTGCTCTTAATCGCATGGATAGTCATGGAATTCTTAAGCTTGTCTATGACATCGTCGATAAATACAGTTTGGTCAAGGATGATTGGAATGGTTTCAATGTTCTACAAACAGCAGCAAGTCGAGTGGCTGCCTTAGATATGGAACTTGTTAGGGACGGTGGGGTTGATGCTATTATATCCGGAGCTGAAGGTGGTGATATAAAAGTTGTTTATAACCTTGGTGCGGATGAGATTGATTCAAAGCGCCTCAAAAAAGCATTTGTTATTTATCAGGGAAGTCATGGTGATGAGGGTGTTAGAAATGCAGATGTGATCCTACCGGGCACAGCTTATACGGAAAAATCAGGTACTTATTTGAATACTGAAGGTCGTGTGCAGCGGACACAGCAGGCTATTTTTGGTCCAGGTGAGGCGCGTGAAGATTGGACAATTTTTAGGGCGCTTTCAGAAGTCATTGGAAACACCCTTTCATTTGATGATATTGTCCAGTTACGAGCTGCGTTGATTGAGGACTATCCCCACTTTGCGATACTTGATAGAAAGCCTATTGCTGAATGGGCTAATACCGGGACTATGGCACCACTTTTAAACGTTGGGTTTACCATGGCCATTTCAGATTTTTATGCTACGAACCCTATTGCAAGGGCATCTGAAACTATGAAGGAATGTCGCAACGCTATGAGTAATCCTAATCATGCGGAAGGGGCAACAGGAACTAATGGGTAAGTATTTAGATGTATTTATGAACTGGTTGTTTGGGTATCAAATGTCCGATGGTGTAATTCTAGCAGTCGGGACTATTGCCAATGTGCTTGTGGTGGCGCTGCCGGTCTTGCTCGCAGTGGCGATGATTGTTTGGGTTGATCGTAAGGTTTGGGCTGCTATTCAACTTAGGAAGGGGCCGAACGTTGTTGGACCATTCGGTCTTATGCAATCTTTTGCTGATGGACTTAAGGTATTCCTTAAAGAAACCATTATTCCGGCGGGCGCTAATAAGTTTCTATTTCTTCTTGCTCCCGGACTAAGTTTAATTTTTGGCTTGGTGGGTTGGGCAGTTATTCCGTTTGGTGAGGGGATGGTCATTTCCGACCTGAATGTTGGGATATTATATCTTTTTGCAGTTTCTAGTCTTGCAGTTTATGGCATTATTATTGCTGGATGGGCATCAAACTCACGTTATGCATTCCTTGGAGCCATGCGAAGTGCGGCTCAAATGGTTTCTTATGAGGTATCTATTGGTCTTGTACTTGTGACAGTACTTTTATGTGTTGGCTCTTTAAACCTAACTGACGTAGTTATGGCTCAAAGGGGGATCTCGTTGGGTTTATTTAACGGATATTTTTTTACTGGTCTTATGCCAATGTTTTTCATTTTCTTTATTTCTGCACTGGCTGAAACTAATAGAACACCATTTGACCTTCCGGAAGCTGAAGAGGAAATAGTTGCAGGTTTTCAGATAGAATACTCTTCAATGTCAATGGCTCTCTTTTATCTTGGAGAATATGCAAATATTATTCTTATGTGCGGCATGATGAGTATTCTATTCTTTGGGGGTTGGCTCCCGATAGTGGATTGGAAACCTCTTTATGCTATTCCGGGTGTGATTTGGCTTTTTGGCAAGATGTTTTTCTTTTTCTTTTGTTTTGCATGGATTAAAGCATCAGTGCCTCGTTACCGTTATGATCAGCTTATGCGCCTTGGATGGAAAGTATTCTTGCCTGTGTCCCTTATTTGGGTTGTTTTAACGTCTAGTTACCTTGTCTTTTTTGGCAAGTTTTCAGCTTAGGAGATTAATTAATGGCATTTTTGGATCATGCGGCACGCACAATTTTCCTTACGGAGATTGTTAAAGGAATGTTGATGACCTTGAAGTATTTCTTCAAGAAGAAAGTAACAATTAACTATCCCCACGAAAAGGGACCACTTAGTCCAAGGTTTCGTGGAGAGCACGCGTTACGCCGTTATGAGAACGGTGAAGAAAGGTGTATAGCCTGTAAATTGTGTGAGGCTATTTGTCCAGCTCAAGCTATTACAATTGAGGCTGATATTCATGACGATGGCACACGCCGGACAACACGTTATGATATCGATATGACAAAATGCATTTACTGTGGTTTTTGCCAGGAAGCGTGTCCAGTTGAGGCTATCGTTGAGGGGCCAAATTTTGAATATAGTACCGAAACTCGTGAGGAACTTCTTTATGATAAAGATAAACTTCTTGATAATGGTGATCGTTGGGAACGTCAGCTTGCACTTAATATCGAGCTAGATGCACCTTATCGTTAGAGGAAAAAGAAAATGATAACAGCTATTTGTTTTTATATTTTTGCCACGATACTTATTGGATCAGGTATTATGGTAGTTTTTAGTAAAAATCCTGTACATTCTGTTTTATTTCTAATTTTAGCATTTTTTAACGCTGCAGGTCTTTTTGTTCTGCTAGGTGCTGAATTTGTAGCAATGATCCTTGTGATCGTATATGTGGGTGCGGTTGCGGTGATGTTTTTGTTTGTAGTTATGATGCTTGATATTAATTTCACCGAACTTAGAAAAGGGGTTCAGGACTACCTACCGATTGGTCTTTTGATAGGTATTATTCTGATGGTAGAAATGGTTGTAATAGTAGGTGGTTGGAGTATGACTGATGGGATTGCAGTAACGATAAACTCTGCAACTCCCAAAGTTTTAGAAGTTACAAACACGGATGCGATTGGTCGTATTTTATATACAGATAATATATTTTTATTTCAACTTGCGGGTCTCATTCTGTTGGTGGCGATGATTGGTGCGATTGTGCTTACCCACAGAAAACGCTCAGGTGTTAAAAAGCAAGATATAGGCAAACAGGTCCGGCGCAGGCGTCATGAAGCTTATGAAGCGGTGGACGTTAAGCCCGGTCAAGGAATTTAAGGATAAAAACGATGGAAATTGGAATTGAACATTACCTTACCGTTGCTGCGATGCTATTCACGCTCGGTGTCTTTGGTATATTTCTTAATCGAAAAAATGTGATTATTATTTTGCTCTCGATAGAACTTATTTTACTATCAGTAAATATAAACCTTGTTGCGTTTTCATCCTATATGGGCGATATGGTTGGCCAAATTTTTACAATGCTAATTTTAACCGTTGCTGCAGCTGAGGCTTCGATCGGACTGGCCATTTTAGTGGTTTATTTTCGAAATCGAGGGTCAATTGCGGTTGAAGATATAAATCTGATGAAGGGTTAGTATAAAATGTATCAGGCTATTGTCTTTTTACCACTTATTGCTGCGCTTATTGCCGGTTTATTTGGCAGTCGTATAGGTAACCGGAGTGCCCAGGTTGTTACTTGTGGTGCGCTCATTATTTCGGCTTTCTTATCCTGGATTGCTTTCTTTCAGGTGGCTTGGAACCCGGGCGATCATTCAACTCATGTGCAGGTATTAAGCTGGATTGTGTCCGGTGACTTTAATGTAAACTGGGCCTTTCAAATTGATACACTTACGGTAGTTATGCTTGTAGTAGTTAATACGGTCTCTTGCCTTGTTCATATTTATAGTGTGGGTTACATGAACCGCGATCCTCATATTTCAAGGTTTATGTCTTACCTCTCGCTCTTCACATTCGCTATGCTTATGCTAGTAACATCAGATAATTTTGTGCAAATGTTTTTTGGGTGGGAAGGCGTTGGCTTAGCATCATACCTTCTTATTGGTTTCTGGTATAAAAAACCAACAGCCTGCGCAGCGGCCATTAAAGCATTTGTGGTAAATAGGGTTGGTGACTTTGGTTTTGCACTTGGTATATTTGCTATCTTTATGACGTTTGGTAGTGCTGATTTTTCTGTCGTATTTTCTGATGTGGGTGCCTACACAGATAAAGTAATCCACTTTCTGGGTATGGATCTTGATCTTCTAACTACTATTTGTATTCTTCTTTTTATTGGTGCTATGGGTAAATCTGCTCAACTTGGACTACATACATGGCTCCCCGATGCTATGGAAGGCCCTACACCTGTTTCAGCACTCATTCATGCAGCAACTATGGTAACTGCAGGTGTCTTCATGGTAGCACGGTGTTCTCCATTATTCGAGTTTGCACCATTTGCTCTTGAAATTGTTTGCATTGTTGGTGCTTCTACGGCCTTCTTTGCGGCTACTGTTGGTATGTCACAATTTGATATTAAGCGCGTAATTGCATATTCAACCTGTTCACAACTTGGTTATATGTTTTTTGCTCTTGGAGTTGGTGCTTATGGTGCGGCTATTTTTCATCTCTTTACACACGCTTTCTTCAAGGCTCTTCTTTTCCTTGGTTCCGGCTCAGTGATCCATGCGTGTAGCGACGAACAAGATATGCGTAAGATGGGTGGACTTCGTAAAAAAATTCCAATGACTTTCTTGATGATGACAATTGGTACACTAGCTCTCACGGGCTTTCCGTTTCTTGCTGGGTATTATTCAAAAGATATGATTATTGAGGCGGCCTTTGCCGCACATAGTAGCGTTGGCAGTTATGCCTTTGGTCTCGGAATTGTTGCTGCACTTATGACGTCCTTCTATTCTTGGCGACTTATGTTTATGACATTCTTTGGCAATAGTCGGGCAAGTAAGAAGGTTCAGAAGAATATTCATGAAAGTCCAAAGGTTATGCTTATTCCTCTTTATGTGCTCGCGGTTGGAGCAGTATTTGCCGGGTTCATCTTCAGTGATCATTTTATTGGCACTCAATACGAAGAATTCTGGGCGGGTTCATTGTTCCTCGTCGGGGAAAATATTATGGAAGCAGCCCATCATGTGCCTGGATGGGTGATTGCCTCACCGTTCATAGCCATGGTTTTAGGACTGGTAATAGCTTGGTATTTTTATATTAAGGAACCATCGATGCCTGGTAAATTTATCTCTACATTTAGATTGGCTTATGAATTAAGTTTCAATAAATGGTACTTTGATGAACTATACGATATTTTATTTGTACGCCCAGCAATGAAACTTGGATACTTTCTTTGGAAAAGAGGCGATGAAGACACTATTGATCGTTACGGACCGGACGGTGTTTCCGCTTCTGTTGTCCGTGTTGCCGAGAAGTTTAGAAACCTTCAAACTGGTTATCTTTACCATTATGCATTCGCAATGTTGATTGGGCTTTCTGCCTTTGTTAGCTGGTTCGTATTGGGAGATAAATAATATGGAATATTTTCCAATTCTTTTCGCTATCACATTTTTACCGTTGTTAGGTGTTTTAATTATTTTGGGGATTAGCGGAGAAAAAGAGATCGTCGAGCGGAATGCACGTAATGCTGCACTTTTGACGACTGTTGCTACATTTCTTTTTTCAATGGTTCTTTGGTTTAGCTTTGATAAGAACACGGCAGGTTTTCAGTTTGTTGAGGAGGCTGAATGGCTTGGAAGCGGGATTAAATATAAGATGGGTGTTGATGGTATTTCGGTTCTCTTTGTATTGTTGACTACCTTTATTATGCCTATTTGTATTCTTTGTGGATGGAATACTATAAAATCACGGGTAAAAGAATATATGATCGCTTTCTTGCTTCTAGAATGCTTTATGATTGGTGTGTTCTGTTCCCTCGATCTTGTTCTCTTTTATGTGTTCTTTGAAGCAGGCTTGATACCGATGTTTTTCATTATAGGCGTTTGGGGCGGAGATAATCGTGTTTATGCAGCTTATAAGCTCTTCCTTTACACGCTACTTGGTTCTGTTCTTATGCTTGTAGCGATGCTTTATATGTATGGCCAAGCAGGCACAACTGACATTCCTACACTGATGCAGTACAGCTTTGAACCGCACGCGCAAATCTGGCTTTTTCTCGCCTTTTTCGCCTCTTTCGCTGTTAAGATGCCCATGTGGCCTGTTCATACATGGCTTCCAGACGCTCACGTTCAAGCTCCGACAGCTGGATCAGTAATATTGGCGGGGATCTTACTCAAAATGGGGGGGTATGGTTTTCTGCGTTTCTCACTTCCTATGTTCCCAGTGGCATCTGAGGAACTTGCATGGCTTATATATTCGCTATCATGCATAGCAATTATCTATACATCCCTAGTCGCCTTACGCCAGACTGATATGAAAAAACTCATTGCATATTCGTCTGTGGCTCATATGGGTTTTGTAACCCTCGGTATTTTTGCCTTTAACGTTCAGGGTATAGAGGGTGCTATAATTGTTATGCTGGCGCATGGTTTTGTAGCTAGTGCCCTTTTTCTTTGCGTTGGTGTAATTTATGACCGTCTTCATACACGAGATATTGATCGTTACGGAGGGCTTGTTAACATTATGCCGCGCTATGCATTTGTGTTTATGTTCTTTACTATGGCGTCTGTTGGTCTTCCTGGAACGGGGAACTTTGTTGGAGAGATATTGGTTCTTATTGGTATCTTTAAGGTAAGTAGTTGGGTGGCATTTTTTGCACTCTTCGGTGTGATTTTAAGTGCTGCTTATATGTTATACCTATATCGCCGGGTAGTTTTTGGTGAACTGATTAAAGAGGATCTTAAAAATATGCTTGATATGGATAGGCGTGAAATATTTATATTTGCTCCGCTAGTAATTCTAACCCTATGGATGGGTATTTATCCAGCAACATTTATGGACTTTATGCATGTATCTGTTGAAAATCTTGTTGTTCAACATGAGGTTTCTATGGCTACATATCATGCAACAATTGAAATAGTGGCTGGAAATTAGGAGAAAATGATGACTGAACTATTTCCTAATATCAACATTGCATACGGTGAAATATTTTTGAGTTTTGGTGCGTTGATGCTTCTTATGATTGGGGTATTCAAAAATAATAGTGTTAACCTTGTGAGTTGGATTGCAGTTGGTTTAATTGCGGTTACGCTATTTTTAACTGTGGCTGCTGGCAGTGAGCAAACCTATACTTTTTCTAATCTTTTTGTTGCTGATGGTTTCACACGTTTTATGAAGGTTCTTGTGCTTTTAGCTGCCGCGCTTGCAGTCATTATGAGTAGAGAGTTTTTTAGACTAGAAGGTGATGAGCGCTTTGAGTTCCCGATACTTCTTGTGCTTGCTACGGTTGGCATGATGGTTATGGTAAGTGCGAACGATTTGATGAGCCTTTACATGGGGATTGAACTTCAAAGCCTTAGCCTTTATGTACTGGCCGCTTTTAAGCGTGATAGTGAGCGTTCAACTGAGGCAGGACTTAAGTATTTTGTTCTTGGGGCACTTTCTTCTGGTATTCTTCTTTATGGCTGTTCCCTTATATACGGCTTTATAGGGAGCACTAATTTTTCCTCAATTGCTGTCGCACTTTCAAATATGGGTGAGAGTGGTCCACCAATAGGTGCTATTGTAGGCCTCGTATTTGTACTTTCGGGCCTTGCATTTAAAATATCAGCGGTGCCTTTTCATATGTGGACACCAGATGTTTATGAAGGATCACAAACGCCTGTAACGGCATTTTTTGCAGTTGCCCCAAAGGTTGCAGCCCTCGCTCTGCTTTCTCGTACACTTTACGTGCCGTTCGGTGAAATGTCTGGTTCATGGTCTCAAGTCGTTATCTTTATGTCAGTAGCTTCAATGCTGCTTGGTTCATTCGCAGCAATCATGCAAACAAATATTAAGCGTCTTATGGCTTATAGTTCAATTGGGCACGTTGGTTTTGCCTTGCTTGGCCTTATTGCCGGCAATGCTGAAGGCCTTCGCGGAGTAATGGTGTATATGTTCATATACCTTATTATGAATGTAGGTATGTTTGTTTGTATTATGTCCATGCGTCGCAAGGAAGACGGCATGGTTGAGGATATAAAAGAGCTTTCTGGGCTGAGCAAGAACCATCCTATTATGGCTGCCTTTATTAGCATTTTTATGTTCTCCCTAGCAGGTGTTCCCCCGTTGGCCGGTTTCTTTGCAAAATGGTATGTGATTATACCGATCGTCAATGCTGGATATTTTAGTCTTGCAGTAGTAGCTGTTTTGGCTAGTGTAATTGGTGCTTACTATTATATTCGCATTGTTAAAGTTATGTATTTTGATGAGCCAGCAGAAGAATTTGTACCACAAAAATCTAAGCCGATGAAAATTATAGCAACACTTTTAGCTATTCTTGTTCTAGCCTTCATTATACCTCAAATATCCGGTCCAGTTATTGAAAGTGCATCTTCAGCTGCATTGACACTAAGACAGAATTAGTGTTCATGGATATTGATATTCAAAATGAATTACCTGAAGGCTTTGATATTCAGATTTTTTCATTTATTGATAGTACCAATATGGAAGCAGCTCGTAAAATAGAGTTAGGATCTAAAGGTGGCCTTTGGATTAAGGCCGATGAACAATCTAATGGTCGTGGCAGGGGTGATCGACTGTGGATTTCCAAACCTGGCAATCTTTACGCATCATTAATTTATGAAATTAATGAAAACATTCGTGATGCAGCTCAGTTGTCTTTCATAACGGCGCTTGCTGTTAGGGATACAATTGTTAAATGCATACCCAATAAAAATATTAAATGTAAATGGCCGAATGACATTCTTGTGTCAGGAAAAAAAATTTCTGGTATTCTTTTGGAAAGCCGCTTGAATAAAACTGAAGGAATTAACTATATTATTATAGGGACTGGAATTAATGTAGATCATCATCCTGAATTAACATCTTATGAAGCAACGCATATCAATGAACAAACAAAACAAAAACGCTCTCATTCTGAGGTTTTTGTTATGCTCGCTGAAAAAATGGATTATTGGCTTTCGGTCTGGAAAGAAAAGGGTTTTGACCCTATTCGGGAAAGTTGGCTTGGAAGTGCTATAGGTATTGGAGAAAAAATTACCGTTAAAACTATGAGTAATCAATTGATAGGCTGGTTTGTTGGCCTTGATCGCGATGGGGCATTAATGTTAGAAGTAGATGGTAATATAAAAATTATCCATTCAGGGGATGTTTTTTTAGAAACTAAAGAACGAGAATTATAAAATGTTACTTGCGATCGATGCCGGAAATACAAATATTGTTTTTGCTCTTCATGATGGAAAAGAAATAATACATAAATGGCGTATATCAAGTGCTGATAGCCGTACAGCTGACGAATATATGGTCTGGCTTTCACAACTTTTAAATTTTGAAAAGCTTGATGTATCTATGATTACTGGTGCCATTATTGCTACAGTTGTTCCGCAAACACTTTTCCCGCTTCAATTACTATGCAGACGCTATTTTAAATGTGATGCACTCGTTGTAGGTTCACAATCTGTTAACCTTGACGTGAAGGTCAATCTACCTAATCCGGAAGAAGTTGGTTCAGATCGTCTAGTAAATGCTGTGGCAGCTCATGAAAAATACGGCGGTCCAATGATAATTATTGATTTTGGTACAGCGACTACATTTGATGTGATTGATAGTGTTGGTAATTATCATGGTGGTGTTATTGCACCAGGAGTAAATTTATCCCTAGAAGCCCTAAGTAAAGCCACGGCAACGTTGCCGCGTGTGGCAGTAGAAAAGCCAAATAAAGTTATCGGAAACAATACAATTACAGCTATCCAATCTGGGATATTTTATGGTTATCTTTCGATGATTGAAGGTATGGTTGAAAGAATTTCTGATGAATTTGGTGGTTCAATGAAGGTGCTTGCAACTGGTGGCTTAGCACCACTCTTTAATGAAGCCTCGAATATAATCCAATATGTAGATCAGGAATTGACCACATATGGTCTTTTCAAAATCTATACAGCCAACATTGAAAATATTGATGTCTAAAGGTTTTGAACAGTTATTATTCCTTCCTCTTGGGGGGTCAGGTGAAATAGGGATGAACCTTAACCTCTATTCATATGACAATCAGTGGGTGATGGTTGATTGCGGGATTTCCTTTGCCGATGAATATTTGCCTGGTATTGACCTGATTATGGCTGATCCCATATTTGTTGATAACATAAAAGATAACCTTAAAGGGCTGGTGCTCACACACGCCCATGAAGATCATATTGGGGCTGTGGTTCATCTTTGGCCTAAGTTCAAGTGCCCCATATATGCTACACCATTTTGCGCTCTTATTTTGAAATCAAAACTTAAAGATGCTGGCCTTCTTGATTTGGCAACTATTCATGAAGTTCCGCTTAAAGGCGTTATAAACCTTGGTGATTTTGAAATTGAATATGTCACGCTTACTCATTCTATCCCAGAACCTAATGCACTTAGAATTACAACTCCCTTAGGGACTATTTTTCATACGGGCGACTGGAAAATCGATCCTGCTCCAGTCATTGGTGCAGCAACAGATGAGAACCGATTAAAAGAAATTGGGGATGCAGGTGTGCTGGCGATAGTTTGTGATAGTACGAATGTTTTTAATAAAAAATCATCTGGGTCGGAAACGGCAGTTCGGAAAAGTCTTGTGGAGTTACTTCAGGCAAAAGAGGGGGCCATATTCTGCGCAACCTTTTCATCAAACGTGGCAAGACTTGATACGCTTTCACATGTTGCAAAGAGTACGGATCGACATTTATGTTTAGTTGGACGTTCTATTAAACGTAATATTGCGGCAGCTAGAGAGTGCGGGTATTTAAAGGGCTTTCCAACTATACTCAGTGAGCAGGACGCTGCACACATACCAAGACATAAAATTCTTTATATTTGCACTGGATGCCAAGGTGAATCTCGTGCTGCCCTTATGCGTATTATTAACGATAACAATAAATATGTGCATATTGCAGGGAGTGATACTGTAGTTTTTTCATCAAAAATAATTCCTGGAAATGAACTTTCAATTACTCGGATGCATAACGCTCTTATTGAAAAATCAGCCGAGGTTATCACAGAAAAAAATGCCTTTGTGCATGTTTCTGGTCATCCGGGACAGGACGAACTAAAGCAAATGTATGAATGGATCAGGCCAGAAATAATTGTTCCCACGCACGGTGAGCGTGCACATCTTATAAAACAGGCAGAGTTTGCCCGCTCACTTGGTTTTAAAAAAACCGTGGTTCCGCATAATGGTTCAGTTATAAAACTAGCTCCAGGGAAAGCAGAAATTATAAATGAAGTAAAAACTGGAAGGCTTGTTCTTGATGGTTCCATTCTAATCCGTGATGACGATATGGCTATAGTTGAACGACGACGAATTCAATCTAATGGTTCATTAGTTGTTTATGTTATTATGGACGATAAAGGAATATTGCTGACGCCACTTAATATAATTACTAATGGTCTTCCTGAAAAAAAACCAAAAGAACTTGTAAACTTTATTAAAGATAAAATTCATGAGGCACTTGAACTTGCAGTTACCAAAGGTGTAAAAGACGATGATGACTTGAAAGAGTTGATCAGGAGGTCAGCGCGTAAAGCATCTAAATACTATACTGGCAAGGAAACAGGTCCAGTGACAACTATTACTATTATAAGAATAGGAAAAAAATGATCGAGAGGCTTAACCATGTAGCCATTGTTGTACCAGACCTTGAAGCTGCCATAAGGCTTTATAAGGATGTTCTTGGTGCAACTGTCACGGAACCTATTGATTTACCTGCTCACGGTGTCACAGTCGCATTTATTGATTTAGGTAATACAAAGATAGAACTTCTTTATCCGCTTGGAGAAAAGTCTCCAGTAATGTCTTATTTAAATAAAAATTCATCAGGTGGTGTTCATCATTTGTGTTTTGAGGTTGATGATATAAAAGTAACATGCGATCATTTAGTAGAAAAGGGAATGAGAATCCTTGGTAATGGTGAGCCAGAGTTGGGCGCCCATGGAAAGCCAGTAATTTTCTTACACCCAAAAGATTTTTGCGGAACACTTATTGAAATTGAACAAACTTAAAGGGTTAAGAATATGAGTTATATTGGCTACAGCATCACGTTTTTTATTTCTTGGTGGCTGTTTTTATTCATGGTCCTACCCATGGGCGTAACAACCCATAGTGAAATTGATAAAGACGTTAAAGATGGTATTGAAATTGGCTCGCCAGTTCAGGCAAATATAAAGAACAAAATGTTAATTACTACAAGTATAACAATCTTCTTTATGATTATTGTCATGATTATAGACTACTTCGATCTAATATCTATTAAATAACTGTACTTAAAACTTTTAAGGCTATGAAGGTAAAATATTTTTGTGACGTGCTTAAATGAATAAAAAGGCACTTGATAATTAAATGGTAATTGAAGTTAATTTTACCTTTGCTATAAAGCTTTTATAATACTTCTAATTTTATAATTTTAAGGGTTAACATGCGTCTTTCAAAATACTTCATTCCGACCATCAAAGAAAACCCCTCTGAGGCACACATCATCTCACACACCTTGATGCTTCGTTCTGGGATGATACGTCAATCTAGTGCAGGAATTTATGTTTGGCTACCGACGGGTCTTATAGTCATGAATAAAATTGCCAATATTGTTCGAGAAGAACAAAATAGGGCAGGAGCTATCGAAATATTAATGCCGACCATTCAACCTGCAGAACTTTGGCAGAAGAGTGGAAGGTATGACGCTTATGGAAAAGAAATGCTCAGGATTACTGACCGTAGTAATAGAGAAATGCTTTACGGTCCAACAAATGAGGAAATGATTACGGACCTTTTCAAAAATACTGTGAAAAGCTATAAACAACTGCCCCTAAACCTTTATCATATTCAGTGGAAGTTCCGTGATGAAGTTCGCCCTCGTTTTGGAATTATGCGTGGCCGTGAATTTCTTATGAAGGATAATTATTCATTTGATCTAGACTTTGAAGGAGCAAAAGAAAGTTATAATAAAATGTATGTAGCGTATCTTCGTACATTTGCAAGACTTGGCCTTACTGCCATTCCTGTGCGTGCAGATGCCGGTGCTATAGGGGGTGATTTAAGTCATGAATTTCAAATTCTCGCAGAGACAGGGGAAAGCACACTTTACTATGATAAAGATATTGAAAATTTTGACCTTGCTGATCTTAAGGCTGATATTGATGATGCTACCGTTGCAAAATTACGAAGCTATTATGCTATGGAAGAAGAAAAACATGATGCTGATAATTGCTCCGTAGCCCCTGAAAATTTAAAAAGGGCGAAAGGAATTGAAGTTGGGCATATATTCTATTTTGGTAAAAAATATTCTGAAAGTATGGGTGCAAAAATTACTGGGCCTGATGGTAACGAAGTTGATGTCGAAATGGGATCTTACGGTATTGGCGTCTCCCGTCTGGTTGGAGCACTTATTGAAGCTAATCACGACGAAAACGGTATCGTTTGGCCGGAAGAAGTTGCGCCTTATAAAGTAGGAATTATCAATTTACGGTTTAAGGATGAAAACTGCAGTGCAGCATGCGATAGTCTCTATAGTAAGTTACTGGATCACGGTGTCGAAGTTCTTTATGATGACCGCGATGCTGGTGCTGGTACTAAATTTGCCGATATGGATCTTATTGGTCTACCGTGGCAAATTATAATTGGCCCCAAAGGACTTGATAAGGGGGCATACGAACTTAAAAACCGACGCACTGGGGAACGGACGGAGCATTCAGTAAAAGAAATACTCGAAAAATTAGGATAATATATGTTCAGGAAATATGAATGGAAAGTAGCACTTAAATATCTAAGTGTGAGGGGGCATGATGGTTTTGTTACTGTAATCGCGCTTTTTTCACTTTTTGGAATATTTATTGGCGTAACTGCTTTAATCGTTACAATGTCAGTGATGGGGGGATTTAGAGAGGAGCTTCTAAGTAAAGTTATTGGGTTTAATGGACATATGCTTTATCAACCTTTTGGTGGAAAAATGGACAATTATGACGCCGCTGTTTCGAATCTTTCCGGCGTTGAAAATGTTGTGCAGGTTAATCCTATCCTAGAAGGCCAAGCGATGGCTATGATGGGAGAGTATGGGACATTTGCACTTGTTAGAGGTATTAGAGCTAAGGATATCCGTTCACAGGATCTAATAGCCTCTAATATTATATTAGGAGATCTTGATCAGTTTGGTGAGGGCGATAGTGACATTGTTATTGGTCAAAGATTAGCCGAAAAATATAACTTGGAAATAGGTAGTAATGTAACTTTAATGTCCCCAAAAGGGCGTATAACCGCTTTTGGTACGGTGCCTCGTATTCAACAGTTCAATGTTATAGCTATTTTTGAGGTTGGCGAATATAATTACGACTCTAACTATTTCTTTATTCCTCTTGATCAGGCTCAAGTCTATTTTCAATATGGAAATCAGGTTGGTGGTCTTGAAGTTACCCTAAAGCACGCAGATCTGGTTAGTCAGACATACGCGCCACTTTCGCAGCGAATTGCTGATCTAGGTCTGGCGGGACGGCTCCTTGATTGGCAGCAGTTAAATCGTTCATTCTTCAACGCGCTTCAGATAGAACGAAATGCTATGTTTATTATATTATCACTTATTATTTTGGTAGCAGTTTTTAATGTTATATCAACTATGATTATGTTGGTTAAAAGTAAGACCAGGGATATTGCTGTTCTTAGGACCATGGGTGCATCACGATCCTCTATAACGCGGATATTCTTTATTATTGGCTCCAGTATAGGTTTTTTTGGAACTTTTTTGGGCGTTATAGGAGGAATATATATTGCTAATCACCTGAAGTGGGTTACCAACCTTATTGAAAATATCACTGGGGCCACAGTTTGGGATGCTGAAACGAGGTTTATATCTGAGATACCCTCAAAAGTTGATAATTCTGAGGTAATGGCAGTAACTGTCGTAGCATTGGTATTATCTTTGATTGCTACAATATTCCCGGCGCTAAGGGCTGCTAACACTGATCCTGTGAAGGCCCTACAATATGAGTAACATTATCGAGTTAAATGATGTTTATAAGAGCTTTGATCAAGGCGCTCATCATCTGAAAATTCTAAAAGGAATTAATTTAAAGATTACTAGTGCTGAGGTTGTGGCGCTGGTTGGTCCCTCTGGCGCTGGTAAGTCAACGCTACTTCATATTATGGGACTTCTTGATTGTTCTGACAGCGGAGATATCATTATTTCTGGTGTCTCTACCGCTGGTCTCAGTGATATAAAAAGAACCAAAATTAGGCGCGATGAGATTGGTTTTATTTATCAATTTCACAACCTTTTACCAGAATTTAATGCGCTTGATAATGTTATTATGCCCCAGCTTATCGCTGGGGTTTCTGTAGAAAAAGCTCAGAAGCGAGCTAAAGCACTGCTTAATAAAATGATGCTTGGAAGTCGTGTAGATCATCGCCCGTCGGAACTTTCAGGCGGCGAGAAACAACGAGTTGCAATTGCAAGAGCACTGGCTAATCGACCGCGATTGGTTCTAGCTGATGAACCAACGGGTAATCTTGATGAAAAAACTGGAAACGATTTAATGGATATGTTGTTGGAGCTATCTAATGATGAAGGAATATCGGCTCTCGTAGCAACACATAATAATAAGCTCGCAGCTCGAATGGATAGAACCATAATATTGAAAGATGGTGTTTTAACTAAGTTGGTCTAATTGAGTTATTTTTATAAATAGTTTATCGGGAGTTATAATAATGTTGGATATTGGAGCGTTGAACTATCTAGCAATTTTATCAGCAGGTGCAGCTAAGTTTCTTGTTGGTCGCATTTGGTTTTCAAAGATTTTTTTCGATACACTTTGGCTTCAGGAATTAGGTGTTTCGAATAAACCGTATGGTAGTTTTAGTAATAGACTACTCACTAAATTCGGCCTTTGTCTGCTAGTTTCTTTTTCATTTTCAGTGCTTTTGCAGATGTTAGCTCTTGACGTTAGGTCAAGTATTGCTGTTGCTGTTATTATTGCTATTGGTATTACATCCGCACAACTTGGCCTTTCTTTCTCCGATGAAGGTAGAAACGTTAAATTATTTTTGATTTACGCCATACAAAGTGTTGCTGAATTTGTTATTGTAGTATTAATATTAAGTTTGATGTAGTGAAGCAGAAATGTAGTTAATGCCAAACGATAATAATTTTATCCACCTTCGATTGCATTCAGCCTATTCTTTGGCTGAGGGTGCAGTTCAAATAAAGGATTTAGTCAAGCACTGTATAGGCAATAAAATGCCTGCTGTGGCTATTACAGATACTAATAACATGTTCGGTGCGATGGACGCATCTATAAATCTTCCGCTGAATGGTATTCAACCTATAATAGGCGTATCACTTGCAATTCGTCATCAAAGTGTTGAAAATAATTTAAACCAGAGAGTTTCTGAGCCCGGTTTTATTGTGTTGCTTGCTCAATCACAGTTGGGATATGAAAATCTGATGGTCTTGGTTAGCAAAGCTCATTTGGATTCAGATAGATCCGAAGTTCCCCAAATCTCACTTGGGGACCTTGAGGGTTATAATAAGGGTATTATTTGTCTTACTGGTGGCGTGAATGGTCCAGTTGGCAAATATCTTCAGGGTGGAGATTTTGAGAAAGGGGAGGACTGCCTTAAACGCCTTAACAGCCTTTTTGGCAATAGGCTTTATATGGAACTAGCTCGCCACAGTCTGACTTTGGAAGATAAACTTGAAACATCTTTTATAGAGTTAGCTTATAAATATGATATCCCACTCGTGGCAACTAATCAGGTCTTTTTTGCAAAGCGCAAGATGTATGAAGCCCACGATGCATTACTTTGTATCGCGGATGGTAATTATATTGATCAGTTAGATCGTAGAAAAGAAACGCCTGAACATTATTTTAAGTCTGCTGCTGAAATGGTTGAACTTTTTAAAGATATTCCTGAAGCAATTGATAATACAATCACGATCGCTAGGCGCTGTGCTTTTAAGGTTCCTACAATTGAACCGATTTTGCCTAATTTTACTATTAATGAAAATATGGGTGAGGCTGAAAGCTTAAGAAAACTTGCAAAAGAAGGGCTTGATTATAGATTGTTACACTATGTATTTGATGGTGAGGATGATGTTAAATTAAGTTTGCCTTATTTTGATAGGCTTGAATATGAGCTTGGTGTCATTAATAAAATGGGGTTCCCAGGTTACTTTCTTATTGTTGCTGACTTTATTCAGTGGGCCAAGGACCACGATATTCCAGTGGGACCTGGACGGGGATCAGGTGCTGGTTCTGTTGTAGCTTGGGCTTTAAAAATTACTGACCTTGATCCTTTAAAATTTGGCCTTTTGTTTGAGCGGTTTCTTAATCCTGAGCGGGTATCTATGCCTGATTTTGATATCGACTTCTGCCAGGATAAACGCGAGCTAGTTATTAAATATGTTCAGGATAAATATGGTCATGACCAAGTAGCCCAAATCATCACGTTTGGTAAACTTCAAGCTCGTGCTGTAGTTCGTGATGTAGGACGGGTAATGCAAATAAATTATAATCAGGTAGGAAATTTTGCAAAGTTGATACCAAGTAATCCGGCTAATCCAATGACCCTCAGCGAGGCTATTAAAAGCGAGAAAAAAATACGCGAAGAAATGAGTAATGATCCAAAGATTTCGCGGTTGGTTGAGGTCGCGCTGCAGCTTGAAGGGCTTTTCCGACACGCATCTACCCATGCGGCAGGGGTTGTTATTGGAGATAGACCGCTTGATCAATTGGTGCCGCTATATCGGGACCCCCGCTCTGACATGCCTGTTACTCAATATAATATGAAATATGTTGAGCAAGCAGGACTAGTCAAGTTTGACTTTCTTGGTCTGAAAACATTGACAGTCCTTAAAAAGGCAGTTGAATATATTGCTATGCGTAACGTTGAAATCGATATTATAAATGTTCCCCTTGATGATAAAGCATCATTTGATCTGATGTGCAGTGGAAATACGATAGGGGTGTTTCAACTTGAAAGTTCGGGAATGCAAAATGTACTTATGAATCTTAAACCGGATATGTTTGAAGATATTATTGCTGTAGTTGCTCTTTACCGTCCGGGCCCAATGGATAATATACCACGTTATATTTCTTGCAAACATGGTGAGGAGGATCCGGATTATCTTCATCCATTGATTGAAGAAATTCTTAAAGAAACATATGGTGTGATTATTTATCAGGAGCAAGTGATGCAGATTGCTCAGGTGCTTGCTGATTATACTCTTGGTGATGCTGATCTTCTTAGACGAGCAATGGGTAAAAAAATTCCTGCAGAAATGGATAAACAACGGGAGCGTTTCCAGGATGGAGCTAATGCAAAAGGAGTTGATATTAAGCAAGCGGCTGGAATTTTTGATCAAGTGGCAAAATTTGCTGGATACGGTTTCAATAAAAGTCATGCCGCAGCATATGCCCTAGTTTCTTATCATACAGCATTTCTTAAAGCTAACTATACCGTTGAGTTTATGGCGGCGATTATGACACTTGATCTAACTAATACGGATAAGCTTCATATCTTTAAACAGGAATTAGTTAATTTAAACGTTTCAGTCCTTCCTCCTGATATTAATAAATCACAGGTCGAGTTTTCAGCGGAAGTCATTGAGGGTGAGCGGGATGAAGACGCTATTGGTGGAATTCTGAGTGATGGACGTATGCGCGGCGTTAGATATGGCCTTGCGGGCCTAAAAAATGTTGGTATTACTGCTATGGAAGGTTTAATTGAAGAGCGGGATAGGAATGGTCCATTTAAGGACCTTAAAGATTTTTGTGGGAGGGTTGATACCCAGCAAATTAATAAACGAGCTCTTGAAAACCTTATCAAAGCAGGTGCATTTGATAGTATTAACTCTAATCGTGCTCAAATTTATAGCGTAGTCGAAATGATGCTTAGAGAAATGAGTTTAGCTACGCAGGAGAGAAATTCCAATCAGGTAAACTTATTTGGAGATCAGGTTGAGGAACAATCAATTATTCTCCCTGAATTAAAAGATTGGGACCTTCTTGAAAAACTTAAAGGTGAACAGGAAGCTGTTGGATTTTATCTTTCCGCACACCCTCTTGATGCTTATACCAGTGTTCTAGCTCGTCAAAAAGTAGTCCCGAGTACTGAACTTGGAGACCGTGTAGCTGGCAAGGGCGGATTTATAAAAATTGCGGGAACTATCCAGGGTATCCGGCGCATGAAATCAAAGAGGGGAAACCCTTACGCATTTTTAAGCCTTTCCGATAGTTGGGGTGCTTATGAAGTTACATTATTTAAAGAAATTCTTGAAGCACAGGATGCTGCCCTTGTTAATGGAAACTCAGTAATTATAAGTGCCGAAGTAAAACGGGGTGATGATGGGTCGTTGCGTATAACCGGCCAAGGCCTTGAAACTATAGACAATGTAGCTTTGCGAACAGGTACTGGGCTTGATATTTATCTTAAGAATGCTAACAATATTGATGCTATCAAAGATATTCTTAAAAACCATAAGAATGGCCGTGGTCTAGTAACTTTTAAAGTTAAGACATTTCATGATGACTTTCCAGAATGTGACGTTGATGTAGAATTAGCGGAACGTTACAATATTTCACCAATGGTCAGAAATGCCATTGTCTCGTTAAGTGGCGTTTTAGAGGCTAAAGAAATTTGATGGCTGTTAATTTAGGGCTTATTGATGCGGCTTCAGTCCTTATTGTCCGCGATAATGAGCAGACAGGCGCCTTTGAAGTACTTATGGTAAGGCGTCATCCTGATATTGATTTTGCAGGAGGTGCGTATGTTTTTCCTGGAGGTAAAGTTGATGTTGCTGATATTGAGCTTTCGGAACCTGTGCCATCTTTTCCAATTGGTTATTCTGAATTAACGCACACGGCATATCGTGAAGTCCTAGAAGAATCTGGATTACTAATTGGACGCGGGGAGAATATTTCTTTTTATAGGAATGCTTTGATTAAAGAAGAAATTTCATTTACAGAATTTATGATAAAAGCCAGCGTAACTTTTAACGTTGATGATCTAGTGCCCTTTGCAAGATGGATAACACCGAAGACTTATACTAAACGGTTTGATACACGGTTTTACCTTGCTCGAGCGCCTAAGGATCAATATGCCATACCAGATGGGCATGAAGTCATTGAATCAACTTGGGTCGAACCTATTGATTTTATTAATAAAAATATTGATAAAATGATGTTTCCTACATTGATGAACTTAAAACTATTGGCGGAAGCGACGAATGTCGAGGAGGCAATAAAATATGCACGAACACGAAAAACTATTATCATTGAACCAAAAATAAAGAACGGAATTCGGATAATCGATCCAGCTGCTGGATACGGTGAGGTGAACCAGGAAAAAATTCATCAGGGTTTTAAATAGTAAGGGAAAATTTTTTTTAAAGAAAACCCTTGATATCTAATGCATGCGCGTGTATCAACCGCTTACTTTCACATGCAGGTATTTGTTTATTCTTTATATATTAGGATCGACACGCCGGTGCTCTTATGAGCTCAGAACTTGCAGAGGATTAACCGGAAAAGGAAATTATTATGGCTATGCCCACGTTTACTATGCGCGACCTGTTAGAAGCTGGTGTTCACTTTGGACACCAAAAACATCGTTGGAATCCTCGTATGGAGGATTATATTTTTGGTGTTAAAAATAAAGTTCATATTATCAATCTCTCTATCACCGTTCCTCTTCTTCATCGTGCTCTAGAACAAGTTCGGGACGTAACTGCGGCGGGGGGGCGTGTACTTTTTGTTGGTACTAAGCGTCAGGCTTCTGGACCAATTGCTGAGGCAGCGAAACGTTGTGGACAGTATTATGTGAACCACCGCTGGTTAGGTGGTATGCTGACTAACTGGGAAACAATTTCAAAATCTATCAAGCGACTTAATATTCTCGATGAAAAACTTGCAAATGATGTTTCTGGTCTCACTAAGAAAGAGACATTACAAATGACGCGTGAACGGGATAAGCTTGAGCGCTCATTAGGAGGGATTAAAGAAATGGGTGGTATTCCCAGCGCTATTTTCGTTGTTGACACAAATAAGGAAGAGCTCGCTATTGCCGAAGGTAAGAAACTCGGAATTCCAGTGATTGCAGTCTTAGATACAAATTGTGATCCAGAAAATATTGATTTCCCCATCCCAGGTAATGATGATGCAACCCGTGCAATTGATCTATACTGTAATTTAGTGGCTGATGCAGTTCTTGATGGGATCCAGCAGGAACTCTCATCGGCAGGTGTTGATATTGGTGCCATGGAGCCTAAAGTTGAAGAAATTCCGGGAGCCGAAGAGGTGGCGGTAGAAATTATTTCAGAAAAAGTTGAAGAGGTTGCTGTAGAAGTTGTTTCAGCTAAGGTAAAAGTTAAAAAACAACCTCCGGTGAAGCCTGTCGCTGAAAAAGAAAAAGCTGAAGAAAAACCTTAACAATATTTATTTAAAAACAAGGATAAAATAATGGTTCAAATTACTGCCGCTCTTGTTAAAGAACTACGCGATAAATCTGGCGCAGGCATGATGGATTGTAAGAAAGCTTTAAGTGAAAACGATGGAGATATTGAAATTTCAATGGATTGGCTCCGTCAAAAAGGTATTGCAAAAGCTGAAAAAAAATCAGGACGTGTAGCTGCTGAAGGTCTTGTAGCTATTGCATCTAATGGTAAAGTGGGTATTGCTGTAGAAGTGAACTCTGAAACAGATTTTGTTGCGCGTAATGATTTGTTCCAATCCCTTGTAAATGGCGTTGCCTCTGTAGCGCTTGAAAATGGCGGTGATTACGCTGCTACAAATGAGGCATTTTATCCAGGAACTACAAATAGTGTTGAAGCAGAAATTACAAAATCTGTTGGAACAATTGGCGAGAATATGAATTTTCGGCGTTCTGTTGGCCTTTCAGTTTCGAATGGTGTAGTTTCTACATACATACACAATGCTGTTGCTCCTGGTCTAGGAAAGCTAGCTGTACTTGTTGCTCTCGAATCAGATGCTGACACTACAAAACTTGAAGCCCTTGGCAAGCAACTCGCTATGCATGTTGCAGCCTCAAATCCACAAGCCATGACAATTGCTGAAATGTCAAATGAATCCATTGAGCGTGAGAAAGCAATTTTGATTGAGCAGGCCCGTGAGAGTGGCAAACCAGAAAATATTATTGAAAAAATGATTGTTGGTCGAATGAATAAGTTCTATCAGGAAGTTGTTTTTACTGAACAAACTTTTGTTATTGATGGCGAAACAAAAATCAAAAAAGTTATTGAAAATGCTGCAAAAGAGGTTAGCACAGACATCAAACTTATTGGCTATTGTAGACTTGAAGTTGGTGATGGAATTGCGAGAGAAGAAGACGACTTTGCTGCAGAAGTTGCCGCAATGAATAGCTAAAAATATAATTAATTTTATGGGCTTGAATAATGAATGGATTTTATCTATTCGTTTTTGAGCCCTTAATGTATATAGTAAATATTTAAAGGGTATTTAGGATAGGCTTCTGTTTCAATCATAAGCAAAGGTTTAATTTTTATAAAGGATATTTTTATGACAGCCGAGCTTCAGTATAAACGTGTTTTATTAAAATTATCTGGTGAAGCTCTCATGGGGGATTTGGATTATGGTATTTCTCCAGATGTGGTAAATCGTGTTGCTAAAGAAATTAAAAGTGTTGTGGAGATGGGTACAGAAGTTTGTTTAGTCATAGGTGCAGGTAATATATTCCGGGGTATGACCGGGGTGACGAGTGGTTTCGATCGCACGAGCTCTGATCATATGGGAATGTTAGCTACCGTAATGAACAGTCTTGCCATGCAAAATGCCCTTGAGCGACAAGGTGTTAATACCAGAGTTCAATCAGCTTTTCCCATTGCTTCAGTTTGTGAGCCATATATCCGACGTAAAGCTATAAGACATATGGAAAAAGGACGTGTTGTTGTTTTTGCTGCAGGGACTGGAAATCCATTTTTTACAACAGATAGTGCGGCTGCTTTAAGGGCTGCAGAGATGGGCTGTGATGCTGTTTTTAAAGGAACGCAAGTTGATGGTGTTTACGACAAAGATCCAAAACTTAATTCAGATGCCATCAAGTATGACACCTTAACTTATATGGATGTCCTTAAAAATGATTTAAAGGTTATGGATGCATCTGCAATTTCATTGGCGCGTGAAAATAATATACCAATTTTGGTTTTTTCAATTCATAAACATGGAAATTTTGCTAAAGTCTTGATTGGGAAGGGTCCACACACTAAGATTTGTAATTAATTTAATGTAGAATCAATGAAGATAAGAAAGTGGGAGGAATACAATGTTATCTGAACTGGACCTTGGCGACATAAAACGTCGAATGAACGGTGCAATCGAAAACTTAAAAAGTGAGTTTAAAGGCCTGAGAACTGGTCGCGCTTCGGTTAATCTTCTTGATCCTGTTTTAGTGGATGCTTACGGAGCTCAGATGCCGATTAATCAAGTTGGGACTGTTTCCACTCCCGAAGCTCGACTAATTAGCGTTCATATATGGGATAAAGGCCTTGTTGCTTCTGTTGAAAAGGCTATACGAAACTCTGGTATTGGATTAAACCCAATTGTTGATGGGGATACATTACGTATTCCAATCCCTGAACTCAATGAAGAGCGTCGCGTTGAGCTTACTAAGTTGGCTAAAAGTTATTCTGAACACTCAAAAGTTGCTGTTAGGAATGTCCGTCGGGATGGTATGGAAACTATTAAAACCATGGAAAAAAATGGAGATATTAGCCAGGATGAACAGAAAAATATAGGAGAAGATATTCAAAAACTTACTGATGATTCTGTAAAGGCAATTGATCAAATAACTACTTCTAAAGAAGAAGAAATTAT
Organism: Kordiimonadaceae bacterium; assembly: GCA_018675425.1. GTDB lineage: Bacteria > Pseudomonadota > Alphaproteobacteria > Sphingomonadales > Emcibacteraceae > Pseudemcibacter. The sequence goes on from JABGYD010000075.1 coordinate 39,548, forward strand.
GCAGGTATAACTTTACTATGTTACAAGCAAAAAATAATCATACACAATTAAATAAAACTGACCCGGTTGGGTATAATCTTAAGCACATTGCTATTATTATGGATGGCAATGGTCGCTGGGCTAAATTACGCCATCTTCCAAAAATTGCTGGTCATAAAAAAGGTGTTGACGTGATACGTAACACTGTCAGGCAATGCGTTGATCTTGATATAAAATATCTTACTCTTTATGCCTTTTCATCTGAAAATTGGAACCGCCCAGTTGATGAGGTTAATAGTTTGATGAACCTATTAAAAACTTATCTAACTAAAGAAATAGCAGAGCTCCATAGAGAAGGTATCAAAATCAGTTTTATTGGTAGCCGCGAGCGGCTCAGTAAAAATATTATCTCACTTATTAAGAATGCTGAAGAAATAACAAAAAATAACAAAAGACTTCAATTGATAATTGCCATTAATTATGGTGGAAAAGAAGAGATTGTATGTGCAGTAAAGAAAATTGTTAAAAAAGTACAAATAGACATGTTGGATATTGAAAGTATAGACGATAAATTTTTTTCGGATTATCTATATACTAGTGCTTTTCCAGAACCAGACCTCATTATTCGAACAGGCGGTGAAAAACGCCTCAGTAATTTTATGCTTTGGCAGTCAGCATATTCAGAGCTCGTTTTTCAAGATATTCTTTGGCCTGAGTTTACAAAAGAATGTTTATTAAGTGCTTTAGGTGAATATAATAAGAGAGATAGGCGATATGGCGCCAGACCATAATCATACTATTCGTCCTAAGTTTAATAATTTACTAACTCGGTTATTATCCGCGATTGTGTTATTACCTTTGGCTGTTTTTGTGATTTTAACTGGTGGTATTCCGTATCTTACTTTTGTTATACTTATTACAATTTTAATAATTTTTGAGTGGAACGGTATTACCGAAAAAAAATCGATTTCTCTTCTGTTTTCTTTGCAAGCGTTAAGTATGACTTTACTATTATTGGAAATTAATTTTGGTAGTCCATATTTAATGATTTCATTTTGTATTAGTTTGATTGCAATTGTTGCCATGTCATACTTGATCAAAGCTAAAATAAAGTGGGCATTGATTGGTTTTTTTTATGCCTTTATACCTTCTGTTGCAATTCTATTGATAGGAAAAAATGTCAGCGGACAGGTAGTTTTGTGGATGATGATAGTTATCTGGTCTATGGATACTGGGGCTTATTTTGTTGGGAAAAATATTGGTGGGCCCAAAATGTCGCCAGGTATTAGTCCAAACAAAACTTGGTCAGGATTAATAGGTGGAACTATAACGGCAATGCTATTTGGGTTTCTTTATGTTCATTTTTTTGGTGATAAAATTTTGCCAATATTTAAAAATGCTATAATTTTGATCATTTTGTCTGGTGTTATTGCCATATTGAGCCAAGTGGGTGACCTTGCCGAATCTGCTCTTAAAAGAAATTTTAACACTAAGGATTCGGGATCAATAATTCCTGGTCATGGGGGTGTTATGGACCGAATGGATGGCATTTTATTTGTTGCACCAATTGTCCTTGTTATCTCTTATATATTACACTCCTGAAAATTAGAAATTAAGTCGTTGAAATTAATATGAATTCACTAAATAAGGATAGCCTTAATTTGGCAGCTAATAAAAAGAGTGTTACAATTCTTGGTTCAACTGGTTCAATCGGGTCCAATACGCTTGACCTTATTTCGCGAAATAGGGATGCGTATGATATTAAAGCTCTAACTGCAAACAAAAACGTTATAAAACTTGCTCAGCAAGCTAAGGAATTTAATGTAGATATGGCAGTCATTGCTGACAGCACGCTTTATAGTGAACTAAAGTTAGCACTTAGTGGGACAAATATAATAGTGGGCGCAGGATTAGAGGGGCTTATTGAGGCTGCTGATATGCCAGCTCAGTGGGTTATGTCCTCGATAGTTGGGGCCGCTGGCCTTGGTCCCACACTTACGGCTATCCGGAGGGGTGCAACTATAGCGTTAGCGAATAAAGAATGTCTTGTTTGCGCCGGTGAATTTATGATGAAACAGATCAAAAAACATGGTGCAACTATAATTCCAGTAGATTCCGAGCATAACGCTATATTCCAAATTTTTGATTTTAATCATCCTGAGACCGTAGACAAAATAACTCTTACCGCATCAGGGGGCCCATTTTGGAACAATGATAGTATTGATATGACATCAATAACGCCTAACCAAGCTGTAAAACATCCAAATTGGTCCATGGGTGCTAAAATCTCGGTTGATAGCGCCACATTAATGAATAAAGGATTAGAGCTTATTGAGGCTTACTATTTGTTTCCAGTTAATAAAAACCAACTTGATATCATCATTCATCCGCAGTCAATTATCCATAGTATGGTTTCATATATTGATGGGTCGGTATTAGCGCAGCTGGGCATGCCAGATATGAGAACACCTATTTCATATGCACTTGCTTGGCCAAATCGTATGAGTACTCCATCAAAGAAACTTGATTTATTAGAAATTGGAACTTTGGACTTTATTAAACCTGATAGAAAAAAATTTCCGGCACTAAATATTGCTCGAGATGCATTGCATTATGGTGAGAGTGCACCCACCATTCTCAATGCTTCAAATGAAGTCGCTGTCCGCGCGTTCCTTGACGGTAAAATTGGATTTCAAGAGATTATTAAGTTAGTGGAAAAAACTTTAGACAAAATAAATTTTTGTAAAATGTCATGTTTGAAAGATGTTTATGAAGTGGACGAAAATGCGAGAAGAGTTTCTAACGAGTTTATAAAAGGGATAAAGAAATAAAATGGAAACTGTTTTATATTTCATACAAACAACTGCATCATTTTTAGCTCTCCTGACAGTGCTCGTGTTCGTCCATGAATGGGGACATTATATAATTGCCCGGATTAATGGTGTGCGCGTTGAAATTTTTTCTATAGGTTTTGGGCCAGAAATTTGGGGTTTTAATGATAAAAATGGCACTCGCTGGAAGTTTAGTTGGATACCACTTGGCGGTTACGTAAAGTTTTTTGGTGACGGACCAGAGGCTAATAGGTCGAACAATGGTTTAGATACCATGAATAATAAAAACCGGGGTGAATCATTTTATTATAAAAAATTGTCCCAAAAGGCCTCTATTGTTGTTGCTGGCCCGGCGATCAACTTCCTTTTTGCTATTTTAATTTTTACTGGTCTTTATTTTTCTCATGGTCGCTTAGTTAATGCCCCTATTGTAGGCTCGGTTGTCGATGGAAGTGCAGCCGCGGGAGCTGGTATTTTGAGTGGGGATAGAGTTATTTCCGTGGATGGTAAAAAAATTTCCAATTTTAGTGATATAAGTATTATTATGGCTTTCAAAGTTGACAACTTTTCTGAAGTCGTTGTGGCCAGAGATACAGAGCTAATATCCTTAAGCCTTGAGCTAGATATTGTTGATGAGGAAGATATTCTTGGCCAAGGTATACAAAAAAAAATGATTGGTATTAGGAATGTTCCAGAAGAAATGGAGCTTGTTAAATATGGTTTGGTGGGATCATTCTGGCAAGCGATTATTGAAACCAAGGAAATTACTATTAGAAACCTGACCGGTATAGGACAGATGATCCTAGGTAAAAGGTCAGCCAAAGAGTTAGGTGGTCCGATAACAATTGCTAGGGTTGCTGGTAAGACTGCCGAGTATGGAGTTAGTTCTTTTCTTAGTTTTGTGGCGCTTATTTCTATTGGTCTCGGAACAATAAATTTATTCCCGATCCCAATGTTAGACGGTGGACATTTACTCTATTATGCTATAGAGGCTGTGAGACGAAAAAAAATGAGTGAAGCCGCTCAGGAACTTGGTGCCAAATTTGGGGTCTTGTTAGTGTTAAGTTTGATGGTATTCACGACTTTCATCGACATTTCTCGACTTGGTTAGGTAATATGATTTTTGGCAGTTAGACTAGGGTTTGATCTATTGATATTAAAAAAAATTAAAAAAACTTTAATGTGTATATTATTTTTAATTGGACAAGGATCATTCTATGGGATTTCTTGGTCTCAAACTCCATCGACTATTGCACAAAAAATTATTCCTAATACCATAATATCCAACCTAGAAGTTAATGGTAATCTTCGTATTGAAGATTCAACAATTGAGAGCTACCTCCTTATAAATATTGGTGACATCTATACCGAACAATTGAGTGATGCGACATTAAAAAGACTTTATAATACAGGTCTTTTTTCAGACGTTGATGTTGGGCGCAGGGCAGAGACACTTGTTATAACCGTGTTAGAAAACCCAATCCTTAACCGAATTTTATTTGAGGGTAATAAATATAAAGATGACCAAGATCTTTATGAAGAAATTCAACTTCGTCCTCGCACAGTTTTTTCGCGTTCAAAGGTTAGCGCTGATGTGCAAAGGGTCTTAGAGATATATCG
>JABGYD010000089.1 GCA_018675425.1 Kordiimonadaceae bacterium
TAGAAGTACATAACGATAGTGAAGCTGAAAAATTACTTGTTGTTGGTGGTTTTGCTGAAGTGAATTCTGAGGGCCTTATAATTCTTGCTGAGATAGCTAGGCCTCTAGCAGGGGTTGATAGAGAGACTTACCTCTCTGAGCTTAAAGATCTTGAAGAAACTGTTTTACATGCAAAAGATAATGATGCTAAAGCTCGTGCTGAAAAGGCTAGGGACGGCATAGCTTCTATAATAGAAGTATTGGACCGCGAAGTAGCATAAATCTATAGATTATTTTTATTTGTCTTGCGTGTAATTTTCACAGCCATTTGTAACTCTAAGTTCAAAAATACGTATCTTTGAGGCTATTTTTTTCACAGTTTGTTGAGATACTGCTTCACGTTATGCTGTAATTTTCGTTATTTGATTTTCATTCTCAAGGTCTACGGGAACTAACAACTCATAAATTTTTACCCCAGAACTTATAATTATAATACTAGGCAATAAGAGAAATGGGAATAGAAGGTATGAGAGAAGGTCTGAGGGACCAACCAGGTCTATTATCGTTACCCCGATTATTGATGGAAACATTGCAGGAATAAAACTAAGCAGGCCAATAATTATGATCCGTCTATTATTATCACGTGTATAATAATAGGCTGATTTCATAGGAAGAATAGTTTTATTTAGAGCTATACTTATAAAGGTTGGCTGAACTCTCATTGTTATGAGAAGAATAAAAATCAACATAACTATAGTAACTAGTGCAGTTAAAAACGCTTCGCTTAATGCAGTTTTTCCCGCGACTTCTTCGACAATACTTACTATGAGACCCAATAATAGCAACAATGTTAGAATAGCTAGAAACAAAACGCATAGCAGCGCTAATATGTATGCTGCCATTTTTAAAAATGATTTAATAAATTCACTTATGTCAATTTTAAAGAGATCCTTTTTTGGAAGTGCAAATACACGATAGAAAAAAATATTTATAGAGATCAAAATTATAAAACAGAAAGTTATATAAAAACTAAGTGAAAGAAAACTATAATTCATCTGTGATAATACCGTTGATAAAAGAAAAATAGGTATAGCTAAGATATACGAGTATATGAGCCATATTTTAATATTATTAAAGACCATCAAATAAGATTTTTTCAAAATGGTCATAACAGGTAAAATTATATTTTTGTTGTCGATCATTACTTATTCCGTAAGGTAATAAAATTTTTCAGAGAGTGCTTTATATATATCCCGTTTGAAGGGTACTATTATTTCTTGGAGGTCATTCATGTCAACCCATCTCCAAGATGAAAATTCCGGATGCCTGGTTTTAATATTTATGTCGCTGTCTTCGCCATGGAAGCGCATCACATACCACTTCATTGTTTGGCCACCGTAAAGTCCTTTCCATACTTTTCCATAGAGTTTATCTGGTAGATCATAAGTAAGCCAATCTTGATACTCAGCAATAATATCGGCTTGTGTAATGCCTGTTTCCTCTTCTAGTTCGCGTATAGCGGCAACCTTTGGATCCTCACCATTCTCAATTCCACCTTGAGGCATTTGCCAGGCTTCAGTATCCGTGTCTATTCTTCGAGCCACGAAGACTTTCCCTTTATTATTAAGGAGCATAATGCCAGCACAGGGACGATAAGGGAGAACTAAACTTCTTTTTGACATTATTTCACCCATTGACGGTTTGCGATTGCGGTAACTGGAACAAGCTCTATCCCTTTGTTGGCTAGAGTATCTGCCCATTCGGAAATTTCATTTATTGAAAGTGGAACCGCGCGCGCAAGACCGAGCGCTGTGCCCAATTTTACTGCAGTTTTTTCAAGTTCATCAAGATGTTTTTGAATTTCTACTTTAGTTAGAACGTTATCAATATATCGATCATTTTTGGCACTGGGCATACCCAAGTTCTGTGCTATCTGAGAGGCCACGCTGAACCTAGTAGACCGGCTATCGATAAACATGAGATTCTTATTTTGAAGCTCGGTAAGAATAGGCGTGAGGGCTTCTTCTTCAGTTGTAAATTTCGAACCCATATGATTAATAACACCGACATATCCTGTAACTTGATTAAGTAGCCAATCAAGTTTGGCTAAATTGTCAACGGGATCATCATTAGTCATTAGAGTGTGTGGTCCAGGATCGTTACTTGGATAACTAAGGGGCTCGGTGGGGATCATCAAAAATCCTTCGTGACCTGTTTTTCGAACCCTATCCATCCAGGATTGAATATTTCTTGCATATGGTGATAAGGCAAGGCCAACCTGTTCCGGCAGGATATTAATAGCCTCATTGCTATTATTCAAATTAAGACCAATATCGGTTATTATAATAGTAATCCGGGGAAGATCTTTGCTTCCTATAAAGGGTTGCGCATATTCCTTCCAGGCGATAAAGCCTTCCTGTTCTTGAGTAGATTGGGGTTCATGATTACCCTCGGTTAAAATATTTTTATCTATAGAAACCTGTAAGGTTTTTTGTTGAGGACTTTCAGTGTTAAGTATTGGAAGAGCTCTTGTGATTAAAGGTTTTGTAATAAAGATTTTTTGTTGACTGATTAATTGGGTTTTTAATTTTTTGTTTTTGGGTTCTTCAACTTCATCTATAACAACTGTAATGGGATAGGTTGTAATAATTTTTGAAATATTCTCATCTTCACTATTTATTAAAGTATTAATAGTTATAGAATTTTTAGAGGCTATTTTTGACGTGGTCTGGTCCTCATCAGATAGAAATGCCCAAGCTATAACAATGACAATTAAAAAAATGACTAATCCCCAAGCTAATCTGAGTGGATTAATTAATTGTTGACGCATTGACGCTTGTAATTCAGGTTCATTTAACATTGAGTTCTAATATAAAATCTATTGTTGTTTAATTGTTGCTAGTTATAGCCATGCCACGGATGAGATTGAGTGCGAAGTTAAGTTGGTAATCGTCCTGTGCAGTTGTAGTCCGTTGAATTATATCGTTACCCTCTTCTTTCTCAAGCTCTTCCTCGTCTAACGAGTTATTAATTATAACTTCTCCTGCATCATCAAGCTCAACTAGGTCGTCACTCTTTTCTGCCGGGTTCGGCTGGATAGTGTTTGGGTTAGCAAGACTTCCTCGAAGGCTAGATTCACTGCGACGATTTTCTACAATCTCTTTATTCTCAAGGCTTAGTTGCTCAACGACGACATCTGGAAGTATGCCTTCGCCTTGGATTGAATTGCCAGATGGTGTGAAATAGTAGGCGGTTGTTAAACTCATGGCACCATCAATCGAAAGGGGAATAACAGTTTGAACTGATCCTTTCCCAAAGGATTTAGTTCCTAAAACTACAGCCCGTTCGTGATCTTGCAACGCACCGGCGACAATTTCAGACGCTGATGCAGAACCACCATTAATTAGAACTACCAAAGGCTTACTATCAATACTGTCTCCAGATTGTGCATTATACCGTTGAATATTTTGATCATTTCTGTTTCTTGTAGATACAATTTCGCCACGATCAAGGAACACATTTGTTACGTCAATAGCTTGATCTAATAACCCGCCCGGATTATTTCTAAGGTCAAGAACAATCCCCTGCATATTATCACCAAGTTCTTTTTTAATTTCCGATATAGCTTCGCGTAATCCGGGAGTTGCTTTTTCTGTAAAGGATGAAATACGGATATATCCAACCTCATCTTCAATATGATGGCGAACTGAATTTACTTCAATAATAGCGCGCGTTAGGGTTAGCTCGATAAGGCTATTTTCATCTTTTCTAGCTATGCTAATATTGATATCTGTACCGACCTTACCACGCATTTTTTCAACAGCTTCATTTAAGGTTAAACCATTTATTTGCTCTCCATTAATCCTTGTGATGTAATCTCCGGCCTCGATACCAGCACGGTCAGCGGGGGTATCATCCATTGGAGAAACAACAAGAATAACGCCTTTATCCATTGTGACTTCAATACCTAAGCCACCAAACTCTCCGCTGGTCTGGACACGCATATTTTCATATTTCTTTGAGTTTAAATAGTTTGAATGTGGGTCTAGAGAGGTCAGCATGCCATTAATAGCAGCTTCAATTAATTCTTCATCTTCAACTTCTTTAACATATTGCGAACGGATGCGCTCAAATACATCAGCAAATAAATTCAGTTGATTGTATGTTTCAGACTTTTCTGCGTGTGCTTGCATACTCGTATTGGAGCAGAAAATACTAATCACAAATAGGCTCGTTTTAAATAATTTTTTCATCACAAAATATCTTTCCATTACTTTACAGCGCGATCCATAGCCATAATCCATAACATGGGATTAATTGGTTTTCCCTTTTGTCTTAATTCCACATAAAGTTTATGATGAGAATCAGACGTAAATTTTTCTAAGGACATTTGTCCTACTGGCTCACCTTTTAGTATTGATTGTCCTACAATACCATTAATATTTTTCATGCCGGATAGAAGTGTATGATAACCTTCTCCGTGGTCAATGATCAAGAGTTGTCCATAGGAACGAAATATCCCTGAAAAAACAATACGCCCGTCATGGGGAGCAACCACAGGAGCGCCGCTATGCGTATTAATAATAATACCCTTTGCTCTTTGCCCTGTTGGAAGTAGTTGATTATAAATTTGATAGATTGAACCACGAGCTGGCAACGCTATATTGCCTTTTGCCCGAGCAAAAGACAGACTGCTTCTTGGGGCAGATATGGAGGCGGTCGGAAAAAAGGTATGTTTATGATTTGGTTTGTCTCTAAGGTCTTTTTGTGCAGTTATAGCAGCTTCTTCACGGAGAATAATTTCAGAGGCTATTTTTTTTATTAGGTCCTCTAAATTAATCGCTGTTTCAGCAAAAACCCTTAATCTTTCTCGTTCTTTTATTGTGGAGTATTCAATATTACTTTGTCGGCCTAGACGCTTTTTAAGAAGATCATCAATTTCATTATTTACAGTAACTAGCTTTGCTCTATTTTTTTTTAATTCAATACTCTGCTGACGCATCTCAGCCCGTATATTATCTAGATCGGATAAGTCGTTCTCAATAATGAGGGCGCGGTTTTTTAGATTAGGTAAAATTACTTTCAGTAAAGAAGTAGTTCGGAGAGTATTTAACGCATCGTTTGGCTTAAAGGCGACAATATTAGCTTTTTGTAAACTTAGTCGCTGCATTGCACCCAACGTTGACGCCATTTCGAAATTTTTTGTACTTAGATTTTTTTTTAATTCTAATTCACGAACGCGAAGATCTAATAGATTATCCTCTGCAATAAAAATATCCTCCTCAATGATTTGTATTTTTGCGGCGGAATTTATCAAGTTTTTTTGAATTAGAGAAATTTCTTCGTGAATTTCACGTGCTTGGTCCTCAAGGACGCCTGCACGTTCGGAAGATTTTTCTATTTGTTTGCGAAGGGTTTGAAGTTTAGTGGTGTTTTCTTGATTTTCTTCTCGTATTTGTGCCGCTAGTTTAGACGCAGGAATAAATGTTAAGATCAAAACGACACTAATAAATGTTGAACTAACCAGCATTTTTTTATTGAAAAATCTAAACTTTATGTTTGAAATGGCTAAGCTCCATCCATTTTAGACTTTATAAGACTTCGCCCAGTCATACTCGATGGTTGCTCGAGCTTCATTAGTGATAAAATGGTTGGAGCAATATCACATAGGGCACCATTTTCTAGTGTTATCAGATCACTTGAGCGCACTTGGTCATTTATTAAAATAAAGGGTACGAGATTTGTGGTATGAGCGGTATGAGGCACTCCTGTAGAGGGATCTTTCATTAGCTCAATATTGCCATGATCTGCTGTCACCAACATTGAACCCCCGACCGTTTCTAGGGCTTCTCTGAGTTTTCCGAGACAATCGTCAATTGTTTCAACTGCCTTAAGAGCAGCCTCAAGAACTCCAGTATGTCCAACCATGTCCGGATTTGCATAGTTCACGACGATAAGATCAAATTTCTCGGTAAGGATTGCATCTACCAACTTATTTGTTAATTCTAGTGCTGACATTTCTGGCTTGGTATCATAAGTAGCTACATCTGGTGAGGGAATTAATATACGTTCTTCACCAGCATACAAATCTTCGTTACCACCATTAAAGAAAAAGGTTACGTGAGCATATTTTTCTGTTTCCGAAATCCGTAGTTGGTTGAGATTTTGCTCAGAAATTATCTCCCCCAATGTATTTTTAAGGGCTTCTGTCGGAAAGAGGCATTCCATATGACTGGAAAGATGATTGGAATATTTACTCATACCAATGGCTGCGGACAAATTAATATTCTTTGGTTTTTTAAAACCATCAAAACTAGGATCAACAAATGTCGCCATAATCTCACGAGCGCGATCAGCCCGAAAGTTACTTGAAACGATCGCATCACCGTCATGCATCCCTTTATAATTTGCTATGATGCTCGGTTCGATGAATTCATCAGAGAGGTTGGTTTGATATGCATGGTTTACGACAGAAATAGATGATTTAAAATGATGTCCTGTGCCGCTAGATATTGCTAAATGAGCTTTTATAACACGGTCCCACCGGTTGTCACGATCCATGGAGTAGTATCTACCAGAGACGGTTACTATGTGGACATTTCTCAATTCGGCAATATCATCTTCGAATTGCTTAATAAACTTAAGAGCACTTTTCGGTGGGACATCACGACCATCAGTAAAGGCGTGTATGGCAACAGGAATATCAGCTTTCGAATATTCACGAGCTAGGGCTACGATGTGATCTTGATGTCCATGAACCCCCCCGGGTGATATGAGGCCAAGGATATGACAAGTACCTTTGGTTTTTTTAAGTGCTACTATTGATTTTTTTAAACAATTAATATCTTTAAGGCGATCATTTAAAATAGCTTCGTCAATTCGAGGTAGTTCTTGTTTAACGACCCTACCTCCACCAATATTCATGTGCCCGACTTCTGAATTTCCCATTTGCCCAATGGGAAGGCCTACAGCCTTGCCGGACGTTTGTAAAAGGGAGTTAGGAAAGTCTGAAATTAGTGCATCATAGTTGGGTGTATTAGCCAATTTTATGGCATTATTTTCAGTGCTCTCACGAGCACCCCACCCATCAAGAATGCATAAAATTAATGGTTTTGTTGGTTTTAAAATAAATTTGTTCATGGACTGACTATACTACTAATTTTTTTTAAAGGACAATATTTTTAAAGGACAATAAATTTTTTAAGGGATAATATAAAGTGTGATTTTATTTATGTATCTTGGTATTTTTAGTCTTTATGATAAGGATGGCCTGAAAGTATGGCTGAAGCTCGATAGAGTTGTTCACAAAGCATTGCTCTGACCATCATGTGCGGCCAGGTCATATCCCCAAAAGAGATTAGATAATGCGCACGGCTTTTAATTTTTTCATCATATCCATCGGCTCCGCCAATAAGAAAGACTAGGTTCACTACTCCTTGATCTTGCCATGCGCTGACTTTATTGGCGAAATTAGTACTGCGTAACTTTTCACCACGTTCATCAAGGGCAATTATAATAGCACTTTGGGGTATAGCTTTCAGCAGAAGTTCACCTTCCCTTTTCATTCTAGGGCCAGCCTTAAGAGGTCTTTTTTCTTCAACCTCGATAATCCTAATATCCCACGGACAGCGCTTCAGATAGGTTTTTAGTAGATCATATTCTGCAGATTTTTTCATTCTGCCAACGGCAATAATGTAGATGTTCATTATTTCTGCGCATCAACTGCTGAGGCTAACATTTTTTCAGGGGTAAAATCGACAGCCCACATCTTTTCAAGGTTGTAAAAAGTACGAACCTCTGGTCTAAAAATATGAATAATAATACTTCCTGCATCAAGGAGCACCCAATCAGCTTTTTCCATTCCCTCAAGTTTGCAACCGTTTGGCCCATGCTTGAGTTTGCGGTAAAGGTGATCTGCTATTGCAGCGACCTGTCTTGTAGAACGGCCTGATGCGATTATCATCGAATCGGCGATGCTAGTTTTTCCCTTTAGATCTATGTTGATGATATCTTCTGCTTTATCGTCCTCTAGTGAAGTAATAACGAATTGCAGAAGTTCAGCACTGCTGAATGACTGAATGGGATCTGACGCGTTCTTTAACTCTGTTGTATCTTGCACTTTAAATTATGTAACCTCTTGTTATTTAATATTATTTCTTATTTCTGTTGATGACAATGGATTATAAGTAACTTCACAAAAAATCCATGCCGGCGGGGTTAAACTATATAGAGTGTTGGCCTGTTCTATGGGGACCTGGGCACTTTTTAATGCCTTTGCTGCAACACTCTCTAAGACCTCTCTAGAATAACTGGGACGGTTAAAAATCGCAAACGGAACCGTATTAGCTATCTTTTTCCAATCTTTCCATTCATGAAACTGGACTAAATTATCTGCTCCCATTAACCAGATAAAATGGTCATTTTTCATATTTATTTTAATCTTCTCTAAAGTATCAACTGTATAGATAGTTCCAAATTTATTTTCAATATCACTTACCTTGATGCGAGGGTCGTTTGCTTGGTTTTGAGCGGATGAGTACCGGTCTATAAAATTTTTATTAGTGGTTGTTGACTTGAGCGGATTACGTGGGGAAACCAGCCACCAAATTTCATCAAGTTCCAAAATATCAAGTGCAACGAGACTAATCTCGAGATGACCATTATGTGCAGGATTAAAGGATCCTCCAAGTAGGCCTATTTTTTTACTCTGGGCGGATTTGTCCATTGCCTCTTACCTGATATTTATAGCTAGTTAATTGCTGGAGGCCGACTGGCCCGCGTGCATGTATTTTTCCAGTTGATATTCCGATTTCGGCTCCCATTCCAAATTCACCGCCATCAGCATATTGAGTAGAAGCATTATGCATAACAATTGCACTATCAACTTCATTTAAAAATTTTTCAGCATTTTTTGTATTTTCAGTGATAATACTTTCCGTATGACTTGAGCCATACTTGGCTATATGCGAAATAGCCTGATCGATACCATCAACAATGCGTACCGAAATAATTGCATCGAGGTATTCAGTGCTCCAATCAACTTCTGTTGCTTCCTTAGCATTTTTAAATAGTGTGCAAATAAATTTATCACCTCGTATTTCGCAATTTTGATCATTTAAGGTTTTTAAAATAGCTATTACTTTATGTTCAGTAATATTACTATTTATTAACAGAGTTTCTGCCGAACCACAAATACCTGTCCGACGCATCTTTGCATTGAGAGTGATTGCTATTGCCTTTTCAAGATCAGCACCTTCATCAATGTAGATGTGACAAATACCGTTTAGATGGGCCATCACTGGTACTCGGCTATCATTTTGTATTCGCTCAATCAATGATGTACCTCCACGTGGTATAATTACATCCACATAGTCAGAAAGACGAAGCAATTCCCCAACCGCTGAGCGGTCTTGGGTGGGGATCAATTGAATTGCATCTTCAGGCAGCCCGGCACTTTTTAGTCCTCGAACAATGCAGGCATGAATTGCATGACTTGAATAGGCACTTTCACTACCACAACGAAGTATCACTGCGTTCCCAGCCTTTAAACAAAGAACGCCAGCATCAGCGGTAACGTTTGGGCGGGATTCAAAAATTACACCAATAACACCAAGTGGTACACGCACTTGAGAAATATGAAGTCCATTTGGGCGGGTGTTCGTTTCCATAACATCCCCAATAGGATCTTCGAGATGAAGTATAGCCTCAATACTGCAGGCTATAGCCTCAATGCGTTCATTATCAAGAAACAACCTATCCAGCATGGCGACGCTGAGGCTGCGTCCCTTTCCAATATCCATATCTTTTTTGTTAGCTTTTATTATTTCATCTTTAGCACTTCTAATCTCCAGAGCTGCTACTTTTAGGGCCTTATTCTTAATGGAGGTAGATGCTAGCGCCAGTTCTTGTGACGCCACCTTAGCTTTTTGGCCAATACCCTTAATGAGAATTTTTATATTATTTTCGCTATTCATCACTTTGTCTTCCTTGGCTTATTACCATATCACTGCGGTGTATAATCTCTTCTCGTCCGCTGTATCCAAGAATATTTTCAATTTCGCTACTTCGCGCACCTATAATTTTTTCTACTTCCTCAGATGCGTAAGCTACTAATCCGCGAGCAAACTCAGTGCCATTATTATTTGTAACTTTTACTGTATCACCCCTTTTAAAATCTCCATCTACGCTAATAAGTCCTGCTGGTAATAGACTTTTTCCATTAGAAAGAGCTTTTAATGCACCATTATCTATAACAATTGTCCCAGCAGGCAGAAGTGTACTTGCAATCCATTTTTTCTTTGATGTTAGTGGCATTACTGATGCTTCAAACCAGGTGCCGTTATCTTTTTTTGCGCCCTGTTCTAAGTACATCTTAATTGGATTATTCATAGTGCCGTTTAAGATAACCATATGACAACCACTAGTAGTAGCAATACTTGCAGCGGCGATTTTTGTAATCATACCGCCACTTCCAAAACCAGTGGATATTGGCTCTCCAGCCATTTTTTCAATTTGAGGAGTTATTTCTCTAACAGTGCGGATAAATTTAGCCTTCGAATTTGTTTTGGGATTTTCACTATATAAGCCGTTAATGTCAGAGAGCAATATCAATAGATCAGCTTCACACATGGTGGCAACTCGCGCAGCTAAACGGTCATTATCACCATAACATAATTCGTCCGTTGCCACTGTGTCATTCTCGTTGATTACTGGCACAACACCAAGTTTGAGCAAACGGTTAATTGTGCCTCGCGCATTTAGATACTGGCCTCTGTTTTCTGTGTTACTATAGGTGAGAAGTACTTGAGCGACGGGGATACCGTGCTCTGCTAACTTTTCTCGAAAAGTTGCAGATAGTTCTATTTGCCCAATAGCTGCTGCAGCCTGATTTTCAACTATTTTTTTACTCATCTTGAGGCCAAGAATTTTTCGGCCGAGTGCAATAGAGCCAGATGAAACTAGGATAACATCTTTGCCTTGCTCTTTTAATTTGGCAACGTCCGCAGCAATACTAGATAACCAATCAGAGGAAATTTTTCCCGTATTTCCATCTATTAGCAGTGCCGAGCCAATTTTAATAACTATCCGATTTAGTGACTTAAAGCGGACCTCTTTTGCATGAAGATCTATATCTCGTTTTATATCCATTTTAGACGGGAGACCATTCTTTAGGGTTGGCATCCCCTTCTTCAGGAGCCAAGGTTTCCTGATCTTGAACAGCACGTTCAGTGTGTCGAACACTTTCTACATTTTCAAGAAGTGCTCGCAGCATTTCTGTAATGCCTTCACCGGTTACACCTGAGATTGGCATAATAGGTGAAGACGTAACCTGTGAAAGTTCATTAACAAGCATTTTTACCAACTCTTCATCAAGCGCATCAATTTTATTGATAGCAATTATTTCCTTCTTTTCTGCAAGTCCTTCGCCATATTGCTCTAATTCATGACGAATAGTTTTATATGCTTCTACAATTTCTTCCCCGGTTCCATCAATGACATGGAGGATGGTTGAACAACGTTCAATATGGCCAAGAAAACGATCACCAAGACCAAGCCCTTCATGTGCACCTTCAATGAGACCAGGAATATCAGCAATAACAAATTCTTTTTTATCCACATATACAACGCCAAGCTGAGGTTTGAGTGTAGTGAAGGGATAGTCAGCAATTTTTGGTTTGGCCCGGCTTGCAGCGGATAAAAATGTTGATTTTCCTGCATTAGGCAATCCCACAAGACCTGTGTCTGCCATTAACTTCAACTGCATCCAGATCCACATTTCTTCTGCGGGACCGCCTTGTGTAGTTTGGCGCGGAGCCTGATTTACTGACGTTTTAAAACTTGTATTACCGCGGCCACCCCTTCCGCCCTCGAGCATCAATATTGTTTGACCAGCATCAGTAAGGTCTGCGAGCATGACATCGTTATTTTCATCGAAAATCTGTGTACCAACTGGCACAGACATGATGATGTCTTGCCCCTTTGCCCCAGTGCGATTTTGACCCATGCCGTGCATTCCCCTACTTGCTTTAAAATGCTGCTTATAGCGGTAGTCGATAAGAGTGTTGAGGCCTTCGACGGCTTCAATGATTATGTGGCCACCCATTCCCCCACTTCCACCATCAGGGCCTCCGAACTCCACGCTTTTTTCACGACGAAAACTCAAGCACCCTACACCACCTGCGCCTGATTTTATATACGTCTTACATTGATCCAAAAACTTCATGTTAGGCCCGAACTTTATTGGTTAAGAATTTAACTATATATTATTTGGTTTAGTTTAGTCGCAAAAAAAGGAGAGTGACTGATCATTCTCCTTTTTCAAATCTCTTATGGCGTAGCATTTTATTTTAGGCGAGTAATTCAACAGAAACAAAATTACGTTTTAATTTGCCTTTATAAAATTTAATTTTACCTTCTGTCAAAGCAAAAAGTGTGTGATCTTTACCCATTCCTACGTTGTCTCCAGGATAAAACTTAGTTCCACGTTGACGAACAATAATATTTCCTGGGATTACCGCTTCACCACCATATTTTTTAACACCAAGGCGACGCCCCGCTGAATCACGACCGTTACGTGAACTACCACCAGCTTTCTTATGTGCCATTATTATTTCTCCTTAGTTTTAGTTGCTATTTTCTTAGCTGCAGGCTTTTTCACTGCTACTTTTTTTGGACCGACTTTTTTCGCCGGAGCTTTTTTCACTGCTGCTTTTTTTGGCGCATCTTTTTTTTCTTCAGCTTTGAGCTCTACTGCCTTTGTAGCTACTTTTTTTGGTGCAGCTTTCTTCGGCGCATTTTTACCAATACCCATGATCCTTAGGACAGTTTGTTCCTGTCTATGCCCTGCCTTACGGCGGTAACCTTGGCGGCGTTTTTTCTTAAAGACGATAATTTTAGCTGCTCTGGCTTGCTCAAGAATTTCTGCTGTAACAATAATTCCTGAAACGGCAGGCGTACCTACTTTAACACCTTTATCGTCACCAACCATGAGTACGGTGTCTAAGGATATTTCAGTTCCGGCTTCTCCGTCGAGCTTCTCCACTTTAATTACATCACCGACAGCAACTTTGTATTGCTTTGCGCCGGTCTTGATGACTGCAAACATAATCTGTTCCTATTTTATCTTCTGGTCATAGCCGGTAATGAACTTTGTTCATATTTATGGACCGGATTATGACGAATGTCATCTTTAAATATGAGAATCTATTCTCACAATTAAAAGTGGGCGAAATATAGCGTTCAGCAGGACTGTGTCAAGGTTTTTTGTGATAAAATCATTTGTTGAAAGTGATTAAATTTATCACCATCGAAAACACTATGCGTTTAAACAGGCTTAGGGGGAAATTTTATTAAGATATTATGCACTCTCTAATAAAATAATTTCCCCGAAAACCGTGTTTTAAAACTCCCTACTAAAGATTATTTAGAAACCATAATTCATGGACAGTCGGAAGTTCCGGCCCGGCAAGGGTACCGTGTCTTTTAGATATGAAGTATGTTGGCGACGCTCAGCATTTGTAATATTCAAGGCCTGTAACCTGACATTTAAATCACGCTCCGATCCAAATGGTCGCCAAGTTGCTGATAAATCAATAGTTGTATAGCCGTCTGTAGGAAGAATGTTTGTGACTGTTTTTTTTGTGCTGCCCGTTACACCTAAATTTCCGCCAATATCAAATATGTCACTTTTGTATTCAATGCCAAAATTACCACTAGCCGCTGGCATACGGGGAATGATGCCATTATTACTAAAGCGCGCATGAACAAAATCTGCAGACCCACTTAGATGTAAACTATAGTCTTTTGTTTCGATTAAAGTATAGTTTAATTCTAACTCCGCACCGTAAAATTTAGCATCTTTTGCTCTATACTCAAAGCGGCTAAGGTTACCTGTTTTTAGGCCAGTTGCATATTCATAAATATAGTCTTTGTACCAAGTATGATAAATATTTACACTACTACTAAATGCCCCTGTATCTCTTTTAAAGGTAAGTTCTGCGGAGGTTGCCTTTTCTGTTTTGAGGTTTAGGTTACCAACCTCATAGGCTTTAGTGGCCAAATGGGGTCCGTTCGAATATAATTCTTCTGGATTTGGGCTACGTTCTGAACGGCTTAAATTAATCCCTATAAGGTCCGATTCGGTGGGATGAATAGCGGCCCCTGCAGAGAAACTAAGGTTATGAAATGTTTTATTTGTACCGAGAGTAAGATTTTTAGTCTTCTGTTGATCGTAGCGTCCCCCAACTTCAAAAGTAACTGGATCTAAGTCAATTTCTTCAACGGCAAATACACCCCACTGAAATGTAGTGTTGGGTGCAACAAACGCCTCTTCGCCTATAGCAGAAAACTCCCGATTTCTAAGCTGAATACCCATCGAACCCTGGATGGCCCCAATGGGTTTTTGGGCCAGTTCTACACGACCTTCCCAGCCTTTATTCTTGAAAGTAGTCCCAGCAGCTCCATTTTCCATCTCTACATGTTTGTAGTCTGCATATCCAAAACGAATTAGACTTTCTTCAAATATCATAAAGTCATTTTCAATATTGCCTTTTAAATCAAAACGCTTCTGGTCAAGATTAACGCGAACAACTTCTTCCTCTCCTTCCTCTTCTTCCTCACCGTGAGCGCCATGCCCTGGAACACCATAGTTACCGTCATTCAAACTGAAAGAGGCCCCAAATTTTGCATTCTCACCAATCCACCCAATTCCAAAAGTACCACCTTTGTTGTCTACATCAGAATTTTTAACTGTTCCTTTTTCTTCAGCGTGCTCTTCGCCTTCGTGACCTTCTTCTTCTTCGGCCTCTTCTGCCGCTCTATAGGCCTTACTTTCGACAAATCCAGGAATGGTATAATTTCCTGTACGGCGTTTATAGCCATCAACATGAAGTGCAATATTATCGGATATACCAATATTAATACTGGCACTACCTGATCGGTCATTACTAACAGAATCGAATGAAAGGCGGGCTTTTCCATTTACGCCTCCATCAGGTATGACGTTAGGGATCCTATTGTCAATAATATTGACAACACCACCAATGGCATTATTGCCGTATAGTAGAGTGCTGGCTCCTCGGATAATTTCAATGCGTTCCGCCGTGAGTGGATCGCCGGCAACAGCATGATCCGGACTTGCAGTTGAAGCGTCTATACTGCCAATACCATTGACAAGAACGCGGATCCGATCTCCGCCCTGTCCTCGGATAATTGGTCGGCTGGCACCGGGACCAAAATAAGTTGACGAAATACCTGGCATATTAGCCAGAGTTTCGCCAATTGTGGCTTCTAGCCTTTTATCAAGGCTATCCCCAAATAAAATACTGGATCCTTGCAACAAATCACCTGTATTCTTGCCATACGGTGCTGCAGTTACTAAAATTAAATCATCGTTGCCCCCTTGGGCGTTGAGGTCTTCTGGTTGTATTTCTTGCGCAGAAGCTAAAGTGGCTCCAATTATAAAAAAAGGTAGCGTTAAAAATTTCGTGCGGTGTGTATAGATATTCATAATAAAAGGCCTGATTATATTAATGTTGAAAGATGTGATATTACTATAATGTTATAATATAACAGTCAAGGCCTTTATTCTAATCACAAAGGTTTTGATTTTAAGAGGAAATAATTAATTAGCCTTTGAGCACTATCAGAATTCCATTCAGCCGGCCCTATTAATCTGCCCACTTCGTATCCTTTGGCATTTATTAAGATACTGGTAGGTAGCGCATTCGCTTTAAAAGTTCGTGCAACACTTCTATTAGTATCGATATACGTAGTAAGGTGGCTGATATTATTATTTTTAAGAAATGCTAATGAACTCTCAATCCCATCCGAATTTTGTGATATCAGGATAACTTCAAAATCGTCATTTTCAAAAGATTTTTGAAGCTCATTTAAATCAGGCATTTCTTTGATACAAGGGGCGCACCAAGTGGCCCAAAGATTGACTAAAATCACTTTACCATTGAAATCTGAAAAATTCACCACTCTACCATTTGCATCTTGAAATGAAGCATTTGTTGCCGGGACCATTTTGTCATTAAAAACAAATCTCTTCATTGCGCCTGCGTTAAGATCTTGCGGTATATCGTTATTTGGCGTATTGCCTAGTTCATATAAAGAAAAAATACCTATGAATAGAGCAATGATTGATAGTATATAAAGAGACTTATTTTTCATTTTAATCCTGTAAAAAATATAAAGAAATTAACGATGACTAATGATACTCAAAAACCAAAAGCAAATTCTTTATGGGGTGGCCGTTTTGAAGGTGGCGTTTCCGATATAATGGAAAAAATTAACGCCTCAATCGATTTTGATAAATTACTATACAGGCAAGATATTCAGGGATCAATTGAACATTGTAGAATGTTGGCTGCGACAGGTATCATTTCAAATAAAGATGCAGAAATCATTCAAAGTGGATTGAAAAAAATAGAAGGTGAAATTGAAGCTGGCGAATTTGAATTTTCTTCGGCACTTGAAGATATACATATGAATATTGAAGCACGCCTTACTGAAATCATTGGTTCAACTGCAGGCCGGCTTCATACCGCGCGTTCTCGAAACGATCAGGTTGCGACCGATTTTAAACTTTGGGTACGCCAGGCTTGCGATCAGACGGATGAAGCCTTAAAGGCTCTTCAGTTAGCTCTTGTCAAAAAAGCTGAAGAGAACGCGGATGTTATTATTCCGGGTTTTACTCACCTTCAAAGTGCTCAACCAGTTACTTTTGGTCATCATATGCTTGCATATTTTGAAATGTTCACACGCGATAGGGGGAGGTTCAAGGACGTTAGAAAGCGTTTAAATGAATGCCCGCTTGGTGCAGCTGCTCTAGCCGGAACATCCTTTCCTATTGACCGAAATCAAACCTCTGATGCACTTGGTTTTGACAGGCCTACAGCAAACTCTATGGACACAGTCTCAGACCGTGACTTTGCCCTCGAATTTATGTCTGCTGCAGCTATTAGCGCAATTCACGTCTCTAGATTAGCAGAAGAAATGATTACTTGGTCCTGTGCTCAGTTTAAATTTATTGAAATGTCCGATAGTTTCACTACCGGTTCATCGATTATGCCACAAAAAAGAAATCCTGATGCAGCTGAACTTTGTAGGGGTAAATCCGGACGCATAATTGGTTCACTTAATAGTTTACTCATCACTATGAAGGGACTGCCATTAACATTTTCAAAAGATATGCAGGAAGATAAAGAAGCAACATTTGATGTTGTTGAAACCTATTCCTTAATCATAGCTGCCATGACTGGTATGGTGCTAGATATGACTATAAATGTTAAAGAGATGAAACATGCAACTGAAACTGGCTTTATAACTGCAACAGATCTAGCTGACTGGGTGGTCCGTGTTCTTGGGTTGCCGTTTAGAAATGCTCATCACATAACTGGCTCGATAGTTGCATTAGCAGAAAAAAAGGGCTGTGATCTTAATGGCCTTTCGTTAGAAGAGATGCAATCGGTGGAACCAAAAATTACCAACGATGTGTTTAATGTATTAAGTGTTGAAAATTCAGTTTCAAGCAGAGTAAGCTATGGCGGCACAGCACCATTAAAAGTGTTGGAACAAGTGGAAAATGCGAAAGAAAGAATAGAGTGTAAATGAAACAGATTATAAAACTAATATTGAGCATCACATTGATTTTTGTGGTTGGATCTTGCGGAAAACGGGGTGATTTATTACCTCCCCCAGGTTATGAAAATCTAAGTAATAATAGTTAAGAAGATAATTTTATGAATTTTTTTGAGCATAGAGACGGCGAAATGTTTGCCGAAAATATTAAGGTTTCAGAGATTGCTAAAAGTATTAGTACGCCATTTTATCTCTATTCCACAGCGTCACTGACTTACCAATTTAATCAAATAAAAGAAGCATTTAGAAATACAGACCATCTTATTTGTTACGCGGTCAAAGCAAATACAAATCAAGCAGTTATAAAAACTCTTGGTGACCTTGGAGCTGGAGCTGATGTTGTCTCTGAAGGTGAAATGAGAAGAGTGCTAAAGGCCGGCATCCCCGCATGCAAAATTGTTTATTCAGGTGTAGCCAAGACTGCTCAGGAAATGACCTTTGCTCTTGAGCAGGGTATTTATCAGTTTAATGTAGAAAGCGAACCAGAGCTTTACCAGTTAAGTGAGGTTGCTTCTTCCATGGATAAAACTGCGGATATTACCTTTCGTGTAAACCCTGATGTAGATGCTAAAACACATGCTAAAATTTCTACAGGTAAATCAGAAAATAAGTTTGGAATTCCTTGGGGTAACGTTCGCGAAATATGTCAGAGGGCATCTAAGCTTCCCGGAATTAATCTGGTAGGGCTTGATCTTCATATTGGGTCGCAAATTACTAAACTTGAACCTTTTGAGGAAGCGTTCACACTTGTCGCCGGTCTTGTGAAACTTTTGCGTGAAGATGGCCATAATATTACTCGTCTCGATCTTGGCGGTGGTCTCGGTATCTCATACGAATGTAATGACCTACCGCCGCTGCCAAGTGATTATGCAAAAATGGTTAAGCGGGTAACAGAACACCTTGGCTGTAGAATTATACTTGAACCCGGTCGGTTTTTAGTTGGTAATGCAGGCATATTAGTCTCAACAGTAGTTTATATAAAAGACGGTGAAGAAAGAAAATTTCTAATCGTTGATGCTGCTATGAACGATCTTATCAGGCCGAGTATGTATGACGCTTATCACGAAATTGTGCCAGTTTTAGAAAGTAATGAAGAAATTTTACTTTATGATATTGTAGGCCCAGTTTGTGAAACTGGCGACAGTTTTGCTAGCAACCGCCCTATCACTTCGATGAAAACTGGCGACCTGCTAGCGATCCGTTCTGTGGGGGCTTATGGGGCTGTGATGTCATCAACATATAATACTAGAAAACTTATACCAGAAGTCCTTGTAAAGGACGATAAATTTGCTGTTGTAAGACCTCGGCCTACTTACGAGGAAATAATAAATCTTGATCATATTGCCCCCTGGCTGTCAGAGTAGATTTAGCTGTATAATTAAAAGGTTGTATTTTGTTAAAAGCTAAATTTAAATTTTTTACTAATAATAAAAGATTGCCATTTAATGGAACGTCTTTTATTTCCGGTTTAGTTCCCACTCTAATAGTTATTCTTACATATTATATTATTTCTCTTCTTGATCTGTGGCCCTACTTTTCCCCCATTGTGCAAACCATTTTCTATTTATTTACACTGCTTGTTGGAAGTATTTTTTTACTCTTGGGGTTTTTTAGAAAAATAAAATATTCTCAAAAAAAAGCAACTGCGTCGCTCGCTGTGTGTATTTGTATATTTACTATATTAGCTCTTTCCAGTGGAACAAATTTTGTGCATCTAACCACTCTCGCCTTCAAGCCAAGGTCTCTTTTTGATTATCCTGTTGCGTATGTAACAGCCGTCGTAACTGCACCAGAATATCTTCAAAAAGAACCGCTCCAAATTTTTTTTACGGATATTACTGAAGATGGTGGAGAATTAAATCCGATCCATGAGGGTAGTATCATCAGCGTACATGTGGAGGGTCTTGATTGGGCCCCTATTATTAAACTTTCAGACGGTAAGGTGGTTCCATTTAAAAAACAGAAGAATGGTGATTTAAAAGCTAATATAAAAATCAGTAATCAAATTTGGTGGTCGTTGAACCAAGGCTCACGTTCACTTGGCACTTGGCCAATTATTATCATAGAAGATCAAGAGCCAAAGATTACCAAATTTAGCCTTGAGGATCACGCTAACGATAAAGGCTATTTGACCTTTGATGTAGATGTTATTGATGATCGAAAAATTATAAATACGTTTGTAGAACTCATCAATTCAAATGGGATAATTGTGGATAGAAAAGCCTTAGCTCTTGAGGATATAATATCATACAACCGTAATTTTTATCTTGATTTTAGCAGGTCTAAATATGCAGGCTTTGTTGTAGACGTTAAATTATCAGTTGAGGATGAAATGGGTCAGGTGTCGAGTTTTATTCTTGAAAATATAAAAATACCAATAAAGACCTACCGTCATCCAGTAGCTGGAAAACTCATTTCTCTTTATCATGAACTTGGCCAGAAAAGGCCAGAATTTAGGTCGATTACACGACAAATTAAAGCTCTTGGCTTATTACCTGATGCAGAGGGTCTTCCTCCTATATATTATGTGGCCATGCGTTCAGCATATTGGCGCTTAAGTGATTATAATAACCATGAAGGTTATGAAGTAGCTCGCAATTTACTCTGGGATACTGCCCAAAAAATTGAAAACAGTGACATGGGCATCATTGAGAATAATCTTATCGCCTCGTTGGATAAACTTGCTCTTTTAATAAACCAGAAACAATCAGTCCAAAATATACGTGAAGGACTTAGAAGTGTGGATGGCTTTTTTCAAGATTATATAGTGGTAGGGAAAACTACCACCTCGCATGACTATTCACTCGATGTAGATATCCAATCGGTAAGAAAATTATATAGTTATATTTTAGCTTTTAGTGACCAGAAAAAATATCATAGTGCGTTATTAATGGTTAACTTTATTAGTAAAGGCTTAGTTCAAAATAATAATCTTATTCTAAGTGGTAATGGTCTTGGACATTATTTAGCCCTTTCAGAAGGCAGAAAAATTATTGATAATTTAATTTTGGTTCAAAAAAAACTGCTTTCTAATTCTTATAATGAGGAAGTTTGGGGTGGACTTATTATAAATAAGCGACAAACTAATGGAAAGATAGATTTAGAAAATGTAAAGCATAGTCAGTTTATCTTACAATCAAAAGTAGGCGATGCCATGAAGGCGCTGGAAAAAAAAGTTTCTTTCGCCAGTAAAAAATCAAACTTTTTACTAAAAAGTGCTTCTGTACTTGTAGAGGAAATTCTTGCAAAAATGACTAATAATGAAATTAATAAAATAGCTCTGTCCCAGTCAGAACTTGTTGTTATCATGGGTAATCTTAAGAGGGAGCTTGGAAAACCTATTTTAAAATCACCAGAGTTTCAAAATATAATGAAAGAGATAAATTTTAAACCGACCCTCTGACCTTTGAATTTTCTTTTTCTATACTTAAAGTAATTAAGCTTATTATAACTAATTACTTTATTGTAAATGTAACGCTGGCGTCTCTGGCTTCTTTAGGGGGAGATGGCAGATAATTAATAAAATTGATACTCTCTCCCTTTTGAATACTTGTTGTTTCAGTTTTAAAGTTCCAAGTATGAATATTACGACTATTTTCATCAAGAAGTGTGACTTTAATTGCTGGTATTATTTGATGATAATCTGTGTGGTTTTCGACAGTGCCTTCAATAACTAGATGAGAGATTTCGTTAATTTGTTTTAGTATTACCTTGTTTACTTCGATTTTTAGGAGACTTTCATTTTTCACAACTTTTTTGGCTCCAGTTGGGCGAATAGCTCCGCTATTATCTAAGCCCAACGCAATATAAAGTTTTTGTGCTGGGAGCCAGTTTGACACTATGGTGTCCTGAAAACCTATGAATGAACTGGAAAGAATAGTTATAAAAATAGCAAGTGAAACCCAACCAATTTTGTTTGATTCATATTTTTGATTTTGAAGTGCTGGTAGGTTAGACTTTTCTATGGCTGGTCCCGACTGTTCTCTTTTTTTGTTTGGTTGCACATCTGAACCATCGTTGTTTTTGGAACCTTCATTTTCTGTAACTTGAGTCTCCTTGGTTTGGCTAATGTTTTTTAGCTGAGAAATATCTAGATCATTTTCAGATTTTTTCTCAAACCAGCTGTGGGCGCATTTTGCACAACGTACAGTTCGCCCAAGGGGGAGAAGGACGTTGGGGTTAACGACATATCGTGCTTTACATTCCGGACACGTAAGAATCATTTATGGAGCCCGCTTCCTGCTATGGTATGTTAAATTGTATTCACATTATAATGTGCCCCCCGATGATTATCAATACATTAACATTTATGAGATATAACGTGTCGATAATATGGGTCAATTCGGTTTGCATTATGATTATTACTGTGTTCTAAAAGAAAAAATAGGATTTTAATGAATATAGGGGCCTTAATTGGTTGAGTTTAAAAATGTAAGTATGAGCTATGAAAAAGGGCATGAAGTTTTGAAGAATATTTCTTTTAAACTTGAACCTGGGTCTATGCATTTTCTCACCGGCCCTAGCGGATCAGGTAAGACATCTTTACTCAAACTAATTTATTTGGCGCAGAAGCCAAGTTATGGGGAAATACTAATGTTTAACCGCGACGTCGCAAAGGTTAAACGAGAAGATTTGCCAGCACTCAGGCGCCGAATTGGAGTAGTTTTTCAGGATTTTAGACTACTTGACCATATGTCAGCTGTCCATAATGTGGCATTACCTCTAAGGATTGCTGGTGCCAGCTTTTCTGAGGTTAGCGAACACGTTGAAGAACTTCTGAGCTGGGTAGGGCTTGGCGATAAAATGAATTCAAATCCGACAGCTCTTTCGGGTGGAGAAAAACAAAGAGTGGCTATCGCCCGCGCTGTAATACGTCGACCTGATATAATAGTTGCGGATGAACCAACAGGTAACGTTGATCCAAAAATGGCCGAGCGACTTATGTACCTCTTCGTTGAACTTAACAAGTTGGGCACAACAATTGTTATCGCTACCCACGATGATGCCCTAGTTGCTAAAGTGGGCGCACCAAGATTACATTTAATTGATGGTAAGCTCTTGCAAGTCAAAGGTTCAAAGGAAGATATTAGTGAGTTCATTGAAAATGAAGGGATATCAAGATGAGCCAATCCTTTGATTTTTTGCCAACAATAAATAATCGTGAAGCGACAAAACTACTGCCTTGGGTCATGGCAATTATGGTTTATTTGAGTGCACTTGCAGCAACGGGAAGCTTGCTGTTAAACGCAGGTTTTGAAGATTGGGCAGGCTCACTCCAAGGTCGTATCACCGTGCAGGTGACTGGTGCTGATAAAGACCTTATAGTTGCGCAGTCATTTGAAATTCAAGAAACACTCCAGCGTACCCCGGGAATAAAATCAGTACGAATTCTATCGGATGAAGAAATATCATTACTTCTAGAGCCTTGGTTGGGTTCTGGAAATATTACCGAAGACCTTCCGCTGCCAATAATGATGGATGTCCTAATTAATAATGGTGCCTATATCAATCTTGGGGCCCTGGAAAGTAAAGTTAAACAAATCAGTGATAGTGTTTATCTCGATGACCATGGCCAGTGGTTAAATAGTTTTTATGATTTAGCTAATATGATTGAGTATATGTCGGTGGGTATTTTATTTATGGTTCTTATAGTTTCAGTTTGCATTGTAATTTTTGCTACAAAATCCAGCATGTCCGAACACAAAAAAACTCTTAAAATAATGCACCTAATGGGGGCTCAAGATAAGATGGTCGCCCGCACATACCAAAAAAGATTTATGTATTATGGCCTTAAGGGTGGAGTTATTGGATTGGTATTTTCTTTCTTAACATTTTATGGACTTTTAAATCTCTTCCAAAATCTATCAGAAGGCCTCGTTGAAATGCCTACATTACCATATTTAAAAATGTGTATCCTGCTGTTGATACCGGTCCTATTTGCCTTGCTGACAATGCTGTCGGCAAGAATTACTGTTTTGCGCGCACTGGGAAGGATGGTATGATCCTAGCATGCGATTAATATTTTCCATTTTCTTTTCATTTCTTCTTGTCTGGTTTGGCGGCTATTTATGGTACATAAATAAACTCACCTCGGGTGAATTGACTGTGAATGAGAAAACCGATGCCATAGTAGTTCTTACAGGCGGTCAAAATCGCCTGAATGTTGCAATCAAATTACTTGAAGATGGTTTGGCTGAGAAGCTTTATATTTCTGGCGTTGATGAAAAGGTAACGCGCGCTGAACTACTTAACTTGTTGGGTAGTAAAAAAGAGCTAGAGGAATGTTGTATAGAAAGTGGTAATCAAGCGGAAGATACTGTTGGCAACGCTATCGAAACACTGAAGTGGCTAGAAAATAATAATATAAAAACTTTAAGGGTAGTTACTTCTCTCGAACATATGCCACGTGCAATGGTAGAATTTAAACGGTTTATACCGAAAATTAAATTCATTGAACATCCAGTTGGAAGCTGGCGGCCTGAAAATATTAATTATTTCAGCTTGTCGCAAGAATATAGTAAATATATTATTAGTCTGCTTCGGGCAAAGGCCTTAGATCAATTATATAACAAAATTACCTCATCTTGATGAATAAAGGAGAAAAATAAGTGCCGGCAGTGCGGTCTAGTTTTTTTAAGGCAATTTTTTATCTATGGACGGTATTATTTTGCGTGCTCTATCTACCTTTATTCTGGCTACCAACAAATGGTTTAATTGCGTTTCAGGGTATATGGTCGCGCGGGGTGCGGGTTATATTGCAAGTTATTATGAATATTCGGCTTGAAATTAGAGGTTCCAAATATATACCCACTGGTGGGGCTCTGATCGCTATGAAGCATCAATCGTCTTTTGATACTTTTGTAATGCACACAGTAGTGAGCCATCCGGCATTTGTGATGAAAAAAGAACTCCTTAGAATACCTCTTTACGGTCAATTTTGCTTAAATACGGGCATGATACCTATTGATCGCGATGGAGGTTTGAGAGCGCTAAAAAGACTCATGAAAGATGCAAAAAAATCGATTAATGAGGAACGACAGTTAATTATTTTTCCAGAAGGTTCGCGAACATATCCTGGGCAACACGTAGAGTATCAGTCAGGTATTTTTGGTATTTATAAATACACCAAAAAAGCCGTAATACCAGTAGCCCTTAATTCGGGTACTTACTGGCCGAAAAAAGAGCATTTGGTGGCGGGGGGCACAATTATTTTTGAATTTCTTGAGCCCATTAAATCGGGACTTACCAAAGATGTTTTTATGAAAGTGCTTGAAAATAAAATTGAGACAGCAAGCAATGATCTGATAAATAGTTAAAATAAAAAATAACTATCTTAAATAGTCTCCTGTCATATTTGATAGGCTGAATTATAGTTTTTAATAGATAAAATAATTTGTATCAACAGACCTTGATTAACTTATTATCTATTTTTTTAATTAATAGGAATACTTTATGCGCGCCAGAATTTTATTAGCTTTTACTTTACTTCTTATTGTGGGCTATAGCCTTTTCTGGTTTCAATTAGCAAAAAAAGTTGAAAAAAATACTCTTGATTGGATTATAAATAGTGAAAGTCGCTTAAACGGGACTAAGTTTTATGTTAACGATTTGAGCCTATCAGGGTTTCCTTATAAAATTGTGATTAAAGCATCTTCTTTAACTGCCTCCATACCAAGTGGACGGTTTTCCACTGACCCACTTTTGATAAGTATTCCTGAGGTTGCGGTGGTGTTTCAACCGTGGAAGCCAAATCACGCCATCATTATTGCTGATTATTTTAATGTGGAATTAAGTTTATTTAACGAGCAAAAGGCTAATATGGCCTTTGATAAAGTAAAGTCGTCAATAATTCTCGATCCTGTGACTAACCATCTAAATAATTTATCGATAGTAGCTGAAAGTATAAGTTGGTATTATGGAGATGAAATAAAAATCAATGAAAGCCCGGCTGTAGAGGATGTAGAATTTCATTTAAGACGTTCTATTTTATTACAAAATGATTATGATCTTCCAGTAAATAGCTCAGTATTTTTTAAGGCAAGTAATTTAAAAATTAATGAACTTTCTTCTACCGCCTTTGGAGTAGATGAGAATGAGCTCAGAATAGATGCCCAACTTCACGCAAATAAACACCCTGAATATAACGTTGTGGAGCTGTCAAAATGGCGTGATGAGGGCGGTACCATCAGTATCAGAAAATTTGAATATGTCACTAAAGATTTAGTTTTGAGTTTAACCGGTGACGTGACGTTAGATGAAGAATTAAAGCCACTGGGGGCATTTAATGCTAATATATTAAGTGATGGTAATCTTCTGAATAACCTGCCTAAAGGTTTAATGAATTTACAACCTAAGGATCCTATTCCACCGGGGCAGACTGCAAACCAAGGGGTCTCTTTATCAATACGTATGCAAAATGGCGGACTATATCTTGGTCCACTAATGTTAATGGAGCTTTGGTCAGTTGTTAAATAGTTTTAGTCGTCACTAGAGCGACCAAAGTTTTCTAAATCCTCTTCCTGCCCAGCGTCGATAATTTGCTTACGAATGCGGCGTGTTTTTTCAAATATATCATAAAGGGCATCGCCATCCTCCCAGCGAATTGCCCTTTGTAATGCGGTGAGATCTTCACTAAAGCGTCCCAGCATCTCTAGTACAGCTTCTTTATTGTTTAAAAAAACATCTCGCCACATGGTTGGGTCAGAGGCAGCTATACGGGTAAAGTCACGAAAACCTCCAGCAGAAAATTTAATTACTTCAGATTTAGTGACTTCTTCCAGATCACGTGCAGTGCCAACTATGTTATAAGCAATTAAGTGAGGGACGTGACTGGTAATAGCTAGAACTTTATCATGATGGTCGGCGTTCATAATTTCTACGTTGCTGCCTAGCATCTCCCAAAAGGTTGTTAACTTCTCTAAAGCTTGTGTATCTGTCCCCTTGGCAGGTGTGATAATAGCCCATCGATCATGAAACAGGCTTGAAAATCCTGCTGCAGGACCTGATTTTTCTGTGCCGGCTACTGGATGGGCAGGTATAAAGTGAACCTTTTCAGATAATGAGGGTTCTAGCATTCCGAAAACAGCTGCTTTAATACTCCCAACATCGCTGAGGGTAGCTCCTTCTTTAATATGGGAGCCAATAATTTTTCCTATATTTTCGTATGCGCCAACCGGAGTAGCTAGAATAATTAAATCAGCATCCTCAACTGCTGATATAAGGTCTGTAGCCAATACATCAACTAAACTAAGATCATTTATAGTTTTCACAAAGACAGAATTTTTTTCATAGGCGTGTAAATACTTGGCTATTTTTTTTTCTTTAATTCCACGAGCTATAGAGGAGCCGATAAGACCCAGACCGATAATAGTTATTTTATTATATAAGGCCATCTAGTCTTCCAGAAATTGTTTTATCAGTTTTATCACTGTTTTGTTTTCATCTGCTGTACCGACAGTTAGCCTTAAAAAATTACCAAGGCCTTGGCCACTGTAATAACGCAGGATATAACCATTTTGAACAAGGAAATTGTTGGCATTGACGGCAGTTTTATTTTTATTTTCAAACTTAAACATAATAAAATTAGTGACACTAGGAATAACTTTAAGTCCAAGTGCGGTTAACTCATTAGCGAGCCAACGTCGCCATTCATTAGTGAAGCGGATAACATTATCTTCAAAGTTTTTATCTTTGAGTGCGGCGATCCCAGCTGCCTGAGCACTACTTGGAATATTGAAGGGATCTCTAACTTTATCTAATGTCTGAGCGATATCTGGGCAGGCATAACCCCAACCAAGTCGCAAGGCGGCAAGACCGTAGAGCTTGGAAAATGTTCTTGTCATTAGGACATTTTTTGACCTACGGACTAAGTCGATTCCCGCATCATAATTTTCGTCCTCAACAAATTCGGCATAAGCACTATCAAGAACTAGTAGCACGTGCTCAGGTATATTTTTCCATAATCTTTCAATTTCATCTTTCATAATAACAGTGCCAGTTGGATTGTTCGGATTTGCAATAAAAATGAGACGGGTCTTATCGTTAATAGCAGCAATGATATTATCGATATTAGTGGTATAGTTAGTATCTTCGACCTCAATGCCAACAGCTCCTACTGATTTAATAGCAATTGGATATATAAGAAAACTATGTGCAACAAAAATAGCCTCGTCGCCTGGACTAAGATAGGCTCGGCAAACTTGTTTAAGAAGGTCATCTGAACCAGCACCACACATAATTTGATTAGCCTCAATATCATATTTTTCAGCAAGTGCTGATCTTAGGTCGAAGTATATAGGGTCTGGATAACGATGAAGAGAGAGGGCTGCTTCAGTGTATGCTTCTACCGCAAGTGGGCTCGGGCCAAGTGCACTTTCATTTGCCGATAGTTTATGAATTTCAGCGACTCCAACTGCTTTAGATTTTCCTGCTGGATAAACGTTCAAGTCTGTTATCCAGCTATGTGTTTTAGGACCACTCATTTTTGACCTTTATTTTATTTATTTATTTATACATACATTTTGTTCTATAGGGATATAAGCCATTAATTCATTAAAAAATAGAATTTTTTCGATAATTGGTAAATTTTTACTATGATAAATCATTCATTTGTTGACTTCCCCTAGCACAAAGGTAGAAATCTAGAAGGTTAGTTTTGATAAGAAGTGGTAATTAAATAATGAAAGAGAAAGAAAAAAACGCTAAGGATGATGGCTTTGTCGAGGAAGTAACTCTTGGTGAAATTCATCCGCTGCAGCTTTCTTCTGGTGGCACATTATCACCTTTTAAGATAGCTTATAAATCTTGGGGTAAACTTAATAGTGATAAATCTAATGCTATATTAGTTTGTCATGCCCTGACCGGTGATCAATATGCAAGAGGAAAAAACCCTCTTACCGGTAAGGACGGTTGGTGGCCAAAAATGATAGGCCCAGGACTACCTATTGATACGAATAAATATTTTGTTATCTGCACTAACGTCCTCGGTTCTTGTTCGGGCACTAGTGGACCAAAAGAAATAAATACGAAGACAAACGAACCTTACGGACTGGACTTTCCTGTTATTACAATCGCTGATATGGTCTCTGCTCAAGTCATGTTAGTCAACTATTTGAAAATTGATCAGTTATTTTCTGTAATAGGTGGATCAATGGGCGGAATGCAGGTTCTCCAATGGGCTGTTAATCACAGCGCTCGCGTGAGAACGGCTATTCCTATTGCTTCAACCTGGCGCCATTCGGCACAAAATATTGCTTTTCATGAGGTTGGTCGCCAGGCGATTATGGCTGATCCTAATTGGAGTAAGGGTCGTTATTTCGAAAATGACAACGGACCTCATGCGGGCCTTTCGGTAGCGCGGATGGCAGCTCATATTACTTATATGTCAGAAAGAAGCCTGACGGCGAAGTTTGGTAGAAATCTTCAAGATCGAGAAAAACTTACTTTTGGCTTTGACGCTGATTTTCAGGTGGAAAGCTATCTCAGGTATCAGGGAATTTCATTTGTTGATCGCTTTGATGCTAATAGTTATCTTTATATTACTAGGGCAATGGATTATTTTGATATTTCAGCTGATTACGGCGGTAACCTTTCTAAAGCATTTGAAAATACTCCGGTTAAATTCTGTATTATGTCATTTACATCAGACTGGCTTTATACCACACAGGAAAGTCGAGAAATAGTCCGAGCGCTAAATGCTGTAGGAGCGCAGGTCAGTTCTGTTGAAATTGATATGGAAAAAGGACATGATAGCTTCTTACTTGATTGTCCAGAAATGTTCAATATTATAGCAGGTTTTCTAGCTGCGGAAGCGGGGAAGTGATAAATGGACATAAATCAAAATAATCTCCGAGCTTCTGATATCCGGATAGACCTTTTACTTATTGCTAATATGATACCTGACGGGGTCCGCGTACTTGATGTTGGGTGTGGGGATGGTGAGCTTTTGAATTTTCTGCGTCGGGAAAAAAATGCAGAGGTTCGGGGTATTGAGTTGAGCCCGAATGGTGTGAATAAAAGCGTTGCCAAAGGGCTCTCTGTCATTCAAGGGAATGCTGAAAAAGAAATCAGTCATTTTCCAGATAATAGTTTTGACTATGTTATTTTGAGCCAAACACTACAGGCAATGGATAGGCCCGATCGAATTCTTAAAGAACTACTTCGGGTTGGTAAAAGAGCGGTTGTTTCATTTCCAAACTTTGGTCACTGGCGGGTTCGAATTCATCTTGCTCTTAAAGGTAAAATGCCGGTAACTAAGTCACTCGATTATCCCTGGTATAGTACGCCAAATATTCATTTTTGTACTATTCGTGATTTTGTTGATCTCTGCGAAAAGCTTGATATAAAAATTGAAAAAGGGATGGCGGTGGGCAACACAGGAAGTAAAATGTTCGTTAATTCTATGATACTCTCCAATCTTTTTGGAACTCAAGGGCTATATGTTATTGCACGCAATTAATGTGTTTTTTTAATTTTAGATATTTATGAGCTAACAATGACATAATTTTTTGTTAATATTTTTTGACTAAACGGTTTATTGTAATGAACTGGTGATATGCAAAAATCTTGTTGAATTATAGTAAATTATAAAAAAAAATTAAAAGCTCAATCGAGGTATTAGAGGATCTTTAAAAGGTAATAAAATGAGATATAAAAAATATTTAGTTATTGGGATTATTATCGGTTTAATTTCAAGTTGCGATAATAATTCATCAACAGATCAAGAACTAACGACGATAAATTTTGATCAAATATCTGGCGTAAAGTTTAATGATATGGATCTCAAAATCCATCCTGGGGATGATTTTAACAGGTATGTGAGTGGAGGCTGGTTTGCTCGCACTGAAATTCCTGCGGATAAAAGTAGGTACGGTGCTTTTAATATTTTAAGAGATGGTGCTGATGCAGATATTCGCACAATAATCGACGAAGCTGTAGCTTCTGACGCTGAGAAAGGTAGCAATGAGCAAAAGGTGGGAGACCTCTATAAGTCCTATATAGATATGAGTTCAAGAAGCGCATTAGGCTTATCCCCTATTAACAATCGCATGACGAAGATAGACGCTATTATAGACTTAGGTGGAATATCAAAATATATGGCCGAAGCAGGAAAGTATTCCTACAGCTCACCCTTGGCATTTTATATTAGTGTGGATGCCAAAATTCCAACAGAATATTCACTTCATGTCTATCAAGCCGGCCTCGGGCTCCCAGACCGTGAATATTATTTTAAAGAAGATGAAAAATCAAAGCTGATAAGAATAAAATATATTGAACATATTGAAAAAATGCTGGCTCTGGCGGATATTCAAGATGGTGTAAAAAAAGCTTCACAGATTATGGATTTAGAAACAAAATTAGCCAGCTTTCATTGGCTCAAAGAGGATAATCGAGATGCTAATAAGCGATATAATAAATATGCAATAGCTGATTTTAAAAAATTACTGTCTAATTTAGATATTGATGCTTCACTAGGGATTATCGGTGCACCAGAAGTTAGGGATATTATTATAAATCAACCAAGTTTTCTGAAAGGATTTAATACCTTGCTTACCAGCGAAAACCTGGAAACCTGGAAATTATATTTAAAGTGGTCGCTCGTTAATGATATGGCAAGTAGTTTGAATGAAGAGTTAGATAATCAGAACTTTGAATTTTTTGGTAAGACACTCAGCGGCCTCGAAGAGCAGCGACAGATGTGGCAACGGGCGACGGCTATAGTAAGTGCTAACCTTGGTGAAGTGGTGGGAGAGGTTTATGTTTCTAAAAATTTTAAGCCGGATGCTAAAGCGAGAATGGTGGAGCTTGTAGATAATCTAGTGAGTGCTTATGGGTCCAGTATAAAAAAGCTAGATTGGATGGGCGAAAAGACTAAAATGAAAGCACTTTCAAAGCTTTCAAAATTCACTCCTAAAATAGGATACCCTGATCAGTGGAAAGACTACTCCGCCCTAGATATAGTAGCAGATGATTTAGTAGGGAATATTGAGCGCTCGGCCTTAACTGTTCATAATCGCGAACTGGCCAAGTTGGGGGGTCCAATTGATAAAACAGAATGGTTCATGACACCACAAACAGTAAATGCTTATTATAATCCAACCATGAATGAAATAGTATTTCCGGCAGCTATACTCCAACCACCATTTTTTAATATGTCTGCAGATGATGCGGTTAATTACGGTGGGATTGGTGGTGTGATAGGTCATGAAATTGGCCACGGTTTTGATGATAGTGGTAGCCGTTACAATGGTGATGGGGCACTTGAGGAGTGGTGGACGGAAAGTGACCGAGAAAATTTTTCAGAGAGAACTGACGCTTTAGTTGTGCAATTTGATAACTTTGAACCTTTGAAAGGATTAAATGTCAACGGAACCTTTACTTTGGGAGAAAATATTGGTGATTTAAGCGGTTTGAGTATTGCATACAAAGCCTATAAAGCTTCGCTGGGAGATAAAGAGGCTTTAGTTATAGACGGATTAACGGGCGATCAGCGTTTCTTTATCGGTTGGGCACAGGCTTTTCAATCAAAAATACGTGACGAAGCACTTATCAGGCAGGTAGCAACGGACCCTCATGCACCCGATCAATATAGGGTAAATGGAATTGTCTATAATATTGATGCTTTTTATGAAGCATTTGATGTGAGGCCCGAGCATAAACTCTATATTGAACCCGAAAAACGAGTTAAAATTTGGTAGCTACTGATTATTTTGTTTTTTTAGCAACTGGGATCGTAAAAAATTCCAGTTACCGTTGGCTAGGATAAGGTTTGTACCGCGGTTTGTTTCCCAATGATCTTGGTAGGCTGGTGAATAATGTAGAAACAGAAGCCCCGCTTTGACGGAATAGACTTCGGGATTAGATGGTGTGGTATAACCTTCTGATATGCCAACTGGGTCATAACCACCAAACTGTGGTGCGTATTTTTCAGGGTTTGCAGTAAATAGCTCGCGGTTTTTTAGACTAATAAAATACCAAATGGAACCAGCCCAGGAAACTTGATATGTTGCACTCCCGCGTTGAGGTCTTTTATCAAGCTGATAGGATACTGTATCATACCCGTTTATGGCTATGTTTTTACTAGTGTTAAAGATAACGCTGTCTGCGGCATAATCCTGTTTTGTCAGATAAAAGGAATAAGCTCCCAAAGACGATATGACGATGGCAGAAATTAATAAAATATTACGGGTGTAATTATTCATCTAATGGCTCACTTAGATTGTTGGTACTGGTTCATTTCCACTATAGTCATAGAAACCTTTACCAGATTTTCGACCAAGCCATCCAGCCTCTACATATTTTACGAGTAACGGACAGGGGCGATATTTACTGTCGGCTAATCCATCATAAAGTACTTTCATGACAGAAAGGCACGTATCAAGACCAATAAAATCAGCGAGCTTAAGAGGCCCCATTGGTTGATTAGTTCCAAGTTCCATGCAAAGGTCTATATCTTGAACTGTACCTATTCCTTCGTAAAGCGTAAAAGCGGCTTCATTGATCATGGGCATAAGAATGCGATTAACAATAAATGCAGGATAGTCTTTGGACATGGCGCTTTTTTTACCAATTTTATCTATAATTTTTTCGACGATCTTATACGTTCTATTGCTTGTAGCTACACCCCGAATTAGTTCAACAAGTGCCATAATGGGTACTGGGTTCATAAAGTGAACACCTATAAAGTTTTCTGGCCTATCTGTAATAGCTGCAAGCCGAGTTACTGAAATTGATGATGTATTTGTTGCCATAATAGCACCTGGCTTCATAATATTACTAAGATCTTTAAAAATAGCCTTTTTAATATTTTCATTTTCCGTCGCAGCTTCTATTGCGAGGTCTACATTATTAAAATCAGATAAATTTATGGTAGTTTTGATTCGAGCAAGAGCGACTTTGCATTCTTCATCACTTATAGTGTTTTTTAATACCTGACGCTTCATATTATTTTCAATAATAGAAGTTGCGTGGTTAAGAACTTCCTGATTTTGATCACTGAGTAAGACGTTATAACCTGCGATGGCAAATACATGTGCAATGCCGTTTCCCATTTGCCCTGCTCCAATAATACCAATTATTTTAACCATTAACTAAGCTCCTTATTAAGTTCTGGTAGTACCTCAAAGAGATCCGCAACTAAACCGTAATCAGCTACTTGGAAGATAGGCGCGTCGTCATCTTTGTTGATAGCTACAATAACTTTACTGTCCTTCATTCCTGCAAGATGCTGAATGGCACCAGAAATGCCGACAGCAATATAAAGGTCGGGCGCAACGATTTTTCCTGTTTGCCCGACTTGATAATCATTAGGTACGTAGCCCGCATCTACTGCAGCACGTGATGCGCCAATGGCGGCTCCTAGTTTATCAGCAATACCTTCAATTAATGAAAAATTCTCTCCACTGCCCATACCCCTGCCACCAGAAATAATAATTTTGGCACTGGTAAGTTCCGGACGTTCAGATTTGCTCAGTTCGGAACTGACAAAACTTGAAAGACTTTGGTTGCTATCGATAGAAATATTTTCAATTACAACAGATTGATCTCCGGTTAAGGCCGCCGCAAAAGTGGTTGTCCTGACGGTTATTAATTTCTTGGTATCATTACTTTCAACCGTAGCAATGGCGTTACCGGCATATATTGGTCTTTTAAATGTATTTCCATTTTCAATAGAAATTATATCTGATATCTGTGCCATATCGAGAATGGCGGCTACGCGTGGCATAAAATTTTTACCTGTGGTAGTAGCGGCCACCATAATTTGATCATATTTGCCGGCAAGGTTTACCACCACTGGTGTAACTGCTTCGGCAAGGGGATGCTTTAAAGAGATGTCATCAGCACAAATTACTTTGTCAACTCCATTAATTTTTGCTGCTGCATTAGCAACTAATGCACAGTTATAGCCAGCTACAAGCACATGAATTTCGCTGTTAAATTTTGTTGCGGCAGTAACTGTGTTTAAAGTGCTATCTTTAAGTTTTTCGTTATCATGATCGGCTATTACTAATACAGTCATTATATTACCTTCGCTTCATCGCGTAGTTTTGAAACCAGCTCGGATACGCTTTTCACCATAATACCAGCAATACGCCCTGCAGGCTCTTCCACTTTAAGAGTTTTAATACGAGGACTGATATCAACTTTGTAGTCTTCAGGTGTTTTTACATCTAATAACTTGCGCTTTGCTTTCATAATATTGGGCAATGAGGCATAGCGTGGTTCGTTGAGCCGAAGATCAGTGGTGATAACTGCTGGTAAAGTAAGATTGACCGTTTCGAGCCCACCATCTATCTCCCGAGTAACATATAGTGATGAACCGTCTAACTTAACATCGCTAGCAAAAGTACCTTGACCCCAACCAAGCAGAGCCGCCAGCATTTGGCCAGTTTGGTTGCAGTCGTCATCAATAGCTTGTTTTCCCATTAGAACAATTTTGGGACCTTCTTGTTCAACAACGGCTTTTAAAATTTTTGCAATCGCTAGAGGTTCAACCTCTTCATCTGTTTTAACTAATATAGCCCTATCTGCACCCATAGCTAGAGCCGTCCGTAATGTTTCCTGTGCTTTTTCAGGACCAATAGAAATACTAATAATTTCTTCGACATCCCCTGCTTCTTTTAATCTGATTGCTTCTTCTATCGCAATCTCATCAAAAGGATTCATCGACATTTTAACATTATCTAGCTCAACGCCGCTCTGATCCGATTTAACACGAATTTTAACGTTATAATCAATAACGCGTTTTACTGGGACGAGTACCTTCATGTTCTTTTTATCTCCGGATATTTATTCTGGTTGGAACTAATAGTATAATATCAATTATAACTTATTCAATGGAATTTCAGGTTCTACGGAAGAAAGGGGTCACTTTGACATTCTATAATCAAGGGACTACGATTGGTATATGTTATAAATAAATAATGGTACCAAAAATGATGTATTTTTTTAAATGTGTTTCACTGTGGCTGATTGTTAGTTTTTATGTTCCTGTGATAGGCAATGCCGCAAGCTTTGTTCGTTATGTGAATAATGGCACAACTTCGTGGGGAGAGCTAAAGGGCAATAACATTTATCAGCTATCAGATGCACCTTATCTAAGTGGATACGAAACTGGAAAGGTTGTGCTGAGGAAAGATGTGAAATTGTTAGCCCCAGTTGATCCGCACGATGTCTATATGACCGGCTTTAATTATAAGGATCACGTTCCCGAAGGGCAAAAAACAACCTCTTATCCCGGGTTATTCATGGTTCCAGCTGGAACATTGATTGGACCTGAAGATGATATAATTCATCCTGCGGACAGTATCAATATTGGGTATGAGGCAGAGACTGTGATTGTGATAGCAAAGCGAGCAGATAACGTTTCCGTGGAAGATGCATCAGATTATATATTTGCTGTCACCGCCGGTAATGACGTATCAGCTCGGGACTGGATCCCTGCTGATATACAATGGTTTAGAGGAAAAGGTGCCAAAGGCTTTAATTCTATTGGGCCAGCCATTGTTACAGGTCTAGATTATAAAAACTTAAACCTAACTGCGCGACTTAATGGTGAAATACGTCAAATTGGTAATACATCAAAGATGATCCATAATTTTGATGAAATGGTTAGTTATATATCAAAATATTTTGTACTTAATCCGGGTGACTTGATCTGGTCAGGAACTGTGGGTACATCAGAAAAATTAAATTTAGGGGATGTTTTTGAAGTAGAGATTGATGGGGTTGGTATTTTAAAGAATAAAATTATACAAGGAAAATAATATATGAGTTTTAATTTTTCAGTCTTGGGAGTGATTACGTCACTTCTCATTGTATCTTCAGCATCTGCTGAGCGATATGTACGTTACGAAGAAAATGGAATAGTTTCATGGGGTGAATTGGTTGATGGAACCATTCACCAGCTATCTGATGCACCCTATCTTAGCGGCAGCCGCACAGGTGCTAAGCATATTGAAGGATCTGTTAAACTAAAGGCGCCCGTTAATCCAAAACTATCTTTCATGACCGCGTTTAATTATAGTGACCATAAAAAAGAAACTTTTGGTATTACAAAAGATACAAAAAAGCAGCCGGGGCTTTTTACAGTTCCTGTAAGTTCGATCATTGGTCCTGAGGACAATATGGTCCGCCCATTCGGTACAACTAACTTTCATTATGAAGCGGAAATGGTTGTTGTTATTGGAAAGAAGGCTGAAAATGTTTCTCTAGAGAATGCCGGTGATCATATATTTGGTATAACTATAGGTAATGATGGATCAGAACGTGACTGGCAAGCAAGTGATATTCAGTGGACAAGGGCAAAAGGGTCAAAAAATTTTAACCCTGTAGGGCCTCATCTAGTCACCGGGCTTGACTATACCGATCTGAATATTGAAGGACGGCACAACGGAATTAAATCACAGGGAGCTAATTCATCGGGCATGATTTTTAATTTTAATTATATGGTTCATTATATTTCAAAGTATTTCACCCTTGAGCCGGGTGATGTAATTTGGTCTGGTACTATGGGCGATACTGGTCCTATGCAACCAGGTGATACTTATTCAATCACCGTGGATGGCATTGGAACCCTTAATAGTAAATTAGTGCAGGGTAATTAAGCTTTTTAAATGAATTTAGAAAAGCTCCCAAATGGGTTTTTTATGCCATTAGTGCCTTAGAGGTTATATTAACAATGAATGCCATCAAATAAGCGAGGGCGAATAAATAACCAGTCATGAATGCGGTCCAGCCCCAACTGTTTGTTTCTCTGCGTGCAGTAGCTAACATTGCGAGGCATTGTGGTGCGTATACAAACCAGGCAAGAAAGGCAAGTGCGGTGGAAAGTGGCCATGCTGTTTGTAGGACCGTGGATAAACTTTCCGAAATTTGGTTTTCGTCACCTTGCAGGGCATAAACTGTACCGAGTGCACTCACCACGACTTCGCGGGCTGCCATCCCAGGCACTAAAGCGATGGAAATTTCCCAATTAAAACCAAGTGGGGCAAAAATATATTGTAGTGTTCGGCCGATCATTCCAGCAAAGCTGTAGTAAATATCCGCTTCCGGAGCGCCCTTTGGTGCGTTGGGATAGAGTGTAAGGGCCCAAAGTGCGATAGCGGCATATAAAATAATGGTACCTGCTCTTCGTAAAAAAGCTCGAACGCGTTGCCATAATCCTAATAAAACATGTTTGATACGGGGCATTTGATATTTAGGAAGTTCCATCAAAAAGGGTTGTAATGATCCTTTTGTTATAGTTTTTTTCATTACAGCTGCAACTATAATAGCGCTGACAATGCCGGCTAGATAAAGAGTGAAAAAGACCATGCCTTGAAGACCAAAATATCCCAGAACGGTTTTGTTGGGTATAAAGGCTGAGATAAGCAATGTATAAACTGGTAGACGTGCAGAACAAGTCATTAAAGGCGCAATCATTATGGTCGTGATACGATCCCGATGGTTAGCAATTGTGCGGGTTGCCATAATACCAGGAATTGCACAGGCAAAACTTGATAGAAGAGGAATAAAGGCACGCCCATTAAGACCCACTTTTGCCATAAGCTTGTCCATTATAAAAGCCGCTCGTGCCATATATCCACTTGCTTCTAGGATTAAGATAAATAGAAATAAAATAATAATTTGAGGTAGAAAAACAAGGACACTACCGACCCCAGCAATTAACCCATCCTGAATAAAGCTTCTAAATATTCCTTCAGGAATATAAGTTGCAACGAAATCTCCAAGGATTGTAAAAGAGCTTTCGACTAAATCCATTGGCGTGCCAGCCCAACTAAATACAGCTTGGAACATAAAAAAGAGAATAACAAAAAATAATAAAGGTCCGGCCGCAGGATGCAGTGCAACGCTATCAAGAACTCGGGTTATCTTATGATGACCGCCTTCTGAAACAATTACGAGCTTTGCAATTTTACTTGCTTCTTTTTGTAGTGCTCGCGTTGAAGTGTCTTTAGGCACTCTAGTTGGTTTTGAGTATGCGCTAGCATCACGATCAAGAAACTCTGTAAGCCTTGCAACGCCGCTTTTTCGAACAGCAATTGTCGTAATTACGGGTAGCCCAAGTTCTTCTGAAAGGCGTTTAGTATCTATTTCGAGACCTTCTCGAGTTGCCAGATCATGCATATTAAGGGCAACAATAATGGGAAGACCTAATGTTTTAAGTTCAAGAACTAGGCGAAGGTGGACGCGCAAGTTTGATGCATTGATAACACAGATCAGCACATTCGGTTGTTGTTCAAATTCATGAACGCCAGTAATAATTTCACGGCTTACTTTTTCATCTAAACTTCGATCATTTAAACTATAAATTCCTGGTAGATCGATCATTTTTACCACATGGCCGCTTTGAGTGGTAACATTACCAGACCTTCGTTCAACTGTTACACCGGGATAATTAGCAACTTTTTGATGACTGCCAGTTAGAGTATTAAACAGAGAGCTTTTACCTGAATTGGGTGCTCCAATCAATGCAACACGAAGATTACTCATTCACTTTCACCTAGAATAATGGCATCTGCTTCCATTTTACGCAGGCCGACTGTCGTTGGGCCAATTCTAACTGCAATTGGGTCCCCACCAATGGTACCTTTATGCAGTAGTTCAACAGTCAGGCCTTCCTCAAAACCTATTTCAAGAAGGCGATCTTCTAGATCTTCAGCAAAGATTCTATCTTCAATACGGGCTGTATCAAAACCATAAATTGTACTAGTTTCACCAATTTTTAAATTACTTAAGTATTTTGTCATTTAACGTTCTTATTAATTATAATTCTTATTATCAATAGAGTATTAAATGATTCTTTGAATTTTGGAAACAAAAAAA
>JABGYD010000076.1 GCA_018675425.1 Kordiimonadaceae bacterium
AAGTGACACTGTTACAAAACCAAGTAGCGAGATGAAGCAAGCTGCAATGGACTGTGTCCTTGGAGATGATGTTTATGGTGAGGATCCAACCGTTAATGAGCTTGAAGAAAAAATGGCAACTTTATTAGAAAAAGAAGCAGCTCTTTTTTTACCCACTGGCTCCATGAGTAATCTTGTTTCACTGCTTGCCCACTGTGGTAGAGGAGAGGAAATTTTGGTCGGTGATAAATATCATATTTACCGTGACGAGGCCAACGGAGCATCCGTGCTTGGTGGCATTGCTATGGACCCCATAAAAACTGATGTATTTGGCGCATTGGATATTCATGATATAATAAAAGCCATCAAACCAAATGATAGTCATTGTTCAATTACGAAACTACTTTGCCTTGAAAATACAGTTGCTGGTTGTGTTCAAAATCAAAAAGATATTGATATTATTGCAACTACAGCAAAGAAAAGTGATCTTGCTATTCATCTTGACGGTGCTCGTTTATTTAATGCTGCAGTTGCACAAGATGTAAGCATCTCAACTTTGGTAAAAAATGTTGATACTGTCTCTATATGTCTATCAAAAGGCCTCGGAGCCCCCGCGGGGTCTGTCATGGTTGGCCCAAAAAAATTAGTAAATTATGCCAGACGTCAACGTAAATTACTTGGTGGTGGTATGCGCCAAATTGGTATTATAGCTGCTTGCTGTCTCTATGGAATTGAACATAACGTCAAACAACTTAAGCATGACCATATAAAAACCAAGCGTCTCAGTAGTGAGCTTTCAAAAATTTCTCAGTTGGGTATTAATTTAGATATGGTGCAAACCAATATGATGTTCATTCACCCTGATAGAGATGAAGCCGAAGCTTTAAGCACATTCTTATATGAACGTAAGATACTCATTGGCGGACAAAAT
The DNA here is from genome assembly GCA_018675425.1 of Kordiimonadaceae bacterium. Taxonomy (GTDB): domain Bacteria; phylum Pseudomonadota; class Alphaproteobacteria; order Sphingomonadales; family Emcibacteraceae; genus Pseudemcibacter. Next base: position 911 of record JABGYD010000076.1, read on the forward strand.
AGTCCTAGAATGGTTGTCCATTTAGATATCTCAGAAGATGACATCGAAAGCACTATAAGCGCGTTCAATGAATTTTATCAAAAATAGGATTTAAAATCCTGTGATGGCTTTGATCTCAAGATAGTCATGTAAACCCCAGACACCTTTCTCGCGGCCATTACCTGATTGTTTATAACCACCAAATGGCGTATCGCTATTGCCGCCTACATAATTAACAATCACTTGACCCGCACGAATTTGATTTGCAACATCTTTTGCATGATCCATGTCACCTGAGCTTACATAGCCTGCCAAACCATAATCTGTATCATTAGCAATATTAATGGCTTCCTCTTCTGTGTCATAACCTATCAAAGTTATTACAGGACCAAATATTTCTTCACGTGCAATGGTCATACTATTATTAGCATTTGCAAAGACAGTAACTTTTACAAAATAACCCTTATCGAGATGATCTGGAAGACCAATTCCACCCGCAACCAATGTGGCTCCTTCATCGATACCTTTTTGAATAAGTCCCTGAATTTTATTAAACTGAACGTCACTTATAACTGGTCCGAGATCAACACTTACATCTGCAGGATCTCCAATTTTTAAACTTTCAGCAGCTCGGCGGGCAGCTTCAATAGCAATTTTCATAGTTTCATTTGGTACAAGCATTCTCGTTGGAGCATTACAAGATTGTCCACTGTTATCCATACAATAAATAACGCCATCAAAAACCGCTTGAGCAATATCCGCATCGCGTAAAATAATATTTGCCGACTTTCCACCAAGTTCCTGACTGACGCGCTTTACCGTATCTGCTGATGCCCGCGCAACAGCAATACCCCCGCGCGTAGAGCCAGTAAATGACATCATTTGAATATCAGGATGACTTGACATAGCTTCACCCACGTCAGGTCCGTTTCCATTTACCAAGTTAAAAACACCTGCAGGAACACCTGCTTCATGTAAAATTTCGGCAAGAATCATAGCGTCTAACGGTGCAATTTCGCTTGGTTTTAAAACAACCGTACAACCCGCAGCCAGGGCTGGCGCAACTTTGACAGCAACTTGGTTCATTGGCCAATTCCAAGGTGTTATAAGGCCACATACACCAATGGGTTCATGACGCAAAATGACACCACGGTCTTCTTTTTCAAAAGTAAAGTTTTTAAGAGCATCGAGCGCACTTTGAAAATGACTTGATCCTACAGCTGCCTGATCCGCCTTGGACATCGTTATTGGTGCGCCCATTTCTAGCGAGATCGCTTTTGCAATTTCATCATGTCTTATTTTGTATAAATCAAGAACGCGCTGAAGTAGATCTGCGCGAGCTTCTACTGACCATTTCGAATAAGAAGGGAAGGCTTCCTTTGCGGCAGAAACTGCTTTGTCTACATCTTCTTTCGAACCTAGGCTAATTTGAGTAAAAGCCTCTTCAGTAGCGGGATTAATTACATCAAACTGGTTGGGAGTAGTTGGGTTTACCCATTCACCATTAATATAAAACTTAAGATTATTTTGCATTTTTTGACCTTCCCTTGTTAGCCTATTATGGTTTCTGGCTCTTCTTCAATACGTGTCATGGTTTTATCAGTATACGCTAAATACAATGAAACCATCGGTGAAATAAAGGCAAAAAACACATAAGGTAAATAATCAATAGTAGCAACACCAAGAGCGCTAGCGCAAAAGACCGCGTTGGTATTCCAAGGAATGAGTGGTGCTGTTACCGTTCCCGCATCTTCGCACGCCCGTGACAGGGTCTTTGGGTGAAGATCAAATTCTTTAAATGTTAACGCAAACATTCGCGCTGGGACAATAATAGCCATTGTTTGGTTGGCCGCCGAAATATTAACAAATAAACAGGACGCTAGGGTAGAGGCCACAAGCCCTCCAATAGACTTCACTTTTGAAATTGTTGCACCAGCTAGTGATTGTAACATTCCACTTGCTTCCATAACACCACCGAAAGTCATTGCAGTAAAGACAAGGAATAAGATATCCATCATTGATGCCATCCCACCCCGATTGAACAGTTGATCGGTCATCACAGCGCCACTTTCCATAGAAAAACCCGAGGCCAGAATGTTTAAAATCAACGAATATGAATTGGAAAACGTTACACCACCCTCAAGTGCAAAAACCAGATAGTCCCACTGAAAAATTGGAACGGCGAGCACAGCAAGAAAAATTCCCAAAATTAAAGCAGGCATCGCGGGAAGGCCTCGTGCAACCATCACTACCACAGCGACAGGAACAATAAGCAGCCACAATGAGACATTAAAATGATTACTGATAAGTTCCTGAAGGTTTTCAAGTTGTGATTTCTCCATGGATGGCGGCGAATAAAAAATATCAATAGCAAGATAAATACTGAGGGAAATTATAATGGCTGGTCCTGAAGTATAAATCATATGTTTGATATGGGTTATAACGTCTGTTCCCACCATCGCCGGAGCAAGATTAGTGGTATCAGATACGGGCGACATTTTATCACCAAAAAAAGCCCCTGAAATAATAGCACCCGCCACTAGTCCCTGATTTATACCCATCACTGTGCCAACACCTATCAATGCAAGGCCAACTGTACCAATCGTCGACCAGCTCGAACCAGTACATAAAGCAACAATAGCGCAGCTTATACAGCATATTGTCAGAAATATTTTTGGGGAAATAAGGGCAAGACCGTAATAGATCAACATCGGCACAATACCAGATGCAATCCAGATAGCAATGAGAGCCCCAACCAGCAACATAATCAAGTTTGCGTGCATGGCCATATCAATAGACTTTAACATACCTTTTTCAATTTTTTTATAGGGTATTTTTAATATAAAAAAAGCAACCAGAGAGGCAACAATCGTGGAGAGGAATAGTACCATTTCACTTGGCACTTCAATTGTATCTAAGATTAGATTTGCTGCCATCAGGCCTATTAACACGACAAATGGAATAATTGAAATCCGAACGGGGGGTAGTGCTTCTTCTGTTTTCTTATCTTGTGAATTAGCCATATTTACCCTTTTTACTAAATTTAATTTTCTATGTTTAAATTTAACTATAGCGAAGAAGTTAAGTTAATTCCTAGTTTTAACAAACATTGGAACACTTAAATAAGTAACACTCATCCCAAGCGGCATTTCAAAAGCGAAAACAATAGATTTTAACTCCATGGAAACGGACTATTCGAAACCGGATGAAGGTCGCCTTCAGCATATCTAGAGTATCTGAACGGTTTTAAAAGTTCTGATTTTTTACCGCATATTGTCTCAGCCACCAATTTACCGACCCCCAGCATTTTATAGCCGTGATTGCTATCGGCAATTACAAAACAGTTTTCTTTGAATTTATCAAAAACCGGAAAACTATCTGGTGTAAAAGCACCAATGCCCCCTGAAGGCTCGTTTTTATATTTAGGAATTTGACCAGAGAACCGCTTCTGGCAATGAGCAAGCGCTGATACCCACATATGGGAAAAATCATCACCAACAATAAATTCTGGAGATCCAGGGCCGTAAGGATCAACGGCAACATCATCTGCGTTTTTATCAACGATAAATGGTGCTGCACCCCCTTGAATACCGCCAAAATGGAAATCAGGCTTATAATAAATGCCCCACATTTCATCGGTAATAAGTGAACCATCCAGGTCGGAGTATAGTGGTGCGTCAGTATCCACGTGTATCACCGGTGGCATTTTGCAGTCATTCGTTTGTTGCAGGTTTGGATCAACACCAAGGGTACCTTCTTGCAGTGACCAATAAATCCACATATTCACATCATCAGACATTTTCCCCGTTTCCGGATTTTTAATTTTCAACGTTTTTGGAAGAGATAACATATCCCATATCTTTGGCGTCCATGGACCCGCACCAACAACTACATAATCACAATCAATAAGGCCGCGATTTGTTTCAATAGCGATGATTGATCCTGATGCGTCTTCTTTAAATCCAGTTACTTCAACGCCGCTTATGATACGCACGCCCTCTGCTTCTGCTTTACTGGCTAGGCCATTCATCGCTTTGGTATTATTGGCATATCCACCAGGTGCTTCATGAAGGACGGATGTTATGTTCTGCGCTTGCCAGTCATAAAAAATATCTTTCATATAATTCTCACAATCCTTTTCACCTTCAACCAATGTTGAGGCATAGCCTATACACTTTTGTTGCTCGTAAATTGAGACAATATCTTCGTGCATACTTTCAGAACTGATCTGCATATATCCAACCGGATGGTAGCTATACGCTTTAGGATCACTTTCCCAAACATTTACGCTATGAGCCATAAGTTCTCGCATGGCGGGTTGGAAATAATTATTTCGTACCACGCCACAAGCAATACCCGTTGCACCAGCGCTAATACCAGATTTATCAACTATTAAAATATCCGCACCACTGCCTTTGTTTTTTGCTTTTAATTCTAATGCTAAATGATATGCGGTGCTTAGGCCATGTATACCGGCGCCGACAACAACATAAGGGGAATGAGTGGGGAATGACATTTTTAGTTTCCTTGAATAATAAATAATACATAAATTACTAAAGGATGAACCTCAGACTTTAAATAGTAAAAACATATCATAACAAACATTAATCCCTGCTAGTAGTTTTCCTTATGTTATCATTCACAGGATTGACGAATTTAATAATGTGGTTAAAAATATCCCATTAATCAAATTAATAAGGCAATCAATGGATCATTTAAAAGAGATGCTTAGACGCCGAAAAGTTGGCCATAGCCTTGAAGGTGATTTTTATCATTCTCAAGCAGTGCTTGATATTGAGTTAAAAGCTATTTTTGAAAAAGAGTGGGTTTTTGTTGGCAATAGTTCTGAAATCCCAAATTCCGGAGATTATATTACAGCGACAGTTGGTCGAAATAGTGTCATTTTATTAAAGAAAAAAACAGGCAAAATTGTTGCCTTTTTAAACAGTTGTCGCCATCGGGGCTCTCTTATTTGCTTGGATAAAAAAGGACACACAAATCAGCTGGTTTGTCCTTATCATCAATGGACCTATGATCAGGACGGCGCATTAATTCATGCAGGTGAAATGTCCGCTTCCTTTGATCCAGAAAATCATTCTTTGAAGTCGGTAAATTTAGAAAATATGTCTGGTATGCTTTATGTGTGTGTTGCAAAAAATCCACCCGATTTTGAGGAATTCAGAAAACAGGTCGAGCCTTATATTGCACCTCATCAACCATTCAGATGTAAAATTGCATTTGAAGAAAGCATCGTTGAAGAAGCGAATTGGAAGCTTGTTGTAGAAAATAACCGTGAATGCTATCATTGCGAAGCCGCACACCCTGAACTTACTTTTTCACTCACCTCTTTTGCGCTGCCTGATGACCCGCGTGCGGATGGATTTTTTACAGAACTTATGCCACGAATGGCTAATAAGTGGGAAAGTCTTGGATTACCTCATAAACCAGTACCCGGAGGGGATAAATTCCGCTGCATTCGATTGCCGTTTATCAATGATGCACTTTCCATGACCATTGATGGCAGTCTCGCATGTCGTAGATTATTGGGTGACCTCAAGGAAAAAGACCTCGGATCCGCTCGTATGTTTCATGTGCCAGGGAATTGGAATCATTTTTGTTCCGATTATATTTTACATGCAAGCGTTACACCCATAAGTCCGGATAAAACTCTACTGACCACAAAATGGCTCGTTCATGAGGATGCAGTTGAAGGATGGGATTATGATATTGATCATCTTGCAGGTGTCTGGCAGGCGACCAATGAACAAGATAGTAAACTTGCGTCTAATAATCATCTTGGTACTAAGTCGGTTGGTTATGAACCTGGGCCCTATTCTGGATCTGAATTTATGCTAACTGATTTTACAAATTGGTACAGTGGTATGCTGGAAAAATATATTGATGAAAAGAATGCGAAATGAAAACTGGTACGCGTACTCCTTTACCTGACTTTAAAAGAAAAACTAAAGGTTTTTGGAAAACAGGCGAACTTCTTGAATGCACAAAAATCACGGCTGAGAATACAAATGTAAATAGTTATTCTTTTAAGGATCCTGGCGGCAAAGGGTTTCAATTTAAGCCTGGCCAGCATATTAGTATCCGTCTTCCGCTTGAGCGTGGAGATGAGTACCGTACATTTACAATATGCTCAACACCGACGCGCAGCGATGAAATTACAATTACTGTAAAAACTAACCGCCCAAACGGGGCAACTGCATGGATGCATGATAATATTAAGATTGGCAGTAAATATTCGGCTGCAGGTCCCATAGGTTTGTTTAATCTTGTTGACTATCCATGTGAAAAATTACTACTTATTTCTGCTGGCAGTGGCATTACGCCAATGATGTCCATGGTTAGGTGGTTATCGGACAGATTGGACGACATCGATGTGACATTTATTCATTATGCTAAAAACTCGAGTGAATACTTATTTTCTGATGAACTTTCAAATATCGCAGGCCGTTATTCCGCACTTAAATACCATCAAATATCAACACACAAGGAAGATGGTAAAATTTACGGCCTTCCAAGCCAAGAGCAAATATCATCATTGATTAATATTGAAGATCATCAAGTATTTTGCTGTGGTCCAAGCGGTTTTATGGACGTAATAAAAGATATCCTCATTAAAAACGGTCTTAATCTGGATCACTACCACCAAGAAAGTTTTGGCAGTAATGTCTTAGAAATATCGTCACCAATGGTCGATAAAAATGCGAAGACGGTCACAATTAAATTTAAAGACACGGTGTTTGTTGCAAAACGTGGTGAAACATTACTCTCTGCATTAAAGAAAAATAAAATCGTGGTACCAACGGGGTGCCAATCTGGAATGTGTGGCACTTGCCAAATGAAACTTATCAACGGTACAGTTGATATGAACCAACGGGGTGGGTTAAGTGATCAGCAAGTTGAGGCCGGTATTATACTCGCATGCTGTTCAACGCTCACTGGAAATGTATCAATCTGATGAAAGTGATTTTAAATTGAAACATGCAATTTTAGATTTTATTCTTGCAGAAAATCCAAAATTTTCTGATGAATTATACATTCAAGCAAAGCGTTGTTTGATTGATACTTTAGGTGTCGCAATTGCTGCACGTAACACGGAAGTAAGCCGAGTATTGGAGAAGTTTGTAAAAAGTCAATTTGGTGCAACTGAAACAAGTAGCGCGACATTATTGTTTACCGATCAAAAAGTAAGTGAAAGTGGAGCCGCCCTTTACGGCGCAGGGTCTATTGATAGCTTAGATGCCCATGACGGGCAGGTTTTGACCAAGGGACATATTGGTGTCGTGATCATACCCACTTTATTTGCACTGCTGGAAACTAAAAACTTAAAAGGTAAAGAATTACTAGATGCTATCATCATTGGATATGAAATTGGTACCCGTGCTGGAATAGCACTTCATGAAACAGCTTGTGATTATCATACGTCAGGGGCATGGAATGCCTTAGTTGTCGCAGCTCTTGTTGCACGTATAAAGAAACTGTCATATCTGCAGACCTATGAAGCTTTGGGACTTGCAGAATACCACGGTCCACGCAGTCAAATGATGCGCTGTATTGATCATCCGATCATGGCGAAAGATGGTTCATGTTGGGGTGCTTTATCTGGTTTTTCTGCTGCCTTACTCGCTAAGGATGGATTTACGGGCGCACCAGCAGTTACAATGTTTAATGATGATGTTGCTGATATTTGGAGTGATTTAGGTGAGCGGTTTTACACGTTTGAGCAATATATAAAGCCGTACCCCATTTGTCGCTGGGCTCAGCCTGCCGTTGAGGGAGTGCTTCATATTAAAGCACAGAATGACATTGATATTGATCAGATTAAAAGCGTCAATGTACACACCTTTCACGAAGCAAAACGACTGCATACGATGGCGCCGAAAGATACCGATCAGGCACAATATAGTTTACCGTTTTCTGTGGCTTGCGCGCTGCGCGATAATACAGTTAGCGTCAAAGCCATCACCGATGGGTTAAATGATCCATTTCTTTTAGAGTTAAGCCATAAAGTAAACTGCATCGAAAATGATAAATATAACGATTTATTCCCTGCGGAACGTTGGGCTCACGTCATTATTGAAATGCGTGATGGCAGCCAATTAAAATCTCCACCGTCCATCGCACGAGGCAATACTGAAAACCCTTTGACGGACAAAGAGGTTAAGGAAAAGTATTTTGATCTTGCTTTAAATTTAAAAACACAAGATGAATGTGACCGTATTTTTAATGCCGTTATGAGCATTGAGACTGAGCCGACTTCCTTAATCCTAACAAAGTTATTATAGAGTTATCCATGAGACGAAATCTACCCCCATTTACAGCACTTAAGGCTTTTGAGGCAACTGCATTGCATAGTAGTTTTAAGATGGCTGCGGAAGATCTTTCTTTATCACCTTCCGCTATTAGCCACCAAATAAGATTACTTGAAGAATATTTGGGATTTCAATTATTTATTCGAGATAAGGGTTTGGTGCGCTTAAGCAAACGAGGACAAGAGTATCATAGCCGTATTTATAGTATTTTTGATGAACTAGAACAAACCAATCGAGATTTTCGAATTCATCAAAATAAACCAAAGATTGTTATTAATCTTTTTCATTCATTTTTATCATCTTGGCTCTACGAAAAACTACCAAATTTTCAAAAAAAATTTCCCGATACAGAACTCTCTTTTATTAGTTCAGATAACCCGCCCGAGTATGATAAATTTGAATTTGATGTGGCAATTTATTTCGGGAAAAGGCCGCTTAATGGCGTTAAATCTGTTTTGTTATTTAATGATTATATAACAATGGTAGCGAGCCAAAACATTGCAGCAACTCTTCCAAAGGAAGAAGATATTTTTGATTTAGAGAATTTTCCTTTTTTACACTGTACTTGTGAAACAAAAGAATGGGAGTTGTGGTTTAATTCTTTTGGTCAACCATGTCCAAAAGGGGACTATAAATTAAGTACTAATGATAGATCAATGGTGCTTAAGAGTGCTGCACAAAATATGGGCATCGCCATTGGCAGACAACCATATATGGATAAGCACCTTAAAAGTGGAACACTCGTAGTTCCTTACAATAAATACATTGATACGGGTTACAAATATTTTATTACCTATCCAACATCATTAGAACAAAATAAAAGTGTTATTCATTTTGAAAAGTGGCTTAAAGAAGAATGCCAGAAATTAACACCCCCTTCCAGCCCTCCTGAAAGTATTTCCTTATGAATAGGTATTCTGTTTTTTCATTAATTAAAAACGCACTTAGTGGCCATAAAAACTGGAAACGAGCATGGCGTGCGCCAGAACCAAAATCTCATTATGATGTGATTATTATTGGTGGCGGCGGCCATGGGCTTGCAACAGCATATTACCTTGCAAAGGAGCATGGTATTAGAAGGGTTGCTGTGCTTGAAAAAGGTGGTCTGGGTAGTGGAAATATTGGCCGAAATACAACTATTGTCAGGTCAAATTATATGCTTCCTGCTAATACAAAGTTTTATGAACATTCCATGAAGCTTTGGGAGGGACTTTCTAAAGATTTAAATTATAACATGATGTTTTCGCAGCGCGGGATCATTAATCTTGCCCATACTCCGTCCCAAATGGACGCTTTTTCTAGGCGCGGAAATGCTATGCTTATAGAAGGAGTTGATGCTGAACTTCTAACCACTAAAGAAATCAGCCGCAGGGTGCCTGGGCTTTATACAGGAAAAAATACACGGTTTCCTATTGTCGGTGGTTTATGTCAACCACGAGCAGGAACCGCTCGTCATGATGCTGTCGCTTGGGGATATGCGCGTGGTGCCGATAATTATGGTGTTGATATTATTGAAAACTGCGAGGTTATTGGTTTTATTAAGGACGGTGACAGGGTCACAGGGGTCAAAACAACACGCGGCGAAATATCGGCACCGAAAGTTGGAATTTCTGTCGCGGGCAACACATCACCCGTCATGAAGCTTGCGGGTGTTAATAAGATGCCAATTGAAGCACACGTTTTACAGGCGTTCGTAACAGAACCTCTGAAGCCGCTAATTAATACAGTGGTGACCTGGGGTGCGGGGCATCTCTATATTTCCCAATCCGATAAAGGTGGACTTGTATTTGGTGGTGATCTTGATGGTTATAATTCATATGCACAGCGCGGAAATTTACCAATATTTGAACATGTTGCGGCAGCGGCTGTCACTATGTTCCCTAATCTGTCAAGATTAAAACTACTACGAAATTGGGGCGGTATCATGGATATGTCTATGGACGGCAGCCCTATCATCTGCAAGGGACCGCTTCCCGGCTTATATTTGAATGCAGGGTGGTGTTATGGTGGTTTTAAAGCAACACCAGCCGCAGGATGGTGTTTTGCATATACAATTGCAAAGGATGAACCTCACAACCTTAATGCTGCCTTCACACTCGACCGATTTTATAATGGTCGTGAACTTGATGAGGGGGGTGCTGGTCCGTACCCAGCCCATCAATAGGATAAAAATATGATCATAAAGTGCCCCCACTGCGGACCAAGAGAAGCCAGCGAATATACATATGTCGGCGACGCTAAAGTTATTCGACCTGACCATGAAGACAACGATAAGGATAAATGGAATGATTATGTATTTATGAGGTGCAATCCGCGCGGAAAGCATTCTGAATATTGGCAGCATACGTCTGGGTGCCGTGCTTTTTTAAACGTAATAAGAGATACAGTAAGTCACAAGATATCAAATGTCATTCTTGCAGGGCCATGGAAAATTGAGGCTAAAAAATGAGTGGTTCTCGTCTAAAACATCACGGACAGTTTATCAATTATGATAAACCAATTAAATTTACTTTTGATGGCAAGGAATATCATGGTTTCCTGGGCGACACTCTAGCATCAGCAATGATAGCTAATGGTAAAATAATTCTAGCAAGGTCCTTCAAATACCATCGCCCACGTGGTATTTTTTCTGCTGGACCAGAAGAGCCTAATGCACTCGTAAGTGTTCGAAGTGATGGACGGTTAGAACCAAATAGTCCTGCTACGACCATTGAATTATATGATGGCCTTGATGCTTATAGCCAAAATGCTTGGCCAAGTCTTTCTTTTGATATTATGTCTATAAATCAAGTTTTTTCACCATTACTTGTAGCAGGTTTTTATTATAAAACATTTATGGGTACTGGACAAAAATTTTGGCATTTTTGTGAACATTTTATCCGTCGCGCTGCCGGAATGGGTAAGGCGGGACTTGAGGCTGATCCGGACCGGTATGAAAAATCAAATATATTCTCGGACGTATTAATTATTGGTGGCGGACCTGCTGGCCTCTCAGCAGCTCTCCAAGCAGCATCAAATGGTGAAACGATTACATTGGTAGATGAAAACAAACACTTTGGTGGCTCACTGTACGAAGAACAGGGGACTATTGACGGCAAAAATTCTTCTTCATGGATAGAAGATACCTTAAAAGTATTATCAGAATATGATAATGTAACCATGATGACACGAACTACTGTTTATGGATATTTTGATGATAATACATTAGGTGCTGTAGAACGGGTTGCGGATCACAAAGAACAGCCGAGGAAAAATGAACCAAGACAACGTCACTTAAAAATATTCGCTAAACACGTCATTATCGCAACAGGAAGTCTAGAGCGACCTATTGTTTTTGCTGGCAATGATACACCTGGTGTTATGCTGGCCAATGCGGCCCTTAGGTATGCTAACCGTTATGGGGTTTGTGTCGGTGACAATGTAGCAATATTCACTAATAATGATGATGGGTACAATACCGCACATCAGTTACGAAACCTTGGTGTTAATGTAACCACAGTAATTGACGTTAGAAAAAAAGTTGATCAAACTCTTATTACAGATAATAACATTAAGTATATTACGGGGAATGTGGTCACATCGGCCCGTGGCGGCAAAGCATTATCGGTGATCAAAATAGCACCATACGACATGCCAACAAAAACAATAGGAAAAGAAAAAAAAATAAAAATTGATACGCTTCTTATTTCCGGCGGGTATACACCAACAATTAATTTATGCAGTCAAACTGGAACACCCGCAGTTTTTGATAATGAAATACAGTCTTTTATTCCTGGACCACCCACAAGAAAATGGGAAGCATGTGGCGCAGTAGTAGGTAATTTTACACTTGAAGAAATTTTTATCGATAATAAAATCAAGAACGGTAATAAAAAGGCAATACCTTTTGCCTTAACGGATATACCATCATCGAATAATTCAGCAAAAAAGTTTATTGATTTTCAACATGATGTTTCCGTTACTGATTTAAAGATTGCTTATACCGAAGGTTTTAGGTCCGTTGAGCATTTAAAACGTTATACGACACTTGGGATGGCTGCTGATCAGGGAAAAACATCCAATATGAATGCCTTGGCAATTATGGCTGAACTGCGTGGCGTAACTATACCAGAAGCGGGAACAACACGGTTTCGCGCACCCTACAAACCTGTGGCCCTTGGCACCTTAGCAGGGCGCAGTGTTGGAAATAATTACAGAGTTATAAGACGCACACCAATGCATGATTGGCATTTGGCGCATGGTGCTGATATGATTGAAGCAGGCATTTGGTACCGGCCACAAGTTTATAAAAAAAATGGTGAAACTATAACAGATGCTTATATCCGCGAAGCTACGGCCGTTAGAAATTCAGTTGGTATTGTTGACGTCACCAGTCTCGGGAAAATCGATGTTCAGGGACCAGATGCCGCAGAATTTTTAAATAGAATATATGCAAACGCTTTTCTCAAAGTCCCTATTGGAAAAGCACGTTACGGTGTTATGTTACGTGAAGATGGTTGTATGTTTGATGATGGTACTTCATGGAGACTTTCAGAAACACAGTTTCTAATGACCACAACAACTGCCAATGCAGCAAATGTTCTTTCAGAAATGGAGCGTCTGCTTACTCTCATCTGGCCAAAACTCAAAGTGCATGTAAGCTCGATTTCTGATCAATGGGCAGGTATGGCCGTTGCTGGACCAAATAGTAGAAATACATTAGAAAAAGTAATCAAAGATATCGATTTTTCTGAGGAAGGGTTACCATTTATGGGAGTAACCGACGGCACAATTAATGCTATCCCCGTAAAGGTTTCGCGACTTTCATTTTCTGGAGAACGCGCTTACGAAGTATTTACAGCAACCCATCATGGAATAACAATATGGAAAAATATTATCCAAGCTGGTGCCGACTTTAATATTACACCCTACGGTACAGAAGCTCTCGGGACACTGCGTATTGAAAAAGGACACATTAGTGGCCCAGAACTGGATGGACGCACTACTATGTCGGATGTTGGACTTGGTAAAATGGCATCGTCTAAAAAACGATATGTTGGCTCGGTATTAAAAGAGCGTATTGGACTTACTGATAAGATGCGCAAAACAATGGTCGGGCTTATTTCCCACGATTATCAACCATTAAAGGCGGGATCACTCGTTTTAGAAGGATCAAAAAATATTGGTCATTTGACCTCAACAACATATAGTCCGGCACTTAATAAATATATTGCACTTGCACTTATTCAAGACGGCAACACTAAAATAGGTAATACAGTAACCGCCGTATTCCCCTTGAAAAATGAGAAAAGTAGCGCCCTCGTTGTTGATCCACACTTTTACGACAAAGAAGGAAAGAGACTATATGTCTGATAAGATTTTAATAAATGAACCCCATTTTAATTCTATGGTTTTGATTAAATCATGGCCAGATAGCTCAGAAATTATGAATAAAATACTAGAAAAGTATTTAAGCTTATCACAGCTCCCAAAGGTAGGTGAGTTTATTTTTCAAGACAATATATATTGTGCAACGCTTTCACCCGGCCACATTATGCTATTTTCTTTTCGTGAGAACCTCTGCCCTGAAATTACAAAAATAATATTGCCAGAAATTGCAGCTATAATTGATGTGTCTCATTCAAGACGAGGACTTCGAATTCAGGGAAAAAGTAGTACAAACCTTCTTAATAAAGGCATCGCAATTAATCTCAGTGAGGACAACTTTCCGGAATTAGGAGTATTACAAAGTAGCATCCATTCAATTGGAATTATATTATTGAAATTAGAGCCTAATAATTATCTAATTTTTAGTTACAGAAGTTTCTTTGATAGCTTTTACGCGTGGGTAATTGATTCTGCTAAAGAATATGGATATGCTCTTTCATAATAGGAAATTATTCAATAAGGTTACTTTAAAATATAGGGAATTCGCGTGTTACCAGCAGGGTTTGATATACGAGCAATTCAAATATTTGTACTCGTTGTTGATTTAGGGGGAATGACACCAGCTGCATCGAGCCTTGGCATCAGCCAATCCGCTGTGAGCCAAGCTATAGCTTCGCTTGAAAAATCAACCGATATGCAGCTCTTTAATCGAAATATAAGACCAATATCATTAACATCAGCCGGAGACCGTCTTTACCTGCACGGCAATACTCTTTTAACTGCGGCTAAAAACACATTCAATGAGGTACGTTCAAAAGAACTAAAATCATTTTCTAATGTAACTATTGCTATGTTCGAGAGTTTTGCCAATACCATAGGGCACTTGATCACACGTGATTTAAGTGATCAGTTAGAGAATTGTCAAATTTGGTCGGGTAATTCACCAAGCCAACATAAGGAGCTTTTAAATCATGAGGTGGATATATTAGTGACTGCAAGTCGCGATCTTGACGATGTGCCCGGCATGGAACATTACGATATTTTTTCCGAACCTTTCTTGATTGTGTGTCCGCAGGACTATAGTGGACAAACGAATAATTTTGACGAACTAAAAAAATTTCCTTTTATACGCTATACGACCCGCTCTTCAATGGGTCAGCGAATTGAAGGTCAAGTTAAGCGAATGGGACTAGACCTCCCCTCATCATTAAGGTTTGACACAGTTACGGGCCAGTTAAAGGCTGTGGCCAATGGCATGGGCTGGTGTATGACAACACCTCTTTGCCTTCTTCAGGAAATCCATTTGCTTGAACGCTTGCATGTTGTACCATTAAAAACTGGAAAATTTAGAAGAGAAATTTCTCTAGTTACCAGGGGCCATGAATTTGGTAACTTACCAAAAACAATAGCCGGAACAGCACAAAAAATTCTAAAGGATCATGCATTTCCAAAGCTTTTTAATCAGTTTAACTGGATTGAAGAGGAAATTAAGTGGTCAACATTTGATTAAGTCAAGCTGTGAAGTTATTTCATCGATCGTGTTTTTTGAAGCGACAAATTGCTAAGGCTCGTATAATATTTACAGTATTAAATAAATAATAACAGAGAATTTTATGAGTAATTTTGTTAACAAACTATTATCTGAATATGGTGCAAGGATCGTCCTAACTGGAACAGCTATCACCAACCGTGCTAGCAGTTACTGGGACCCTACTCCAATCGCAGCAAAAGCAATTATTAGACCTTCCAGTGTTGAAGAATTATCGGAAATAATAAAACGTTGTAATATTGCCCAACAAATTGTTGTAACCCATGGCGGTCTAACTGGATGTGCTAAAGCAGCCGACACAACAGCTGAACATATCGTAATTTCTCTCGAGCGAATGACAGATATTGAGGAAATTGATGAAATAAGTGGCACCATTACCATGCAGGCAGGTGCCATACTTGAAAACATTCAAAAAACAGTTACAGAAAAAGGGTTTTATTTTCCCTTAGATCTAGGTGCACGAGGAAGTTGCACTGTGGGCGGTAATGCCGCGACCAACGCTGGCGGTATAAATGTTATACGATATGGTATGATGCGAAATCATATTCTAGGGCTTGAAGCGGTAATGGCAGACGGTACCATTGTTTCATCTATGAATAAAATGATTAAGAATAATGCCGGCTATGACCTTAAACAACTTTTTATTGGCTCAGAGGGGACGCTTGGCATTATTACAAGAATTACAGTTAAGCTTGAAATGGCCCCAAAAAGTTGCGCAACCGCACTGGTAGCAATGGATAGTTTTTCAAAAGTTACAAGTTTTCTCAAGCACATGAGACATGCTGCTGGCCCACGGCTAAGTGCCTATGAAGTAATGTGGGGCTCGTACTATGATGCAGTAACAAAAGAAGGTTGGCACAGTGCTCCACTAACTCGTAATTATCCTTATTATGTTATTGTCGAATGTACAGGGTCACACCCTCAATCAGATGAAATTGTTTTTATGGAAGCCCTTGAAAAAGCACTAGAAGAAAATATTATTCTAGACGCAATTATCCCTAAATCGGAATCTGAACGAAATTCAGTGTGGACGGTTCGCGAGAATTTTGAGCCAATAATGGAAAATAATCCAATGTTTTTATATGACGTTAGCCTACCAATAAAACATATGGAAAGTTATATTCAGGAGGTGGAGGATAATGTAATGGCAAAGTGGCCAAAGGGTGACAGCTATGTCATAGGTCATATAGCTGATGGTAACCTTCATTTGATGATCTGTCCTAGAACTGGAGATGAAAGCTTACACGAAAAATCGAACGAAATTGTTTATGGACCGCTAAAAGAGCTTGGTGGTAGCGTTTCCGCAGAACACGGCATAGGTAACGAGAAAAAAGCATGGCTCTCACACAGCCGATCACAAATCGAAATTGATCTAATGAAATCACTTAAAAAAACAATGGATCCTAATAATATATTAAATCCTGGTGTGATCTTTTAAGATTTAGGCAAACGGGATATGATTACGATTAATAGACTAAGAATAGAATAATATTCTAAGATTAAAGGAATTTGGCCTTATGGATCATTTTGATAAAAAAATTTTAAAACTACTTCAGGAAGATGCAACCATCTCAACAGCTGCACTTTCCGAGAAGGTTGGTCTATCAACTACACCTTGCTGGCGGCGTATACAAATTCTTGAAGAAAAGGGCTATATTGAAAAGCGGGTAGCACTTGTAAATAAGAAGAAAGTTAATCTAGGCCTAAGCGTGATAGTAAATATAAAAACAACTCAACATTCTAAGGATTGGTTAGATAATTTTAAAAACTCTCTTATTCATATTCCTGAAGTAGTAGAGATCCTTCGTCTTAGTGGAGATACCGACTATTCGTTAAAAATACTCGTTCCTGATATGGCTGAATATGACAGGGTATACAAAGATATTATTTCGAATATTGACAACCTTTACGACGTGAGTTCTAGCTTTGTCATGGAAGAGCTAAAAAGTACAACCAAAATTCCATTAAATTACGCTTAAAAAGATATTTACTACACTATTAACTAATATATTAGATTTTTAGGTATTCATTTATAATATTTTTAGAATAGTTTACTAATAAATATATTTATTTCTTAAATTAAGCAAAAAACTTCTATCCGCACTGTGCTATTTTGAGGTTAGTTAATCAAATAACTACTAGGGAACATAACAATGCGTATTTCATTTACAGAACATCCTGCTTCAGTTGGAGAAACCTATTTCGGACACCTTTTTTCAGCATTAACATTTTGTAGTACAATAGCGATAGCTCTCTTTGTGTGCTTAGTTCATGCGTTTTTTCCATTCTTTTTTGAAAAAACTGGCAGTGAAATGCTCATGCGCCTTACAGATGACATGGCTCATAACCGCGATAAAGGCTCTGCCGATGTCAGCGACGTTAGGGCAAAGTGAACCAAAATTACCATTATCTAAAATCTCTAAATTATATCTGAAACACTTTCTTTCAAGTGGTTACTATACTTAATATAAATTAGTTAAAAATTTGATAGACTTAGCTTTTACCTTTAAAAATCAGCTGGAGGTGT
>JABGYD010000046.1 GCA_018675425.1 Kordiimonadaceae bacterium
AAAAGTTTCTGCAAATGCTTCAAGCACGTTAGGCCGGATCATGTCAGCTCCAATACCAGCCACTCGCCAGCTTGATAGGTCTATACCTTCAAGATCAGTCGAGTTAGCACGGCGCGCACAAATTTCATAAGCAAAAGTTGGACCAGAACATAATGTGCCCTTATTCTTTGAAATTAGTTTGAGCAATTGCATTGGACGCCTTGCAAATGCTTCAGTTGCAAGATAATCAATTGATACCTGAAAGGTAATAGGTGTAATTAGCATACCTACAAGGCCCATATCATGATAAAATGGTAACCATGATACTGCTCTGTCATCATCACAAACGTCCATACCTATTTTACCTATGCCGTAGCTGTTCGACATCAATGACTTATGGGTTATGGCAACGCCATGAGGAAAACGAGTGCTGCCTGATGAGTATTGGAGGTAAGCCAGGTCATCTTGTTTAACTTCAGGTAATTTTACATTTTTCAGATCTTGTTCACTTGATTGATCTTCAAATGCATCAGGAGTTCCAACAAAAAGCATGTCTAGGCCACTTGTTGCCTCATCGAGAAGTGGCAACATGTATGCTGCAGAAAGGGCAAGGCTGGCGCCGCAACTTTTCATTTGCTGATGTAATTGTTCTGTATAACCGTCACGGCCACCAAAAGAAGTTGGCAGTGGAAGCGGAACAGGTAATAGTCCAGCGTATTGGCAACCAAGAAAATAACAAACAAAGTCTTCGTTAGTTTCTGCTATCAGCGCAACTCGAGATTTTTTTTTAATACCAAAGTGAACAAGTCTACGACCAATTTCATTAGACCGTTTACGGATCTGGGCAAAGGTAATGCTGTTTTCTAGTTCACCACGAGGCGAATAGAAATTAAGACCCCTTTTACCTTTCGCCGCGTAATCTAACGCTTCGGGCAGCGTCTTAAAGTCAGCATTTCTCCTGGCAAGGGCTGTGTCGTATGTTGGAGTAGGTTTAATCATATATTGTTTATGTCACTTAAGCTGTTTCAATTAAAGTTATGGAAAAAGTCATTTAGTTATGAAAGCCTATTCCCGTTAACAAAAAGTTTTAAGTTAAAAATAACCAAGTTGTCATATTAAACCAATATTTTATTAATCCTCGATACATGCTGTAACATATAATCGCAAGTAATATTTTTATTTATTAACACAAATTTTATAGTTTAAATTCATTTTTCACAGTCAAGAAAAGTCTTGATCTAGTCATAAAAAGTTTACTTATTTAATTAATTTGCTCGTCTTAATTTGTGATATGTATATTCCTCCAGCAATAAATAATATTGAAAGAAATGTTGTTCCCTTTAATACTTCATCTAGAAAAAAATAGCCTGCAAAAACACCAAATATTGGAATAAGGTATGTGTTGTAGGATACAAATATTGAGCCAGCCTTTTGAGTAAACACTACTAAAACCATGGTGGTGATTCCTGTTGGCAATATTCCAAGATACAGCAGTGATATTATTTCGAAGTTGTTGTATTCTATTGCTAATGGTTGTTCGAATATGAATGCCAGTGGCCAAAGTGCTGCTGATGCCGTCGCTAACATAACAAATGAAGTATGGATAGGTTCTGTCTTAACATGACGTCTAATAAGAATATTTGAAAATGCATAGCCAAATGATGCGGCCATCATAGCTATTAGCGCCAGAATTGCCATGTTGTCGTTGTCTTGAGCAATATTTAGAGAATCGTAGAAAAGCACTAAGACACCACAAATACCGCTAATGATGCCACAAAATCCAAGTAAACTCATTTTTTCATCGTTGAAATGCGCCATAATAAAAACCATCAATGGAATTACAGACATGCAAATCGCCCCAGTTCCTGAATTTATGTATAACATTGCCCAACTTATCAAGACAAATGGGGCGCCGACCCCAATAAGACCAATAACAGATCCTTTTAACCAAATAGATTTGTGAGAAGGAAGTTTTTCACCTTTAGAAAGTACATATATTGCTATAACTATCGCTCCAATTGTAATTCTGGCCGCAGCTATTGTAATGGGCGGTATGGTAGGTGCTATCATTTTTAGGAATAAAAATGACATACCCCAAACCCCGGAGAGGAATAATAAATATAAATAATGTGATAAAGGTCTATTCTCAGCCATTTAAATTAGTTAATCTCACTTCATGAAAAAATTCAGACGCAAAACAAATCTGACACAAGGTTATCTCCAGCGGGCAGCCTATCGATACCTAGAAAGATATGCAACTACAGAAGCGAATTTAGTTTTTATTTTAAAACGAAAAGCAGATCGTATTATCTCGCGAGAAGAAAGAGATGATATAAAGGAAAAAGGGGATGGTATAGAAATAGAACATATATCTCAATGGATTAAGGAAATTGTTGAGAATTGTATTAAACACGGGCTTGTAAATGATAAACTTTATGCCGAAGCAAGAATAAGGGTATTTTTTAACGCAGGAAATTCTCTTCCTATAATTAGAAATAAGCTTAGGGCGAAAGGTGTATGCGTAAATATCATAAATGATTTAATTGCACAGACAGTAATAGCTACCCCTAATATAAATTTCAAAAGTTGTATCAAATATGCAAGAAGAAGAAGATTCGGTCCGTATAGAAATAGACCTATAAAAGAAGACACTGCCCAAAAAGAACAGGCTTCTATGGCTCGTGCAGGGGTTTCTTACACTGAAATTAAAAGAGTTTTAAGCGCTACGCAAGCCGCACTAGATAATATTTTATATGAAAAATAGCAACAATCTATTTTTAAGGTTATCGGCGAATTATACCTCTCTATATTTTTATTTAGGAATAATGACCCCATTTTGGGGGATGTGGTTAAAAAGTAAGGGCCTTTCTCCAAGTGAAATAGGGATCATTATAGCTCTTCCTTATATCATGAAAGTTCTTATTGTCCCCTTAATTAGTCAGGCGGCAGACCGCAGAGATGAATATTGGCGTCCACTAATGATAGCAGTGGTTTTTGGAACAGTATTTTCCACTTTTTATTTTTTCGGTACAGGGTTTTGGCAACTGTTTTTTATTACTGGGGCTGTTAACCTATTTGTTCCCGCGATAACACCGCTTCTTGAGACAATAACCATAAGCCAGGTGAGGCGGCAAGACCTTAATTATGGGCGCATCAGATCTTTTGGGTCAATTGCTTTTATAGGTGCTTCAGTCATATTAGGTTTTTTGCTTAAGGAATATTCCATTGATAATGTAATGCTGGCTATCTATGGGAGTATGCTGATTATGATTATTACGACAGTTGCTCTTCCGCGAGGAAATAAAAGACGAAATAATAAAGATAGTTTGGGCTCCCCAATTGGTTATTTATTGAAAAATAAAGATTTTGTCTGGTTCCTTGTTATCGTTGGGCTGCTTCAGATGAGCCATGGGGTGTTTTATTCTATGGGTAGCATTTATTGGCAAGAAAATGGTATTGGTGAGGATGTTATAGGTTTACTTTGGGCTGTGGCTGTATTGTCAGAGATATTACTTTTTGTGTTCTGCGATAATTTAATTCGTAAGTATCCAGTATTCTTAATATTTGCGGTGATTGGTTTTGTTGGTACTATTCGCTGGGCAGTATTTACGTTTACTTTTTCCCTACCTATTTTATTTGGTGCTCAGTTGCTGCATGCATTGACTTTTGGTGCCAGTCATTTAGCTGCGATACATTATTTGGGTAGCAAGATTACTCCTTCGCGGGCGGGTACTGCACAAAGCCTTTATTCGTCTTTACCTTTGGGACTTGGTATGGGTGTTGCAACCTATTTGGGGGGGGTTACATATGAATACGCAGATGGAGGAGCATACTTAACTATGAGTTTTTTCTGTTTAGGTGCGTTTGTGTTATCTCTCATTAAAATGTTTTCAATAAAATAATTTTGTGCCGGGTTTTTAAAATTGCAACGTATTATGTATTCAAAACAATTAAAAACCTAACTTAATTTGGAGATTAAAGTGGCTAATAAAATTTATTTAATTGCAAGTATATTAGCTCTATCAATCGGCAGTAATGTCTTGTCTCAAGGACGTGGTGCCCCGCCAGCATCAATCGATACAAATGGAAATGGTACCGTTGAAAAATCAGAATTTTCAGCTATGCATGATCAACGCTTCGCAACGATGGATTTAGATGCGAACGGAATTTCTTTTGATGAGTTTAAAGCTAAAGAAATGGCTGATAAATCTAGGGCCATTACTCGGGCTATTCAAAGAAATTTTAATAGCTATGATAGTGACAGTAACGGCACTATTTCTGCCACGGAATATACAGTGGCCGGTTCTAAAAGGTTTGATAGTATGAGCCAAAAAAATAATCGCATGAAAAGTAATAAACGTGGCCGAAGTAAAGGTAGTGCGAGAAATAGAGGCGGTGATAGAAATAATGGCAGTATGTCCAACAATCGTGCTATGCGCAATAATGGTGGAATGGGAAACCGTGGCCGTAATCGATAACTTTTATAATTTATTTTTTAAAATTATTAATAATTTCAGCAAAAATGCTGCAACCATTATTTATTAGCATAACTTTCTTAGTCAAATTAAAACTCCTGCTTATAACGGCTTACCAATTCAGGTGGTCAGTTCATCTAATGTGCCATACAATCTTATACCACTTAATTATATTGTTACTCATTCAAAATCTTTTTAGTATTTATATTTATGATTGATTATATTTGCTTAAAGGCTTGCAGTGAATGAACCTAAACCCTATTTTGCGGGGGTAAGTAGTAAAGTTGGAATGTAATATGGCAAGTGACGATAAAAAAAGTTCCTATAAAGTGATAGCCCAGAATAGAAAGGCGCGTCATAATTACCAGATTGAGGAAGAGTTTGAGTCAGGTGTGGTTTTGACTGGCTCTGAGGTTAAGTCTTTGCGTGCAGGAGAAAGTAACATCACCGATAGCTACGCTGAAGTAAAAGGCAGCGAAATGTTCCTGATTAATGCCTATATTAAAGAATATGATCAAGCCAACCGCTTTAACCACGACGCACGGCGTGTGCGAAAATTACTATTACATCGAAAAGAAATCAATAAAATGTTGGCATCTGTGCAACGTAAAGGAATGACTATAGTTACTTTAAAACTATATTTTAACGATCAAAATCGATGTAAAGTTCTACTTGGTTTGGCAAAAGGTAAAAAACAGCACGATAAGCGTGCCTCCGATAAAGAAAAAGATTGGAATAGGCAAAAAGCAAGACTTTTAAAAGCGGACACTCAATAATTAACATCAGCCCTTAAACTCTTGTATAAAATGGCCTGGAGGTTTATTGATTAATATTTCTGTATATATCTTCATAGACAATGCTTATAAAGCTATTTGGGTCCATGAAGCCTTTTCCATAATCACCATCATATTTCTCTAGAGGTTTAAGTTTTTTAACGTCATTTAATGATAATCCACTTAGGGCGAGGGGGGTCAGAATGCCTTCAATATCTTTAAGTACATTATAATAAATCTTAAGCCCTTCTTTATCAGTTAAAGATCCATGGCCAGGAATGACTTTAGTGTTGTCGTCAATATTATTAAGTGTTGATTGCACTGCAACTATTAACCCTTTCCAGGAACCCCCTCCCTCAACGTCGACGTAAGGATAAGACCCATTAAAAAAAATATCCCCCATATGAATGGTGTTCTTACCGTTAAAGTAAACAATGCTGTCACCATCAGTGTGAGCATTTCTATAATGACGTGTATTTATATGAAGGCCGTTTAAGTGAAAGGTTAGTTGATCATTAAAGCTTATTATGGGTAGAGCTTCCTTAGCTGAACCACCCTCATTAAGGCGCTTATAAACATTATCGTGAGCTACAAAATCAACCCCTTGCTTACCTAAGTTTTCATTCCCTCCTGTGTGGTCACCATGATAATGGGTGTTGAAGGCAAATTTAATAGCATCTTTTGAAAGTGTGCCTATTGCGGCAAGAATTTTTTCTGTAAGTGGTGCGTATTGGTCATCGATGAGAAATATGCCGTCTTCACCTATAGAAACACCAATATTTCCTCCTTCGCCAGTCATCATATAGAGATTATCATGTACTTTGATTGGTGTAATTTTGATATTATCCCAATCTTGAGAAATTGCACTGATATTCAGCGTCAGGATAGAAACGCATGCGAGAATAAGTATTTTCATGATTTTGGCCTTTATTTCATATTAAAATCTACATTTAACTTTAACACGCCAAGACTTTATTTTATATAGTCCGTGATATTTTTGAATACGTCTTCAAACATTTTTGTAGTTAGGCGTTTTGTATTAGTGTTGTAACGTGAGCAATGATAACTGTCGATTAGACTTAGGCCATTAGAAAGTTGATGTATTTTATTGTGTGCAAACTTATAGTTTGTTTTTTTTTCATTATACGTACTTAAAACAGCATTGTGGGCAACCAAGCCAAGAGCAAGGATAATACTTATGGTTGGTAATTTTTCAATTTGTTCAATCAAAAAAGGTCGACAGTTTTTTTCTTCGGCACCTATAGTTTTGTTTTGAGGCGGAACGCAGCGTACCGCATTTGTAATTATAGTTTTTTTAAGTGTAATACTGTCATTAATATTTGCGTCATACTTACCTTCTGCAAACCCAAATTTTTGTAAAGTTGGATATAGCAGATCACCAGCATGGTCCCCTGTAAATGGCCGACCAGTTCTGTTAGCGCCCTTTAACCCGGGGGCAAGACCTATGATTAGCAGTCTTGCATCAGCTGCACCAAAAGCTGGTACTGGACCATTAAAAAAGTCAGGATATTTTTTTTGGTTTATTTCTCTAAATTCAACAAGTCGCGGACAAAGGGCACAACCAAGTGGGGCATTCCCAGGCAGTGCGAGATGGTTACGTCTAATACTATCCAAAATATTCATAGTTTAAGAACTTCTAATTTCACTGGGGGCTCCATTACTGGTGAAATACTTAGTTAAATCTAAAATTTCAACAAAACTATCCGCCTGACGTCTAAGTTCATCTGCGATCATCGATGGACGAGTTTTAGTACTGCTAATTACAGACACTCTTACCCCCTTTCTTTGCAGGGCCTCTACTAGACTTCTAAAATCACCGTCACCAGAGAATAACACCATGTGATCCACATATTTTGCCATATCTATCATATCAACGGCCAGCTCTACGTCCATGTTACCTTTAATTTTTCTTTCACCGTGCTCATCTATAAATTCTTTCGCCGGCTTAGTAATCATTGTATAGCCATTGTAATCTAACCAATCGACTAGAGGTCTAAGTGGGGAATTTTCTGCGTCATCAACTAAGGCGGTATAATAATTTACTCGGAGAAGCCGGCTACGGTCAGCAAAGTAGCGGCGCAATTTACTATAATCAATATCAATATTAAGAGCTTTTACAGTGGAAAATAAGTTTGAGCCATCAATAAAAATAGCTAATTTTTCGTCGGGATGAAAGAGCATAATAAATCCTAAATTAAATAAAATATCGTTCTTTATAGTATATTTTTAGATTCAAATAAACTATTTACAAAATGATCAAACCGTTGTCGTAAAATCTTTTTTTTAGTTTGAAAGAATAGTATGCTGAAAATAATATTTTTTACTAAAACTCAGAGCAAAAATTTACTATGATTTTAATTGGCCTAGGAAGTAATTTGACAACGGATGATTTTGTGTCCTCCTCAGAAATATTAGAGGCAGCAATAATTATGCTTGCTGATCATGATATCTATTTGCGTGATCGTTCTTGTTTCTATGAAACTGAGCCAGTACCAAAATCTAATCAACCTTGGTACGTGAACGCTGTTGTGCGAGTTGAGGCTAGTTTGAGCGCAACTGAGCTGCTTAAAATATTACATAAAATTGAGCATGACCTTGGCCGGGTCAGGCACAAAAAATGGGAGGCTCGAATAATTGACCTTGATTTATTATCTTATCATAATGAGGTACACCCAAGCAGAGAAAAATGGCTGAGTGTAGCAGATGAAATTTCACCTAATTGTCCTGTTATTCCTCACGGGCGGTTACACGAGCGTGATTTTGTACTGGTTCCCTTAGCCGATATAGCTAAGAACTGGCTTCATCCGATGTTAGATAAAACGGTTGAAAAAATGCTTGATGAACTGAAGTCGTCTGGAATGGTAAGACTCTTATGAATTTAAGTTCCTAAAATTAATATATATCAGCTTTACAGGTGAGACTAAGAATTGTATAAGAATTTTTTATTTATATATTGGAGTAGCTGCAGCATGGCTCGCGTTACAGTAGAAGATTGTGAAGACAAAGTAGATAATCGTTTTGACCTTGTATTACTTGCCGCGCGACGCGCGCGTCAGATTTCTGCAGGTGCCCCTATCACGGTTGATCGTAACAAAGACAAAAACCCAGTTGTGGCTTTACGTGAAATCGCAGAGGAAACAATTCTTGCTAAGGATCTTCAAGAGGCAGTATTTTATGGGCTTCAAAAACATGTCGAAGTTGATGAACCTGAGGATGATGATATTTCACTTTTGCTTGCGGAACAGAAACTTACAGATAATAATCAGGACATGACCGCAGATAATCTTGCAAAAGCAGCGCTCGAAGTTAAGGCTGACGTTGCGAAAGCAGAAGCTGATGAGGCTAAAACAGTAGAATAATTTTTTCTAAATTAAAGCTTTTAAAAATAATTTTAAAAAAAGACTTGTTTGAGGTGTTCTCTGCAGGTCTTTTTTTGTACACTTAATTTAGTTTTTAAATTTAATATGGAATTAACCTCGTGATACGTCAATTTGAACTCGTAGAAATGGTAAAGTCATATGATCCTGATATGGATGAAATGATTTTAAATCAGGCTTATGTTTTTTCGATGAAGGCGCATGGGACTCAGAAACGCGCTAGCGGCGACCCATATTTTTCTCATCCGCTTGAAGTAGCGGGAATTCTAACAGGTATGCAACTTGATTGTGATACTATTGTAACGGCTCTTCTTCATGATACCATTGAGGATACGGTAGCAACGTATGAGCAGATAGAAGAATTATTTGGAACCAATATAGCTAGGATGGTTGATGGCGTTACAAAGCTTTCCGAATTAGAATATACATCTGAAACTTTAAAGCAGGCTGAAAATTTTAGAAAACTGCTTCTTGCAATGTCCACCGACATACGTGTTTTATTAGTCAAACTTGCAGACCGCCTTCACAACATGAGAACGCTTCATCATATACAAAAAAGTGAAAAAAGGTCACGTATAGCCAGGGAAACGCTTGATATTTATGCTCCTCTTGCTGAGAGAATTGGGATGCAAGAACTCATGAATGAACTTGAGAGCTTATCTTTTCCTCATGTTTATCCAGAGGCATACGAATCTATCATGAAGAGGCTGGATTATCTGCATGATAATACGGAAAATATTAGAGATGAGGTTATTAACGAACTCGAAAAAATATTTTTAAAAAACCATCTTGAGGTTGAGGTGGTTGGTCGTCGGAAACAACCTTATTCAATTTGGAAAAAAATTACATATAGAAACGTCAGCTTAGAAAATCAGGCTGATCTGTTTGCTTTTCGTGTGATTGTTGATGGGGCTGAAGATTGTTACAGGGCGCTAGGTGTTATTCATGATTACTGGCAGGCGGTGCCTGGACTTCTTAAGGATTATATTTCTATGCCTAAGCCAAATGGTTATCAGTCCATACATACTGTAGTCATTGGTCCTCAGCGGAAGCGTATTGAAGTGCAAATTAGATCAACAGAGATGGATGTTATCGCCGAAAAGGGTGTTGCTGCTCATTGGCGCTATAAAAACCATGCATCTAAAAAAGACGGTGTTCATTATAGGTGGTTACGAGATCTTCTTGAAATTTTAGAACATGCTGCAGATCCTGAGGAGTTTCTAGAAAATACTAAAATTGCCATGTATCAAAATCAAGTGTTCTGCTTTACTCCAAAAGGGGAACTTATTAATCTACCAGCGGGGGCTACTGTGGTTGATTTTGCTTATGCAGTCCACACGATTATCGGTGATAACTGTGTTGGAGGAAAAGTAAATGGAGAACCCGCGCAGCTTAAGAGGGTCCTTTCGAATGGGGATCAGGTGGAAATTTTAACATCCAAAGCACAGAAACCTCACCAAAGTTGGACTAATTTTGTTGTCACGGGTAAAGCGAAGGCAGCCATACGACGTAATACTCGAAAACAACAGAATAACGAATACCGTAAGCTTGGGGAAGATATTCTCAGGCATTCCTTCGAAGAAAGAAGCAGAGAATATACCAAAAAAGCGATTACCGCTGCAGCAAAGAAGTTGAACTTGAAGGGCGGGGCGGGGATTGTGTTTGAAAAAGTTGGAAGTGGTGAAATTTCCAACAGAGAAGTCATTGAGGTCATTTTTCCTCACCTTAAAGAAAATAAACACTCCTTGGGTGGGGGGTTAGTTAAAAAGCGTGTTCAAAAGAGTGGTAATAATCAGTTGCCGGTAAAGGGGTTAATACCTGGGCGGCCTGTCCATATATCTAAATGTTGTCATCCTATCCTTGGGGATCGTATAGTAGGTATCGTTTCTGAAGGTAAGGGAATAATGGTTCATACTATTGGTTGTGAGGCCCTTGATGTATATACGGACGCTCCAGAAGCCTGGCTTGACCTTTCCTGGCAAGCTCATGACGATAATACAGAAATTTATATTGGGCGAGTTGATATTATGCTCAAGCATGTATCCGGATCGCTCGCTTCCGTGCTTGCGCTAGTTGCTCAGGATGATGGGAATGTAAGTAATATTAAATTTACTGAACGATCAGTTGATATTTTTAGGATTGAGCTTGATCTTGAGGTCAGAGATGTTAAACATTTGACAGATGTTATGTCGGCGCTGCGTGCCAGTAAATTTGTAAATTCTATAGAGCGAGCTTTCGCGTAAAATAAAGAAGGATCATGATGATTAAGCAAGAAGTATTAAATGAGTTTAGGGAGGCAAAGGCATTGCTCGAAGGTCATTTTTTATTGTCTTCTGGGCTTCATAGTGAAATGTATCTGCAGTGCGCCCGCGTTCTTATGAACCCGGTTAGGGCATCACGCCTTTGCAAGGCACTCGCAGATAAAATTTCTGCTGTAATTGAATTGAAGATAGATCTTGTTGTTTCTCCGGCTATGGGGGGCGTGATTGTAGGCTATGAAATGGCTCGTCAACTTGGTGTGGACGCTATATTTACAGAGCGTGAGGATGGTGAGTTTGCCCTTCGTCGCGGTTTTGAGATTCCTCAAGGCGCAAATGTTTTGATGGCAGAAGATATTGTTACAACTGGCTTATCGTCAAGGGAATGTATTGAAACAATTAAGAAATATGATGGTAATGTAGTGGCTGCAAGCTGTCTGATTGATCGTAGTAATGGTAAAGTTGATGTTGGTGTGCCTTTAGTATCCTTGATGGGGCTTGAAATTGCGTCCTATAATGAAGAAAACCTCCCGGAGCATTTGAAAGGTAGGGAGATCATTAAGCCAGGCAGTCGTGAGTTAAGTAAATAATTGAATATACTTTAAGGAAAATTCTTGTTTAAACGTCGCCAAAAACAATCAGTTTTTGAAAAAATACGTGAGGTCTTGTGGCCTCGAACAGGCTGGAAACGTGCTGCTAGTTATCTGCGGCATCGTATTTCACGTATTGATGGAACACCTTATGCAATTGCTGCTGGTTTTGCTTGTGGGGCGGCAATATCTTTTACCCCTTTCTTAGGTTTTCACCTCATAATTGCCGCGTTCATTACTTGGATTGTGCGTGGTAATATTTTTACCTCTGCTCTGGGAACAGCGATTGGAAACCCTTGGACGTTTCCATTTATTTGGGCCTCAAGTTATAATCTGGGTATTAATATCCTTGGTTGGGAGGCAGCGGATGATATAATCATCCGCTTGGGCGAAATATTTAGCCAATTTACGGTCGTTGATCTAGTTAGACATCCAGTAGTAGTTCTTGGACCTTTTCTTGAAATGGTGTTTTTACCAATGTTAGTCGGCGGTGTCTTAATTGGTGGATTGATTTGGGCTACTTTTTACTGGATTACATTTAGGTTGGTATCTCAATATAAAATTAATAGATTGAAAAAAAGACAAAAAAAATTAAAGGGCGCTAATAAATGATTACAAATAAAATACGTCTTGGTGTTAATATTGATCATGTTGCAACGGTGAGGAATGCGCGGGGTGGTATTTATCCAGATCCAGTTAAAGCGGCCCTTATTGCGCAAAAAGCTGGCGCTGATGGCATCACGGCACATCTTCGCGAAGATAGGCGACATATTAAAGATCACGATATAGAAAAATTAATGGCTGAATTAACTATACCCCTAAACTTTGAGATGGCGGCAACGGAAGAAATGCTGAAAATAGCAACCCGACTTAAACCTGCGTCATCTTGTATTGTTCCTGAAAAAAGAGAAGAGCTAACCACAGAGGGTGGGTTAGATGTTGTTAATAATTTTAACTATTTAAATGAATATATTTCCAAACTAAATTCTGCGGGGGTAAGTGTTAGTCTATTTATCGATCCAGACGTTGAGCAAATAAAAGCATCAAAGGAACTCGGTGCCGATAAAGTAGAGCTTCATACGGGATCTTATGTAGATGCGAAAGGTTCATGTCGGGAAGTTGAATTAGAAAGACTTCGTGCGGGTGCAAAATTTTGTGGCAATATTGATTTAGAAGTACATGCGGGGCACGGGCTAAACTACGAAACAGTTATAGCTGTCGCTAAAATACCAGAATTTACAGAATTTAATATTGGCCACTTTTTAATCGGAGAATCTATATTTGTTGGTCTTGAAAGAACAATTTTAGACATGCGAATTTTAATGGATAAAGGGCGAGAAATTAATTGATTTGGCTAACTTTAAATCATAAATGGAGGGAGTTATGAGAATTGTTGGTCTTGGTAATGATCTGGTTGATATTCGTCGTATTAAAAAATCTATTGATCGGTTTAACAATAAATTTATGAAACGAATTTTTACAGAAAACGAGATTAAGTATTGTATTACTAAAGGAAATATCCCTGCAAATTTTGCCAAGCGTTTTGCAGCGAAGGAAGCCTGTGCAAAAGCGCTTGGAACTGGTATTGCAGAGGGTGTTCACTGGAAAGATATTTACGTAGAGAATGATAAATTTGGCAAGCCATATTTATGCTTAAGTGGGGGTGCACTAAGGCGAATGGAAGAGATGACGCCTGATGGAATGGTTTATCAAATTGATCTGACCATTACAGATGAGCATCCAATGGCCCAAGCCATTGTTATATTGACGGTTCTAAGTGAAGACGAATAAAAATTTAATAGTTGATTGTGGTTTCAAGGGCCTTAGGCTATTTCTAATGACCGAATTAGCTATAGTATTTAATTGAAATTATAATGTGTGATTAGGATTTATGAAAAAAAATAAACAAAAACAAACCTCAAAAGAGTTTGCCGCATCTACACTTCTTAAGGATGGTGAAAGTTGGGGCGATTTTTTTAAAACAATTTTTTACGCATTTCTTATTGCAATCGTATTTAGAACATTTGTTTTACAGCCTTTTTCTATTCCATCAGAATCAATGCTTAAAAATTTGATGGTTGGTGACTTTTTAATGGTCTCAAAGTCCAGCTATGGATTTTCAAAGCATTCTCTCCCCTGGAGCTTGCCTATTATTCCAGGCCGAATTTTTGCATCCGATGTTGAGCGTGGTGATGTTGTTGTGTTCCGTCTGCCGCGTGATCCTGATACATACTATATAAAACGGATAATAGGTACTGCAGGAGATAAAGTTCAAATGAAGGGTGGAATGCTCTATCTCAACGGTGAGAAAGTGCCCACCAAAAAACTACAGGATTATCAACGAATTAATGTGTTTGGTCGTGCGGAAAGTTTTAGTAGAATTGAAGAGACGATGCCAAATGGTAAATCCTATGTTACGCTCGATATTGATTATATGAGAGGTAGCAAGGCAGATGATAGTGATGTGTTTTTGGTTCCAGAAGGCCATTACTTTGCAATGGGTGACCACAGAGATAACTCACAGGACAGTCGTTGGCCTAGTAATATAGGTGTTGGCTATATTCCGGCTGAAAATATAATTGGTAAGGCAAAATGGATAACACTTTCTTTTGATAATAATAGTGCTTTCTGGGAAATATGGAAGTGGTTCCCTGCTGAACGCAGAGAACGTTTCTTTTCAACGATTAATTAGTAAAATTAGGATTTCAATAATTGATAAATCGAGGCGGTGAATTCGCAAAACTTTATGATATTCTTGGATATAAGTTTAAGGATAGTAGCTTGCTACGTGAAGCGTTGACCCATCCAAGTCTGGAAGGAAGCCCAAATTATCAAAGAATGGAATTTGTTGGTGACAGGGTTCTTGGGCTTTCTATTTCAGCTTGGATGTACGAACTTTATCCGGATATTGATGAGGGTGGTTTGGCCAGCCGCCATACTAACCTAGTCCGCCGTGAGGCTTGTGCAGCTGTTGGAAGTAATCTCGGACTTGGGCGTTTTCTTTATATGGCTAAAAGTAGTGAGGATATGGGGGGGCGTAACCGTGAAAGTATTCTTTCTGATGCCTGTGAAGCAGTTATTGGTGCTATTTATTTTGATGGTGGTTATGTCCCGGCAGAAATATTTATCCGTAGACACTGGAAAGAGCAATCAGATAACGTAAAGGTGGCTGATCGTGATGCTAAAACAAAGTTGCAAGAGTTAGTGCAGGCAAAGGGACAACCAATACCTGTATATACAACCATAGACAGATCAGGGTCGGATCATAATCCAATATTCACAGTAGAAGTTCAGGTCACGGATGAGGGTGCAGAGCAAGCTAAAGGCAAGTCAAAAAGAGAGGCCGAGAAAAAAGCCGCAACGTTGATGTTAGATCGCTTAATAAATAAACGAAAAAAATAATTTTTTAATTTGAAAGACTTAAAATGACCGAGGTAATGTTAGATCAGGGTGGCCGCTGTGGATTTGTTGCTCTTATAGGTGCGCCTAATGCTGGAAAATCGACGCTACTCAATGCACTTGTTGGTAGTAAAATAGCCATCGTCACTCATAAAGTGCAGACAACCCGCTCTCGGCTTGTTGGAGTTGCTGTTCATGATGACTCTCAAATGATTTTTGTGGATACTCCGGGTATTTTTGAAGCTAAAAAACGCCTTGAGAGAGCTATGGTTGCAGCTGCATGGGAGGGTGCTAATGACGCTGATATTATTATTTTCATGGTTGATGCTACTCGAAAAATAGAAGACAGCACGAGAATTATAGCTGAAGGGCTCAAAGAAAGTAGCAAAAAAGCCATATTAGTGCTTAATAAAATAGATTTAGTTAAACGTGATACTCTACTTGCGAAAACTCTGGAGTTGAACGAACTTGGTGAATTTGAAGAAACACTGATGATTTCAGCCACTACTGGTAATGGTTTAGAAGGATTGCAAGATAAAATTGCTTTAAATTTACCGAAAGGACCTTGGCTTTATCCTGCGGACCATCTGACTGATATTACTGAACGATTACTAGCCTCTGAAATAACTCGCGAGAAGTTTTTCCTACGATTTCATGACGAGCTACCTTATGCGACTACCATAGAGACTGAACGGTGGAGAGATTTGAAGGATGGTAGTGTACGTATAGAGCAAATTATTTACGTTGAACGTGATAGCCAGAAAGCTATGGTGATAGGCAAAGGTGGTAAAGGCTTGAAAGCAATAGGTACTCAAGCCCGTGAGGAATTAGAGGAGCTTCTTGACCGTAAAGTACACCTATTTATTTTTGTTAAAGTGCGCAAAGGCTGGTCTGATGACAAAGAGCGTTACTTAAACATGGGCCTAGATTGGGTTACCTAGCTTATCGGATGGATTTAAGGGCATTAAGGACTTCTTTTCCTAATTTTTAATCTTGTCATAACTTATGGTTAGGAAAAATTTGCCTACCAAACAGACTTGCAGTTAGATCAACCGCTATTTTTGCGGTACTATTCTTGATATCGAGGGCTGGATTAATTTCGGCGATGTCAAGGGACCCCATTAGTCCACTATCATGAACCATTTCCATGCAAAGTTGCGCTTCACGATAAGTGAGGCCACCAGGAATTGTTGTGGCTACGCCAGGTGCAATAGGTGGATCAAGACTATCAACATCAAAACTTACATGAAGGTGGGCACCTTTATCAGAAACCTCTTGAAGAATTTCCTGCATGGTTTTTCGAATGCCAATTTCGTCGATATGCCGCATATCGTAAACAGTTATTCCGCTTTTAATGACTAACAACTTTTCTTTTTTATCTACGGAGCGTATTGCAACCTGATAGACATTTTTTGGCGGGATCATTGGAATTGTATGCCCGACAGACAGTAAATCAGGGTGACCTAATCCAGTTGCAACGGCGACAGGCATACCATGTATATTACCGGATGGTGATGTTTCGTTGGTATTAAAGTCGGCATGGGCATCAATCCATAACATACAAACCGGTTTATTGATCTTTGCACAGTAGTTAGCAACAGCTGCGACTGAACCAATGGACATAGCATGATCGCCGCCCATCATAATAGGAAAGTTTCCTTGATCCATTTCCTCGTAAATTGCATCATGAATATTTTGAGCCCAGACAACGTTTTCCTGAAGGTGACGATATCCATCAACAGGCGGGAGTTCTGGATTTTTTGGCCCGCGAATATCACCAATATCCTTTACAATGCATCCTTGTTTTTCTAAAATCTTTGTTAGGCCAGCAACACGAAGTGCTTCAGGTCCCATAGATGCGCCACGATCGCTTGCGCCGATGTCACTAGGTACTCCAATAAGTGATACACGATTATTCATTATTTTACCCTTTGTTTTCAAATAAAAACCTCAGAATCTATACTTCTAAAATTTAGATAATTATTAACAGATTGGATTTTCACACAATTAAGTCAAAATGAAATTTTTATTTTATATTAATAACCAAATAATATTCGGTCTTCTTGTATTATAGTGAATTTTGTACTATTAATACGTCTTTCTAGTATGTTAGATGATTAAGGCATCAATTTTTTGGAGCTAAAATAATGAAGAAAAAGGCAATAGATCAGATAGACCTGAAGATTCTTTCGATACTTCAGACTGATGCGAGAATAACTAATCATGATCTTTCTAATAAAGTTAACCTTTCTCCTAGTAGTTGCTTGCAGAGGGTACGTAGACTTGAAGATGAAAATTATATTGAAAGTTACATGGCTCACCTCGACCTGGATAAAGTATGTCGGACAGTTACCGTTATCCTAACTGTAAGTCTTCATGATCATACCAATGAAAACTTTGATACTTTTAATAAAGCGGTTAGTGAGTTTCCGGAGATTGCAGAATGCTATACAGTCAGCGGTAATTTTGATTATTTTCTTCGCGTTGTGTGCCCAGACATGAAAAGCTATCTTGCTCTGAATGACGCACTCATAGATAAGATGAAGGGTACGGCAAATATAAGTGGTCACGTTGTACTTAATTATACCAAATCGTTTGGTGGTTATCCAATTGATATACTTGTCGATTAAAAATTGATTTTACTTTTAGTAACGTTCCTTTTTTCTTTATATAACTAATAAGTGATTGTTTATAAACGTTGTTTTATACAATCGTATAATCAAAGCTCACCCTTTAAATTAGATATAATTATGAAAAAATATCCCGATTTATGACTTGGACATTACCATCTGTATTTAAAGCACTTGGTACTTGCGAATGAACGGCTGTGGTGGTAGATTTCCGCTCATAAATCTGCATAACTATAATGAAGAGCATAACCAAAATGTCAGTTGATAAAGAAACAGTTGCGAAGATCGCAAATTTGGCCCGTATAGAGGTTTCCGACAATGAATTGGAAAACACAATGGGCGAGCTTAATAATATTCTTGATTGGGTTGAACAGCTTTCGGAGGTAAACACAGACGGCATTGAGGCCATGACTAGTGTTGTAGCCGCTGATCTACCACTCCGTGAAGATAAAATCACTGATGGTGGTTATCGTGAAGAGGTAATTAAAAACGCTCCTTTAGCTGAGCATGGCTTCTTTGCAGTACCAAAAGTAATTGAGTAGGATGTTGAATATGAGAGATCTAACAAAACTTACTTTATCTGCGGCACGTGATGCCTTGCATAAAAAGGATATTAGTGCGGCTGAACTAACAGAAGCGCATCTCCGTGCTATAGATGATGCCAGTGAGCTTAATGCATATATAGAAGTGACTGCTGACAAAGCAATGGATATGGCAGTAGGTGCTGATAAAATGATTAATGCGGGAAATGCTCATGGAATGACTGGTATTCCTATTGGAATTAAAGATCTATATTGTACTAAAGGTGTGCATAGTCAGTCTTCTAGCCATATTTTGGATGGTTTTAAGCCGGAATACGAAAGCACGGTCACGTCGAACCTCTGGGCTGACGGTGCAGTGATGCTGGGTAAAACAAACCAAGATGAATTTGCAATGGGATCATCTAACGAAAATAGTCATTACGGTCCTGTAAAAAATCCTTGGCGTGCAGATAAAAAAAATGGTGATTTATCAGATAAAAATACTGTACCAGGCGGTTCGTCTGGCGGTTCAGCGGCGGCTGTGGCTGCAGATACTAGCATTGCGGCAACAGGTACAGATACAGGTGGCTCAATTCGCCAGCCTGCATCATTTACTGGTCTTGTTGGCCTTAAGCCAACTTATGGACGTTGTTCGCGTTGGGGTATGATTGCCTTTGCTTCGTCGTTAGATCAAGCGGGACCCCTTACTAAAACTGTTCGCGATGCGGCTATTATGATGGAAAGTATGGCCGGGTATGATCCCAAAGATAGTACGTCAACAAATATTCCTGTACCAAATTATGAAGCGGCACTAACAGGCGATATTCGAGGTCTTAAAGTAGGTATTCCAAGAGAGTACCGTGTTGACGGTATGCCTAATGGTATTGAAACGCTTTGGAGCCAGGGTATTGATTGGCTCAAAGATGCGGGCGCAGAGATTATCGATATTAGTCTTCCTCACACTAAATATGCGCTTCCAACTTATTACATTGTTGCTCCTGCTGAATGTTCATCTAACCTAGCCAGGTATGACGGTGTTAAATATGGTCTGCGGGTAAACGGTGACAGTCTTGATGATATGTATAAAAAAACTCGCGCCGCTGGTTTTGGTGATGAAGTAAAGCGACGTATACTTATTGGTACGTATGTTTTATCTGCTGGATATTATGATGCCTATTATCTAAAAGCACAACGGGTTCGAACGTTGATTGCGAATGATTTTAAATTAGCATATGAAAAGTGTGACGTTATTTTGACGCCAACTGCACCAAGTGCGGCCTTTAATTTAGGTGAAAAGGTATCTGATCCACTTTCAATGTACTTAAATGATGTTTTCACGGTTCCTGCTTCCTTAGCGGGGCTTCCAGGTATATCTGTTCCAGCTGGCCTTAACTCCCAAGGCCTACCGTTAGGTCTTCAACTTATTGGACAAGCCTTTGGCGAAGAACAATTACTTGCTGTTGCGGATGTTCTTGAATGTGCTGCAGGATTTAAAGCAAAGCCAAAAAAATGGTGGGGAGATAAATCATGAGTAAACTTTATCCAGGCGCCACAGGTAATTGGGAAGCGGTAATCGGGTTAGAAGTACATGCTCAAGTTATTTCAGAATCAAAACTTTTTTCAGGTTCTGCTACTGCATTTGGTGCGGAACCGAATACCCAGGTTAGTTTTGTTTGCTCGGCACAACCGGGTATGCTCCCGGTAATCAATCAAGAATGCGTTCGCCAAGCTGTGCGTACTGGCCTTGCCATGGGTTGTCAGATTAATTTGCGTAGTGTTTTTGATCGTAAAAACTATTTTTACGCTGATCTTCCTCAAGGTTATCAAATTTCACAGTTTAAAGATCCAATCGTCGGTGAAGGCATCGTTAATATTGAACTTGAAGATGGCTCAAATAAGGATATTGGTGTGGAACGCCTTCATCTTGAGCAGGATGCTGGAAAATCTATGCATGATCAGCATCCGACTATGACTTATGTAGATTTAAATCGTTCTGGTGTGGCACTAATGGAGATTGTTTCAAAGCCCGAAATGAGTACTCCAGAGGAGGCTGCTGAGTATTTTAAAAAAATACGTTCATTGGTACGCTATGCTGGAACATGCGACGGAAACATGGATCAGGGATCAATGCGGGCAGATGTTAATGTTTCTGTGCGCCGGCCTGGCGAAGAGTTGGGAACACGAACAGAAACTAAGAATGTGAATTCCATCCGTTATGTGATGCAGGTGGTTGAAAGCGAAATTCGTCGTCAAATAGACGTTATAGAAGATGGAGGCAGAATCAATCAGGAAACTCGGTTGTTTGAAGTCGCTACGGGAACAACGCGTACAATGCGTTCTAAAGAAGAAGCTCATGACTACCGTTATTTTCCTGACCCTGACCTTTTACCGTTAGAGTTCTCTCAACAATTTGTTGATGACTTGGCTAAAGATATGCCAGAACTTTCTGATGCAAAGAAAAAACGATTTATTTCTGACCTTCACATAACGCCCTACAATGCTGGCGTGCTTGTGGCGGAAAAAGAAAGTGCAGATTATTTTGAAGCACTTCTATCAGCTACTGTTGAGAAGTCAGAAAAGCCGACCTCCGAATTAGGCTCTCTTGTTTCTAACTGGGTCACAGGTGATTTGTTTGGGGCACTTAATAAGTTGGGTATTGGAATTACCTCCAGTCCAGTTTCAATCTCCCATGCGGCAGAACTTCTTAGTCTTCAAATTGACGGTACTATTTCCGGTCGGATAGCTAAAGAGGTTTTTGAAAATATGCTTGAGAGTGGAAAATCTCCAGAAATTATTGTTGAAGAGAAGGGTCTTAAGCAAGTTTCTGATACTGGTGAGATTGAAGCCATGATTGATGAAATTCTTGCCAATAATGTTGACAAAGTTGAAGAGTACCGAGGCGGTAAAAGTAAGTTGTTTGGTTTCTTTGTCGGTCAAGTTATGCAGAAAACGCAAGGTAAGGCAAACCCTCAGGTTGTTAATCAATTGCTAAAGCCGAAACTTGATGACTGACCACTAAGTATACTAAAAGAATTTAAAGCCAGGGAATAATATTTTCTGGCTTTTTTTTTCAATTTTACTTTTACATAGAAATACTTTGACAATAGACCACAACATCACTAGAAACGGCCTCGGAGAGGTGGCTGAGTGGTCGAAAGCGCTCCCCTGCTAAGGGAGTAAGGTGGTAACGCCTTCGAGGGTTCGAATCCCTTCCTCTCCGCCATTAAACCATCATATCTTATTGATTTTAATTAATATTTTATTCAATGCTGTTAAGCAACCTACAAATCAACCTACAAAAAAATCGGTAAATAAAAACTAGTAGAGTAGGCTTCTTGTAGAAACCCTCACCTGTAAACCAGACCACGACGGGAGTTCTTTGAGATAGCACTGGAGAGGGTTAGGTCTGCTCTCGACCCAAAGCAGACATTCAGCAATCTCTATTTTGAACATTCTCACCAGCTGATGAAAGTTTCTTTTTTATATGATAATAATAGTGGAAAATTCACCTAAAGCGCTTTAGTGTTTTAGTTGATTATATATTTATATTTAAGAGAAATGATGACCGCTCAAACTTTGATACTTTTAATCATATAATATTGTAATGTCAGGAGTAAATCGACATGAAGAATAATTCAAAGTGGAATTTTGATACAAATGCTATTCGAGCGGGAGAACACCGCGATCCGGCAACTGGGGCTCACAATACTCCAATTTATCAGACGGCTACTTTTTCATTTGAAACATCAGAAGAGTTAACCGATGCGTTTGTTAACTTCGGCAATCCTGACTGCCCAAACCTTTATACCCGGGAAGGCAATCCAACAATAGATGTTTTGCAGGAAAAGATGGCTATTTTACAGGGCACCGAAAGCAGTTTAGCAATGGCTTCGGGGATGGCTACGGTAGCCGCATCAATTCGGCTCTGTGCTAAAGCAGGTGATCATGTAATTGTGACCGATAAAATCTTTGTGGTGAGTAGAAGCTTTTTTCTTGATGAGTGCCCTGCAATGGGTATCGAAGTTTCATTTGTCGATATGCTAGATTTGGATAAGGTTCGAGATGCTATTCAGCCAAATACGAAAGCTTTGTTTGCCGAAACCATTACAAATCCGCAAATGTGTGTTGTTGACCTTACCGGGTTGAAAAAAATAGCTTCTGACAATCATTTATCCTTTATCGTGGATAATACTTACCTTGGGCCTTATTTGTTGCAACCTATTGAGTTTGGTGCCGATTTAATTCTGGATTCTGCTACTAAATATCTTAGCGGACATGGTGATGCTGTAGGGGGAGTTCTTTGCGGTTCTCAGAAACTTATGTCTGAAGCGCGCGCAACGATGTCATCATTCGGTCAATGTATTAGCCCATTTAATGCCTGGTTAATTCTTCGCGGTATTCGCACTTTACCACTACGGATGCGTCAACATAGTAAGAACGCACTAGCACTTGCTAAGATGTTGAAAAATCATGATAAAGTGGATTGGGTGCGTTATGCTGGTACGCCAGAAAGCAATCAGACGGAATTAATAGAAAAGCAATTTCCACAGGGATGCGGAGGAATGCTATCTTTCAATATAAAAGGTGAGCCGGGCAATCTACATCGTTTCATGAACGCTTTGGAAATGGTTGATATAGCAACCAGTCTCGGTGACGTTTATACCTTAGCCGCCGCTAGAGTAGATTATGGCCTCATAAGAGTTTCAGTTGGATGTGAAGATGAAAAAGATATCCTTGCTGATTTCTCACAAGCTCTAGAGACTATTGAAGTATAAAGGCAGCGTTTTCAAGCAATAAATAAAAAGGTTAGCAACACATGCAACAGAACAGGGAAAAATTCTCTTCAAAGTTTGTTACCATTGTAGTTATGGTTGGTGCTGCTGTCGGGCTTGGTAATATTTGGCGTTTTCCGTATATGATGGGTGCAAATGGCGGTGGAACTTTTTTATTGTTTTACGTTCTCTTTACTGTGCTCATTGCCATACCTGCAATGACGGGGGAATTAACGCTCGGCAGGAATACTCGAAGTGGATCAATAAAAGCTTTTGAAACGGCAATGGGATCTATTTTTGGCCGTTATATTGGTTGGATATTGGTAATGTGTTTTCTGATTTCAACTTCCGCTTATCTAGTAATCCTTGGCAATCTTTTGTCTGCTTCAATAATTGCTGCATCATCTGGTTTCGACGCAAGGTCCATTCCTGAGTATGAGGCGAATTTTGCAAATGGATGGCTGCAATATATGTTTGCAATTGTTGTACTTATTGGCGCCTTATTCGTAGTTTATCTCGGCGTAGTTAGAGGGATCGAAAGGGTTAGTAAGGTAATTGTACCATTATTTGCAATGGTTTTAGTTTATTTGGTGGTTCGAACATTTATGTTAGAAGGAGCCACGGGTTATATGTTGGAATTTCTGACACCAGATTGGTCTAGGGTTAATAATGATTTGATATTTGCGGCACTTGGGCAGGCATTTTTCTCTCTGGGGTTGGGTGGTACCATTATGGTTATTTACGGAAGTTATATGGCCAAAGATGAAAACATAATAAATACGGCCGCAAGTACGGCACTCTTTGATAGCGGGGCTGCTTTAATGGCTACTCTTTTTATTGTACCTACTGTATTGTTCTTTGGGTTAAACATGTCACAAGGGCCGACGTTGCTTTTTCATACTATGCCGCAAGCTTTTGCTGCATTGCCGGGAGGACATTTTATAGGTTCCGTTTTCCTAATTGCGTTGTTTCTTGTTGCGTTTTTGTCAACAGTTGCGACGGTTGAAGCGGTGGTAGGCAGTATTAGTGAGAGATTGCAAGGAACCAACCGCAGAAAAAAAATTATTCTGGCACTCTTCCTCATTGAAGCTCCTATGGTCATTCCCAGTGCACATGACGCAGATTTTATTGCTAAAGTGGATTTGTATTTTGGTTCAGGAATGCAGATATTGGGAAGCGGGCTTGCGGTTTTAGCTATTACTCGTTTTTTAACAAAATTTGAATTTCTTCAACAGGTCTTTGGGCGCGTTTCTCGGGTATGGCACAATCATTTCTATTTTTGGATTCGAACTGCGGTTCCAATTACGATATTTATAGTTTTAGCAATGTACTTATGGTCTCAGTTTCTTTCTTAAGGGCTAAATTTCAAAACTATAAAATGGTGAAATTCTAAATGTCCGCTTATGGCCAAAAGCAGGCTCTCATAATTCCAGAATTTTTTACTTAATGAGTTATTCCAAGTTCATTATTAATTTAAGTTAACTCAATGTTTGTTGATGTTACATTGGAAGTTGACACCTAACACTCTAAATGTTTTAACTTAGTACTAATGATAATTATAGTGTTGGAGAGTACAAATGTCTAAAGGGTTAATACTAGGTTTAATCTTATCAATTATAAGTTCATTTACAATGTCAGCAGGGGCGCAAATATTTGATCCAACAGCATTAAACATTGATCCGAAGACGGCGACGGGTCCGATGTCACCTAAATTAACCGGGCTTGGCGATAATCATTTTAAAGTAACTACTTCCAGCACTGAATCTCAATATTTCTTTGATCAAGGTCTAAGGCTAGTGACCGCTTTCAATCATTCCGAGGCGATGCGGTCATTTAAGGAAGCAGCACGACTTGATCCAGAAAATGCTATGGCACACTGGGGATGGGCGCTGACACTTGGTCGTAACCTTAATTTACCGATGATGGCTAATGTCTACGGTCAAGCCTACGATGCCATCCAACGCGCAGTTGCACTCAAAGAACAAGTTTCAGACCGTGAACGTGATTACATAGAGGCACTCGCAACAAGATACACAAATGACTTCGATCAAGGTCGCGATAAATTCGACATTGCCTATATGCATGCAATGGAAGAATTGATGAATAAATATCCGGATGATCTTGATGCAGCTGTTTTATGGGTATCCTCTGCGATGAATAACCAACCTTGGGATTACTGGAACCAGGATGGTACACCCAAAGGTAATGCTGAAAAAATTATTGCCAAATTAAATGATATAATTACCAAGAACCCAGATCATGCAGCCGCTCATCATTACTTAATCCACGTGGCAGAATCAAAAAGACCAGAATTAGCTGAAGCGAGTGCTGATGCACTAGCTCCACTTATGCCAAACGCGGGACATTTAGTGCATATGCCGTCCCATATCTTTATTCGCCTTGGGCGTTATCAAGACGCCTATGATACGAATGTTCATGCGGTAGCTGTCGACGAAGACTATATCATGCAAAGTAAAGCTCAGGGTATTTATCCTCTGATGTATTATCCTCACAATGTTCACTTCCTTTCTTGGTCGTCAATGTTTACGGGGCGTAGTGGGCTTGCTATCGAGGCGGCGTTAAAAGCAAAGTCTATTTTGGAAATGGGTGTGCGCAAAAGCTCATGGGGTTCGGGCGAAAACTTTCGTGTTCAGCCAATTTTTGTAATGGTTCGTTTTGGTAAATGGCAAGAATTACTTGAAATGGAAAAACCATTTATTAAGGCACAGTATTTAACTGGTATGTGGCATTATGGTCGTAGCATGGCTTATATGAACACAGGTAATATGAGTGCTGCTAAAGAGGAATTACAAAAGCTTCAGGAAATTGTGACTAAATTTGAAGAAGGTATTCCTGGATATAGTGAGGGTGGGGCATTAACAAATGTTCTTAATCTTGAAATCGCTTCATCTCTTGTATCTGGGCAGATGGCATCCATGGAAGGTGAATTTGAGACGGCAATATATCATTTGGGAACTGCAACACGTCTTGAAGATAGTCATGTATATACGGAACCTGCATCATGGAATTTTCCAACGCGCCATATTTTAGGGGCTATACTACTGGAAGCGGGCAAACCAAAAGAGGCTGAAGTAGTTTACTGGCAGGACCTGGCTCACAATCCGAATAATGCCTATTCATTTTACGGCTTATACCAAAGTCTTTCAAAACAGGGGAAAGAAGCAGAAGCTGCAGAGTATTTAGCGAAATATGAAGAAGAGTGGAAAGATTCAGACGTTAAGCTAACTAGCTCACGTTTTTAATATTCATTTCGCTAGTAACCGTTTTACACACGTAAGTGATTAAGACGGTTGCTCAAAATTTTTCACTTAGTACTTTATGCTCAC
The DNA here is from genome assembly GCA_018675425.1 of Kordiimonadaceae bacterium. Lineage (GTDB taxonomy): Bacteria > Pseudomonadota > Alphaproteobacteria > Sphingomonadales > Emcibacteraceae > Pseudemcibacter. The sequence goes on from JABGYD010000046.1 coordinate 26,143, forward strand.
TTTTAAATGATAATATTTCATAATGAATAAGAAATCGAACCTACCATCAAAAATCTGTAAGACTTGTAGTAGACCGTTTAATTGGCGAAAAAAATGGGAAAAGGTTTGGAACGAAGTCCAGTATTGTTCAGTAAGGTGCCGTCGGAACAAGTGACATATGCCATCTTTAATTATATTTTATATGATTGTTGATTTTAAGTGTAGTTAGCGCAAGAGGGCCTATAGTTTCCGAAAGCACTAATTTTACGACTTGGCTTCCTTTTCAGCAGCTAATCTCAAGGCCTTTAATCTATCTGATTTTTCGCGTGCTTTTTTTACACGGGCCTCTTTTACCTTAATAAGCTTCTTATCTTTACTTTTAACTGGTTTACGATCTTTAAACTCGCCTTGATCACCGCGCTCAATAGCTGCTATCATCTTCTCATCTGCATTGTTTGGTCGCATTGATCCTGATCCCATTATATTTCTTTCTCTGCTGTTTGTTGCTTACTAAGTTCAAAAATATTTTTAGTCTAAAATAGAGAGAGGACACCAATAATGTGTTTCTCGCAGGTATTATCACTAATTCTTACCCAGACCGGGCTGCTCCGCGGCTTGAGGCTGCTAAGTTAGGGATGTTCTTACCTCCACCGATTTTTCCGTCGGTGTTTAAATGATTATTAAATTTTCCAGCATTAAAATTTTGCTCTGCTACTGCAGCTGGGATGGCACCTTTTCCAGTTTGATGGCCCTGTGCTAATCTCTTCTTCATACGCTGGCGTGCTCTTGCTTTACTCATCAAAACTACTCCTTATTTTTTTACAATAAATATATTAACCCATTCTAGCTAAAAAAGGAAGTAAGTCTATTTTAGATAACCAGGTTTTTTATAAGTAGAGGAGGGGACCTTAAAATTTCTTCATTATTCAGTGTTAATTTTTTTAATACTAATGTTAATTTTTAAAATTTTAAAATAGTCAAAACCTCAGTGAAAGGCAGCTTAAGCCTCCGTCTATTTTTTGATACTCTGAAACATCAACTTCTCTAACTTTATAGCCCGCTTGTTTAATAATTTCCACTGTACCTGGGAACCCCTTGGGCACAAGCACAGTGCCATTGATCCAGACACTATTGGCTGAATAGCTTTCAGTTTGATCAATTTCAATAATATTAAATTTTTGAAATTCAGGTTTTGTTAAAAATTCTCCGCATGCCAGAAGGTTATTATTTTCAAGATACCCAAGCCCAGTTTTTAAATGTAATACTTCCATTAAAGTGACAACTGAACCTGACATGTCATATTTTTCAAGAATTTTTATCATCTGGTCTGCGCCCGCCTGATTAGTTCTTTCTGAAAGGCCAATGTAATAATGGTCTCCAACCATCATAATATCTCCAGCCTCAGTTAAACCTGGTGAATTAATTCGCTCTACATTATCATAGTAATTGTGAACGGATGCTTCTATGTGTTCTACTTCTCCGCGCCGGCTAGGTGCTCCGGGGTTGGTTAAAATGGCACAATGCGGTGTCATAAGTGCAACATCCTCCACAAAACAACTGTCTGCAAAATCATTCTCAGCATCAAGAACCAATACCTCAAGTCCACATTCCTTTAGTGCTTCAACATAATCGGCATGCTGCATAAGAGCATTTTCATAATTGGGTATGCCAAAATTTGACCCCGTTAGGCCGTCAACCACTGCTGGACAAGGTATTCGTGTAATTGCATATTTAAACATATTTTTTCCTATTTTCTTAAAATTGGACGTGTCATACAGGTTGGGCCGCCCTCGCAAGGTATGCAAATCTCATCACCGTCAAAAACTTTTAAATCACAACCAGCATCGCGCATTAATTTATGTGTTTTAGGAAAGCCATCAACTGCGATAACCTTCATTGGTGCTGTTGCCAACACGTTAAGGTTCAACCCACCACTACTTTCAAACTCATCGGTTGGAGCCTCAAGTAATGTAAATTTCATTTTTTGCATCAGCTGATATAAGGCGACAGGCATAAGTGGTGCATAAACAAGCGCTACTTTTTCGGCGAGTAAGCTTACTACTGACATCAAATGTAAACACGCTGCTCTGCCGTGATAAACAGGAAGATCGAATTGCACGACTTTAATTTTTTGGTTATTTAATATTTTTGTTAATTGATCTATTCCTGCCTGATTAGTTCGGTACCCGCGGCCAACGGCAAGGGTACAATCATTAAGCCAGAACAAATCACCTGCTTCGGCACTTCCCGGTGCTATAATTGAACCGATTATACTAATATCGTGTGCATCATAAAATGACTTATGAAGAGATACTTCATTTTTTCGTAATATTTTGCCCGGATTCATCAAAATAGCACCTTTTGGTGTGACTAACGATGGGTCATAGGTAAAAACAGAATCTGATAAACCATCATCATTATCATTAAACCAAAGTATCTCAGCGCCGGACTTTTCTAATAAATCAACAAAGCTTTGGTATTGTGATATAACCTTGGTTGGAATTAACTCATTGGCATAATGCCATTTTTTAATGTCAGCATTAAGCATTTCATTACCAGGTTTACGCATTGCCAAACTAACGAGCGGTGTCACCATACTTGAGACACCAAATTCGATTTTTTTTTTATTCATTACCTTGGGCTCTGTCCATATGATCTAAGTCCTGATCTAATAACCTCAGGGCATCTTGAGTTGAGATGGCCGTACAAAATTCACCATGCATATTTGCTACAGATAGATTATGTACAATTTCTGGATCATAATCTGTCCCGTCTATACCGATGCGGTTTGTTGTGGCGCAGCAGTCATGAACTAGATAGGTATCAAAACCCATATTTCCAGACATTCTTACGGTTGTTTCAATGCAAAAATTAGTAAAAAAACCGATGACTACAAGACGATCAATACCCGCACGGCGAAGTTGAATTTCAAGGGATGTTCCAATAAACCCGCTATTCACATCTTTTTCAACAACGATATCATCTATAGTGGGCTCAAACCCTTTTTTTATGTTACCTGTTTGAATTGATAGCTTAAGTGGTGAGTTTTCCTCACGACTGTCGTGTTTAGTATAGGCAACTTTGCCATCCATTTTTCGCCATTTATTGAGAAGTAACTTCATATTCTTTTCTGCATCAAAGTTATTGCGGCGTCCTGTTGGACCACCCCAATATTCCAATACATCTACTCCCTCTTGAACATCAATAAGAAGTAA
>JABGYD010000080.1 GCA_018675425.1 Kordiimonadaceae bacterium
GCTGAATATCAATCTTTGCTATTGGCTAATATCCCCATGATTGACGTTCGTGCGCCCATTGAATTTATAACCGGTAGCCTCCCATATGCTACAAACTTACCCCTTATCCTTGACGATGAGCGTCATGAAATCGGCATATGTTATAAGAAAAAAGGGCCGAAAGCCGCTCTGGCTCTCGGTCATGAACGAGTTAAAGGCACAGTAAAAAACAAGAGAGTAGAGGCCTGGAAATTATTTTTAACCAAGCACCCTAATGCCGTCCTCTATTGCGCTCGAGGTGGCCTGCGCTCTCGGTTGAGCCAACAATGGCTTGCTGATGCCGGTATTACTTGCCCGCGTATAAAGGGTGGTTATAAATCACTGAGAGCCTTTATGCTGCAGTCTTTGATTGACTGCTGCGAAACAAAAAACTTTATTTTGCTGTCAGGTATGACAGGTACTGGAAAAACTGACATTATAAAAACCTTGGAAACCAGTATCGATTTGGAAGGTGCAGCCAATCACAAGGGTTCTAGCTTCGGTAGGCCTTTGGGTGAACAGCCGGCTCAAATTGATTTTGAAAACAAAATTATTTTAGATTTAATGCAGGTTCAACATAAATATCCAGAGCACAGCATTATTATTGAAAATGAAGGTCGCAATATTGGAGGCCGCCATCTTCCACAACCTCTAAACGTAGCCATGGCAGAAAGTCCAATGGTAGTGATTGATTTACCTTTTGAGGAGCGCATCGATAAACTCTGGCACGAATATGTCATCGAACGCTACCATCAAACCATGGCCTACCAGCAAGAAAGTGGTGAGCAGGCCTTTGCTGATTATTTAATTGATAGTCTGTTACGTGTTAAAAAACGTCTTGGTGGCCAGCGCACTAAAGAAATACTAGCTCTTATGGAAGGAGCCATTAAAAGGCAACATCAGGATAATTTTGCCAGTCATCGCTCCTGGTTAGAGGCTATCACTGCCGATTACTATGATCCTATGTATCTTTACCAATTAGATAAGCGCAACCAACGCATCGCTTTTCGCGGCAATCACGAAGAAGTCATAGAGTGGTTTCACAAAAATTAATAATTTTTACCGTGGTTACATCTCCACACCGCCATCTAGGCTAATAGTGTCATCAATTAGATAGCTGATTTAATAATATGAGCCACCAACTGACTGAATTCAGAAAGCTTACCAAGACGTTGTTGGAAAGGGATATTAGTAACAATACTATCCCGAGCATTTTGAGGAGCTACTAGCATAAGTGGTAGGGGAGATTTTTCAAACAACCTATATTGACGGATAAAGTATTTACTTATAATTTTATCTGCCTAAAATCAAAATTTCTAGTAACAAGTTACTCACAATATGGCCTTTAATTCTCTATAGTATAGCTAAAATATTTTATTATATATAGAAGTAGTTAGAAAGATTATTTTATATTTAACTAACATATTGCAAGGTGTATTTTGGTCTGCAGCATTAATATATTATTTGAATTACTTAAAATATATAGAAAGAAGTTATGATAAATAAAAATTTTACAAGTGATGCAAAGAATGTTGTTGATGCACTCGCAAACTACCTCCATGAAAGTAAAAATGGTTCTCATAAGGTTATCGATCAACCCACGATATTCGACATTGTAAATGACCTTGATATTGAACCGTTGCTGGAAAGTGGTGGGTTAACTGGAGATAAATTAAAAAATTTTGTAAATCAATATTTAAAAACAACGACAAAAATGCATCATAATCGTTATATGGCACATCAAGTTAGTGTGCCTCACCCCACGGGTTCTCTGGGTTCCTTCATTGATGGTCTTACCAACAACGCAATGGCAATTTATGAAATGGGTCCAGGGGCAACTGCCATAGAAATTCATATGATTAACTGGATGTTAAAAAAAATAGGATGGATCCCTACGCCCTTGCCTGGAGCCCCTAAAAAACCTCAACTTAAGTCATATGGTGGTGGGGTAATGACAAATGGTGGCTCTCTGGCAAACCTAACCGCCATGGTAGCTGCAAGAAGCGCTATGTTTCCATACTTCTGGCGTGATGGAAACACCGGTGATGTAGTCGTTCTTGTGCCAGAACAATCCCATTATTCATTACGACGCACTATCGGTATTCTTGGTCTTGGTGAAAAAAACTGCGTTTCAATTCCTGCTGATGAAGATGGTCGTGTAATACCCAATAAATTACCAAAACTTATTAAAAAACTCAAAAAAAATGGAAAACAAATTATGGCCATCGTCGGAAATGCCTGCGGCACAGCTGCTGGTCTTTATGATCCATTAGACGAAATTGGTGCCATCTGTAAAGAACATAAAATTTGGTTTCATGTTGATGCTGCCCATGGTGCCGGTGCAATCGTATGTGATGAATACCGTTATCTTGTAAATGGCATTGAGAATGCAGACAGCGTTGTTTGGGATGCTCACAAAATGTTTAGGACCCCTGTTTTATCAGCAGCAGTATTAGTAAAAGACTATCGCCATCTAGATAACGCTTTCACGCAAGAGGCTAGCTACTTAATACATGATAAAGAACAGCCTGGTACAGATCAGATGATGCGTGCAGTAGAGTGTACAAAATCTGGCTTGGGATTAAAAATGTTTATGTCAATAGCTGCAATGGGTGAAAAAGGTCTTATTAATTATATAAGTAGTAGAACAAAACTTGCTATTGAAGCTGCAAAATATATTGAAGTACAAAATGATATTGAGTGTCCTGTTAAACCTGAAACCTGCATTCTTTGTTTTCGTATTGGAAAAAATGATCAACGTCAGTTAGAAATTCGTAAAAAACTATTAAAAGATGGTAATTTTTATATTTCAACTACCGATTATAAAAATGCGCGGTGGTTACGTTGCGTTATTATCAATCCTGATACGACAATAGATGATATAAAAGAATTAATTTATGAAATAAGAAAAATCAACGCTGAACTTGGTACTTAAAGTATATTAATAACCAGAGAAGGCGTTAGTAATTGTGGTAAAATCTCTGGATTACGTATATCGCTTCCAGAGGAAAAATATAAATAAAGTGGTACCCCAATGCGGCCATAGCCCTGGATCGTCTTTGTGATATCTGGGTTTTGATTAGTCCAATCACCAACCATTACCGTTACATCACTTTCTCGAAATGCTTCTTGAACTAATGGTTTTGAAAGCGTTACCCGTTCATTGAGTTTACAAGTAACGCACCAATCAGCTGTAAAATATACGAATACTGGTTTTTTATTATCGATGAGTTTTTTTAAATCCTCAGAGCTATATGGGATAGCATTAAAATTATCACTTTCTACTGATATTAACTTTTTTTCAACTTCAATGTTTGATATAAAATATCCAGAATAAATCACGGCTAATAAACATGCAGCAGATAGAGTTTTCCAATACAGACTTTGCTTTGGTTTTGCCCACAATGATATTGTTAAAAATAAGCTTGCTATCAGAGCAACTGCCATCGCATTAACACCTGCTTGGCTCCCGAGTATCCAAAAAAGCCATAAGGCTGTAGCTAGCATTGGGAAACCTAAAATATTACGCATAGTTTCCATCCATAAACCAGGCCTAGGTAATACACTTCTTAGACTTGGCATATAACATAGTAATAAATATGGAAATGCTAAGCCTAAACCCAAAGCGATAAATATAAAAAAACCACTAAGTCCAGCGTTTACAAAGGCATAACCAAGAGCACTGGCCATAAATGGTGCTGTGCATGGAGTTGCAACCACAACTGCTAAAACACCAGTGAAAAATGTTGCGCGGCGGTTTTCAGGTTTATCGCCCTCAAATCGAACTAGCCCCTGACCCAAGCCACTCAATGGACCTCCAAAATCAAACACACCCAGTAAATTAAGACCAATTAATACCATAAGTAAACCGAGTGAAAAATTAACGATAGGCATTTGCATGTGAAAACCCCATCCTAAGGATAGGATATTGACTGTAAGACCAATAATACCGAATGAAACTATTACTCCGGCAGAATAAATAAGACCACTTATTCTTGCTTCACGTTTATTTTTACCTAATAACTCAACTACCTTTAGAACTTTAAGACTTAAAATAGGGAAAACACATGGCATTAAATTGAGGAAAAGGCCTCCAATAAATGCAAATAAAAGGGCGGAAATAAACTCAAATTCAATTATTGAACCTGTCTGTTCCAACTTCAATGCATCGCCAAATGTGGTAATAGGCTCATTAGTTTTCTTAGCTGATAATAAAAAAGATTTCTCCTCACTACTGCCCGTTTTAAATTTTAAAAGAAATTTAAATGTTTGATTATCCTCATAATTATAAGCATTTTTAAAGCGGCCTATAATTTTACCATTAATAAATGATAAGTCTTGGTAGTAGGTATTTTCCATCATTCCTTCTGTATGAGGAAATAAATAAGCACTTTCAATTACTGTGTACTCTTCGGGAATTTCAACCATTACAGTAAAATTTTGACCGTCTGTACTAAAATTGCTGTTCCAATCAACTTGAATTGGCATGTCCGCCTTAGCCGTTTCAACTAAGCTCGCTATATCTTTATTAATAATAGTTTGACCAATTGGTAAAGAAAAACCAATTTTTGCTTCCTGCGGCACACATAAGGCATCTGAGCATAAAAGCCAAAATGCTCTTCCTGATATTTGCAACTGCTCTAAGTTAGTAATGCCTGTATAATGCGCATCCGCTATTATAGTAACTTTGCCATCATATCCGTAGGAGATAATTTCTTCAAATGGAATTAATTCGGGGGTTGTAAACTGTAAATCACCAATTTCAACGCCCTCCTGAACTTCCCAGTCCATTTCGAGTTTAAGCCCCGCATCACCAGGGTTTTCCCAATAACCATGCCAACCTTGATCGGGAGAAAGTTCAATGATGATATGAAAATCATCACCAGCACTAACGGAATGATAATCTGCACGCATTTCAATCTTAGATAAATCTGTCCGCACACCCTTGGCTGCGCTTGAGCCAAGGGTTATTATAATAACTAAATTTACGGCAAATAACATCTGCCAAATTTTACGAAATACCATACCACTGACTTACACCTTTTTAAATGTCACAGGCAAGCACATTTTCTCCGTGCTGCTATTGCTTTATTAATCTATAAATAACGATATAGTAAAATTAAATGGACTGGATACAAATATGAAGATATTGGTCACTGGAGGATCTGGATACATTGGTAGTCATACTGTCCTATTACTTCTTGAAGCAAATCACCACGTGACAGTTATTGATAACCTCAGTAATTCATCGTCTGAATCCTTAAATAGGGTTAAAAATATAACTGGGAAAAATAACCTTGAATTTATTGAACTCGATATTCGTGATGCATCCGGTTTGCAGAATTTGTTTACAAAATATAATTTTGACACGGTAATACACTTCGCTGGATTAAAAGCTGTAGGCGAAAGTACTGAAAAACCACTTGAGTATTATGATAACAATGTTGGAGGTACAGCAACTCTTTGCCGGATAATGAAAAATGCAGGAGTTAAAAATCTAGTATTTAGCTCTACCGCAACTGTTTACGGTGTTCCTGAAGAGATACCTGTGACAGAAAAGACCCTAACTGGTCTCACCACTAATCCATATTCAACATCAAAATTGATGATTGAAGAGATGCTGGAGGATCTCTACAAATCCGATAATAATTGGAATATTGCACGCTTACGTTATTTTAATCCTGTTGGAGCCCATAATAGCGGACTAATCGGCGAAGATCCATCAGGCATACCGAACAATTTAATGCCTTATATTACTCAAGTCGCCTCAGGTAAACTTGATCAGCTTGCTGTATACGGTAATGATTATGATACTCCAGATGGAACTGGTGTCCGAGACTATATCCATGTGCATGACCTTGCCGAAGGTCATTTAAAGGCCCTGACAAAACTCATGAGCAATCCAGGACTCGTGACCTATAACCTTGGAACTGGAAAGGGTTATAGTGTGCTTGAGGTAATAAAGACCTTTGAAGAAACAAATGGTATAAATATTCCTTATAAAATCGCACCTCGGCGCAAAGGCGACATAGGATGCTATTATGCTGATACACAACTAGCAAAAAATGAACTTAAATGGGAAGCTACAAAAGATTTAAGTGATATGGTTCGTGATGCTTGGAAATGGCAATCAAAAAATCCATCGGGTTATTAACATCTATTCTAATTAGCACCTTTAAATTGTCCGCTAGGTTTGTAATGCATGAGATAATTCGGCACTATTGCCTCAGTTGGTGTAGGGGTAATTCCAAGATCAGAAAAGGTTTTACCACTGCCAACAACATTATCGTGTTCAAGTAATTTAAGTTGATCAATCGTCACCATGGGGTTAGGGAACATACCAAAGAAAAATGCCTGAAAATAAGCTAAATGAATGGGAATACTTATCATTGTCGCATTTAATTCAGTAACGCTATTAACCATTTCAAGAAGTGCCCTAAATGTAAAAACTTTTGGCCCACCAAGTTCATATGTTTTACCCTGCGTATCGAGACGCCCAATTATTGAACCAATAGCAGCTGCCACATCCCCAACATAAACCGGTTGCATTTTAGTTTTTCCACAAATAACAGGCATGACCCTAAATAATTTTGCAAGCCCTGCAAATTTGTTGAAAAACAAATCATCAGGACCAAAAACTATACTTGGACGAACAATTGTCGCCTTAGGGTAAGCTTTGAGAATAGAAACTTCCCCTGCAGCTTTAGAACGCGCGTATTTTGAAGTTGATTCTAAATCAGCACCAATGGCGGATAGATGTATAAATTTTTTTACGCTGGCATCAGCTGATACTTTAGCTATTAGTTCAGCACCTTTATGATGAACTTTATCAAATGTCTGTGCCCCACTCTCATAAAGAATGCCAACCAAATTAATGACGTAATCAGCACCGAAAACAGCCGCTTCAACAGAACTCCGGTTTCTCAAGTTAGCTTGTGAAATTTGCACCTGACCTAGATCACCAAGTGGTTTAACATGAAGAGCATTATTAGGGTGGCGAACGGCCACTCTTACTCGATAACCTGCTTTGGCTAGATGTTGGACCACTGCTTTACCAATAAAGCCTGACCCGCCAAAAACTGTAACTAGTTCACCGCTCATATTAAGTCTCCAGTTAAAAAAATTAATTAAGCTCTTTTAAACGCTTTTCATGTACGACGTCCAGATACATTTTATTTAAATGATAATCTTATCAACAGATCGACTACCTAATATCTAAAAATTATTTTTCCTTTGATCATAAGTTGTCAAATTATTAATATTTAATAGGCAGAGATACTTAAAGTTAAGAGTTAATTTTTAAGGATAAATTTTTGATAATGCATAGTAATCTTCATGAATGTATTGCTGTGGGTTTTTACCGCTGCAATCCCAAAGGGTTCGTTTTTGAGCTTCCAACTCACCAAGATAAAAATGAAGACCTTCGTTTGGTTCGTCATCATACGTACAAATAGCATGAATAGCATCAGTAGTTAAATCAACTACCGAAGGAGCCTTAAATGTTAACTCCTCACGTTTGATTAAATTTTCACCGTCTCTATCATAAAAAACATGAGTTTCCGTCCCTTTATAAAGAGCAGAAATAGCTGGCATACAATGCTCGTGGGGCGGATATATTATATTGGGTGTCGTCGATATATAGTAAACAGTAATATTATTATCTACGTAAAGAAGCACCTCATCACTATCAAAACGTGGCATCGCGGTCATTATTGAAGATGGAAACTCTGTCATCTCTCTTAGACATTTAATCATCCCATCAAGGTCATTGTAACTTTGGTATTTGACTACATCATTTATCAGAGTTTTAAGAGCCACCCCGACTTCAACTTTATACATGCATTTTTGTTCCTTTTAAAATTCTACTTCTTGCGTGAGGTTTTGGCTGATTGCCTCAGTAAGAACTGCTTGCGCAACGCATAAATCCTGTAAGGCAATTCCCGAGCTATCAAATATAGTTATTTCCTGATCGTTTGATCGACCACAGTGGTCATCAGTTAATACAGCACCAATTGGCGTAATTACCACTTTTGAATTTTTCTTAAAGGCACTTTCAAACTCTCCATTTATTTTCGATTGTGGAGGGTAATCAGCAAAAAGAGTTGATTTAAGAACAAGCTCTACGGGGAGTTCTTGTTTTCCGGGCTGATCTGCACCCATAGCTGAAATATGTGTACCTAATTTTATCCAATCAGCATCAAACAATGCGGCTCGTGCGCCGGTCACTGTAATAAGAATATCAGCATTTTGGCAGGCTTCTTTTGCATTACAGGCTAAAGCATTTATCCCACAAGATGAAAGTTCTGCAATGGCGTTAATTACTGTTTTCTCGTTACGACTATAAATAAAAATATTTTCTATATTTCTAATAGCACACACTGCTTTTATTTCAAATATTGCCTGATGACCTGCGCCAATAACGCCCAGCACTGACGCATCCTCTCGAGCTAGATAAAATGATGCTACAGCATTGGCAGCGGCGGTTCTAAGGCCGTTTAGATATCCTGCATTAAGCACAGCCCGAGCATATCCCGTATTTCCATCCAAAAGCACCGTAGTTGTTCCATGGTTTGGTGTGCCTTTAATATAATTACCTGGCCAGTATGATCCCGTTTTAAACCCAACAATGCGGGCCTTATTTAAGTTGCCTGACTTTACAGAGAATGTTTGACCGTCCTCGCAACCTTTTCCATGAACCACCGGAAAAACTGTACCATTTCCTTTGTAAGCTGCAACAAAAGCATCTTTTACTGCATTAAAGGCAATATTTTTATTAGCTATTTTTTTAATATTTTTTTCAGATAAAATATACATCAACCTAACTCAAGCTTTAAAGTGTTTTGAAAACTAGTTTTCATCATAATTAACTCATCCGCTGGCGTATCATGCTCTACAAAAAAATGTTTGAGCCCAGCTTCAGTTGCCATATTTAATATTCCATTAAAGTCCAACACACCCTCTCCTACATAAGCCATATCACCATTAATGGAACGATCTTTTATGTGACACATTGGAAAGCGCCCTGGATACTTTGTAAAATATTCGTGGGGCTCTTCACCAGCCACTGCCATCCAGAAAAAATCCATTTCCATTAACATAATATCTTGCGAAATTTGCTCCAGAAGCATGTCGTATGGACGAACTCCATCAAAATCAAAAAATTCAAATTCATGATTATGATATGCAAATTTTAGGCCCGCTTTATTACACTCTTCCCCTGCGCGCTGGAAGACATCAGCATGTGACTTATATTGATCCATTGACTTGCGGTTTTCCTCACCAAGCCAGGCAAGAGTGATATATTTCTGACCCATAGTCGTAGCAAATTCAATTTCTTTAAAAAGATTATCCCCTTCAAGCTGATGAAGATCAACATGGATAGATGGGCTGTGTAGGCCGTTTTGGTCAAGCATACTTTTGACATTGCTTGCACTTCGTCCATAATAACTAAAAAACTCAACCTCTTTATAACCGAAATCAGCAACTTGAGCTAAGCTACCTTCTATATCTGCTTCCATCATACTACGAATAGTATAAAGTTGGATACCAATATTATCTATCCCTTTAGTACTTTTAGCACATGCCGTAAGTAGTCCAGTTGTGCCTATGACTGTGAGTGCGCCAAGTCCAGCACTTGATTTTAGTAGTTGTCTTCTATTCATAATATTTTCTTTTCTTTTAAAATGCATTTTCTTTCATTTGTATAACGGCATAATTAACCGCACGGGCTGTTATAGCCATATAGGTCAGTGATGGGTTTTGGCAGGCTGATGATGTCATACAAGAGCCATCTGTAATGAAAACATTATCTACATCATGGCATTGGTTATGAGAATTAAGGAAAGATGATTTTGGATCACGACCCATACGCGCTGTTCCCATTTCATGAATGCCAATACCTGGATTAGCGTCCTCATCCAGGAAGCCAGTGACTTTTTTAAGACCAAGGTCCTTAAGCATTTGAACAGAAACGTCCACAATTTCACGCCGCATCGTCCAATCATTTTTGCCATAAGCACAGTCAATATGAATTTGCGGAATACCCCATTGGTCAACTTTATTTTTATGGAGTGTTACCTGATTTTTATAATCTGGCATCATTTCACCAAAACCAGCAATATTAAATGTCCACGGTCCTGGATTTTTAAAACTTTTCTTAAAGTCAGCACCAAACCCCTTATCACTAAGTTTATTTTTCCATCCACTTCGACTTGCGCCACCCTGAAAACCAAATCCACGGTAATACTTTTCTTTCTGTCCATCCAAATTCTGAAAACGCGGAATATAAATTCCTGTAGCACGACGGCCAATATAATATTTATCTTCATGACCTGGAAACTCCCCGCTTGCACCTTGAGCATACAGATGATCCATTAAATAATGTCCAAGCACTCCACTGCTATTGGCAAATCCATTTTGAAAAGCGTCACTTGTTGAATTCAAGAGTATTTGTGTTGTTCCAAGGGTTGACGCACACATAAAGATCACCCTGGCCGAATAAGTTCTTTTTTTATTAGTTCTAGCATCAATAGTTCTGACACCAATTGCTTTCTGGCTTAATGGATCATAAACAATACTATGAACAATCGTATCTGTTACAATAGTTAAATTACCCGTATTATGCGCAGCTGGCAATGTTGCGGATTGACTTGAGAAATAAGCGCCAAAAGAACATCCGCGCTGACATTGATCTCGATTTTGACATGTAGCTCGACCGAGTGCCAATTGCTCCTTCGTGGGTTTAGTCAAATGAGCAGCTCGTCCAATAATTAATCGCCTATCCTCATAAAGTTGCTCCATACGCTCCTTAATATCTTTTTCAACACAATTAAGTTCCATTGGCGGCTGAAATTTTCCATCAGGAAGTTGGGAAAGACCATCATTATTTCCAGTAATACCTGCAAAAATTTCAACATGGTCATACCATTTTTGAATATCTTTATAACGAATTGGCCAATCAACCCCATGACCATCGCTCTTATTCGCACTAAAATCTAAATCACCCAACCTATAGCTTTGACGGTGCCAGGTTAATGAGCGCCCTCCCAGGTGGTTTCCTCTAATCCAGCTGAAGGGTTTTCCTTCTTCTTGACTATATGGATGCTCTTTGTCATCAACAAAAAACTGTTTAGTACTTTCAAGAAATGCATAGCATTTTTTTTGAATTTCATAATTACTATCAGCCGTTTTACGATCAACTTTATCCCGAAATTTCATTTCCCAAGGACCCAGCCCTTCGCCCACATAATCAGTTTGATGTTCGACATGTCGGCCACGCTCAATCACAAGGGTCTTCATTCCCTTTTCCGTAAATTCTTTTGCAGCCCACCCTCCAGACATGCCGGAGCCAACAACAATTACATCAAAATCTTCTGCCATTTATAGTTTTCCTAATTTCATATTTTTAACCGCATAATCCACAGCTCGTGCTGTAAAGGCCATATATGTAAGAGATGGATTTTGACAAGCTGACGATGCCATCGCAGCACCATCAGTAATAAATACATTTTTGGCATCGTGACATTGGTTATAGCCATTCACAACGGCTTCGTTTGGATCATTCCCCATACGAGCGGTCCCCATTTCATGGATACTTAGGCCTAGACTATCTTCAGTATTATAAGTTGTAATATTTTTAAGTCCGGCCTTCTCCATGATTTCAACAGCAGTTTCTCGCATTTTTTTACGAATTTTTTTATCATTTTCTCCAAATTTTGCATTAATATGCAGCTGCGGCATACCCCATTTGTCTTTTTTAGTTTTATGGAGCGTAACACGATTATTGGCCATAGGTAGCATTTCGCCATAACCTTCAAGATCAATAACCCATGTTCCTGGCGTTTTAAAACTTTCTTTGAATTTCGCCCCAAAGCCTTTCTCATCTAAACGATCATCCCACCCTTTTCGACGACTACCACCTTGATAAGCAAACCCACGGACAAAATCTTCTTCATCATGCTTAAGGTTGGTAAAACGTGGAATATAAATACCGTTTGGCTTACGTCCAATATAGTATTTATCTTGAAAAGCATCTAGTTCGCCCCTAGCACCAGTAAGGGCCAGATGATCCATTAAATAACGACCCACAGCATCACTGCGGTTTGCAAACCCTGTTTTAAAGTGCTCACTCTTCGAATTAAGTAAAATTTGTGTGGTTCCAAGTGTCGATGCACAAAGGAATATTACTTTTGCATTGTATGTCGTTGTTATATTAGTTCTACTATCAATCACACGAACGCCACTAGCTTTTTTATTTTTCGGATCATAAATAATGCTGTCAACGATACTGTCGGTAATAATAGTTAAATTACCCGTCCTCTTTGCTGCAGGTAAAGTTGCTGATTGGCTAGAAAAATAAGCACCAAGAGAGCAACCACGTTGGCACTGATTTCGAGACTGACAGGTTCCGCGTCCAAGATCCGTGTGAATTGGTTTTGGTTCAGTAAGGTGCGCACATCTACCTGGAATAAGTCGCCTATCATTATATGTGTTTCCAATACGCCTCCCAAATTCTTCTTCTGCACAGTTAAAACCAATTGGCGGCAAAAAAATACCATCAGGAAGTTGCTCCATGCCCTCTAAAGTACCACTGACACCTACAAATTCTTCCACATAATCATACCAAGGCTTCATATCTTTATATCTAACCGGCCAGTCTGTTCCATACCCATCTCTTGCGTTAGATGAAAAGTCCATATCACTCCAGCGGTAACTTTGACGATGCCAAAGAAGGGAACGACCACCTAATTGATTTCCCCTAATCCATTCAAAATTATTTCCTTTTTCCGTTGAATAAGGGTGCTCAATATCATCTACAAAAAAATGTTTAGTGCTATCCTTAAATGCATAACACTTTTTTTGTCTTGGGTAGCGATCGTCAGCAAGCTTCTGGTCAACTTTATCGCGAAACTTCATATTCCAAGGATCTTTATTCTCTCCTATATAGTCTTCGCCATGCTCCACGTGCCGACCACGTTCTAGAACAAGGGTCTTTACGCCCGCCTCACAGAAATCCTTGGCCGCCCAACCACCAGACATTCCTGACCCAACGACAATTACATCAAAATTTGAATTATTGATTATTATAACCCCCTAAGTTGCCCAAGTTCGGCCAACCTTTTCAAATGGAACGCATCCTTGGTAAGGTCCTGGATATTGTTCATATCTGAGTTCTTCTTCAGCACCAATTTGTGACGAGAAGTAACCAACAAGAACCAGTTCCTTAAATTCCTCAAAGAATGTTTTGCTAGTCGCAGCCTCATTATCCAGTTCAGTCATTATGATTTCACGTTCTTTAACCGAACCATTCATGAAATTACTATCAACAGAATGAAGACCCTTCATGAAATTTGCACGTTCTTTTTCATAATACCAATCACCCACCATGGCATGAATATAATCATGCACCAGTGCCGCCTTTGCGCCTGGTGTATCCGTGTCCGGAATTATCATATTTGCCATTTCTGCTACGAGACTTAATTCAAATTTTTTAAAGACTGGATTATCGACACTTATAACTTCTTGAGCTAAAGCACCTGAAAGAATTCCTGAAACAACGGATACTGAGAGCACCCCACCAGTCATGACAGCAACATTTTTAAGCAATTGTCTTCTGTTTATTTCATCACCTTCACTCATGATTTATAATCCTAAAATTTTTCCATTTAGATTTTTATCCGCACCTGTTCCAGCAAAGTCATCAAATTTTACAGTAGTAGGTTTAATTATATGCTCGTTCACAAAATACGCACCCTCGCGAGCGCCATTTTCAGGATCTTTAATACAACATTCCCACTCAACAACAGCCCAACCATCAAATCCATATTGCGTAAGCTTACTAAAAATACTTTTAAAGTTAATTTGCCCGTCACCAAGCGATCTAAACCTGCCGGGTCTGTCTATCCATGACTGATAACCTCCATATACGCCTGAACGGCCGTTACAGTTTAATTCTCCGTCCTTAACATGAAACATTTTGATCCGTTCGTGGTAAATATCAATAAATTCTAGATAATCCATACCCTGCAAAATCAAATGACTTGGGTCATAAAGAATATTTGCGCGTGGGTGGTAGTCCACTGCCTCTAAAAAAAGTTCAAAACTAGCTCCATCGTGAAGATCTTCACCAGGATGAATTTCATAACAAACGTCAACACCAACCTTATCAAACGCATCTAAAATTGGCCGCCACCGTCGAGCAAGCTCTGCAAACCCGTCTTCAATTAGTCCCGCTGGACGTTGTGGCCACGGATAGACTGTGTGCCAAAGCAGTGCCCCAGGAAAAGTTACATGTGCCGTTAATCCTAGTCTTTTACTTGCCTTCGCTGCGAGCATAAGTTGCTCAGTAGCCCATTTTTGCTTGGCCTGATGATCATCCCTAACATGGTCGGGGCCAAAGCCGTTGAACAAAGTATCATATGCTGGATGACAAGCCACCAGCTGCCCTTGCACATGAGTAGAAAGTTCAGTAATTTCTACTCCGTACTTAGATGATACTGATTTTAATTCATCACAATAACTCTGATCGTTAGCGGCTTTTTCAAGGTCAAAAATGCGGCCGTCCCATGAAGGAATTTGAACACCACAATACCCTATAGATGCTGCCCATTCAACGATACTTTCAAAACTATTAAACGGTGTTTTATCGCCCGCAAATTGTGCTAAAAAGAGCCCGGGCCCCTTAATTTTATTCATTTAATTATTTCCTAGTCTTTAATTTTAATCCATTTATCTTTTGAATTAGTGCTTTTTACTAGTGCCTCAATGAAGGCCATTCCACGTACACCTTCATTAATGCCTACCAGACCTTTATTTTGAGAATAACCTTCTGGGTCACGTATTGCCTGAGCAAAACATTTGTAAAGGTTTGCAAAAGCTTCAATATAACCTTCAGGATGGCCAGATGGCAATCTGCACGCACTATAAGCTTCATCACACAAATTATTCTTATCGACACCCGCTGTGAAAGTCTGCATCGCACCACCATGAGGTTTATGGAGTAATATAAACGGCTCCATTTGGTTCCACTCAAGACCTCCATTTTCGCCATATATTTTAATTTTAAGTGCATTTTCCTCACCAGCACAAATTTGGCTTGCTGTCAGGGTTCCGCTTGCACCATTACTCATTTTAAATAGAACAGAACCATCATCATCAAGTTTACGACCTTTAACATAAATATTAAGGTCAGCACAAATATATTTCATTTGACTTCCTGAAATATACTCAACCAAATTATGGGCATGTGTACCAATATCCCCCATGGTCCCACTTATCCCTGATCGTGCAGGGTCTGTTCGCCATTCGGCTTGTTTATTTTCTCCTGAATTTTCCTCAAACTGTGAAAGCCATCCTTGTGGATATTCAACTAAAATTTTTCTAATCTCTCCCAGTTTACCATTACTCACCATCGCTCGCGCCTGCTTTACCATCGGATAGCCCAAATAGGTATGGGTTAAGCCGTAAATTAATCCAGTTTCATTGACTAAGTTCTTGAGTAATTTAGCTTCTAAAATGTCAAGTGTGGCGGGTTTGTCAGACATCACATGAAACCCTGCTTTAAGTGCAGCCACTGCTGGTGGATAATGCATATGATTTGGTGTTACTATAGAAACAAAGTCCATCCGTTCATTTTCTGAGAGCGCAGCCTCATTTGCAATCATTTGCGCATAGTTATCATAAACACGACTTGGGTTCATAAATAGAGCCTCCCCGGTACGGCGAGATTTTATCGGGTCACTGCTGAATACACCGCAAACTAACTCTATTTGATTATCAAGGCGAGCTGCCATACGGTGCACTTCACCAATAAATGATCCCGGGCCGCCTCCAACCATTCCCATTCTTATTTTACGTTTCATCAAACCTTGGAGATCAGACATCAAAAATTTCCATTCATTGCTCCTATTCATAAAAAAATGTAATCAATTACATTTTAATTGGCAAGAGATATTAGCTTGTGTACTATTATGTGCTTGGATGTAAAAAAATAACTTCCTTAAATTTGAACTAATTATTCGAGTTGCACAGGAGAATACAAAATGCGCCTTAAATTAATTTTTACTTTTTTATTTTTACTACTTCAATTTCCATATGCTCATAGTGAGGAAAAAAACTGGCTATCATTATTTAATAGTAAAAATCTTGATGGGTGGACACCAAAGTTTTCCGGTTACGAAGCAGGTATAAATTATAAAAATACATTTAGAGTTATTGACGGAAATTTATCAGTGCGATACGACGAATATAATAATTTTGATGATAATTTTGGCCATATTTTTTATAAGAAACAGTATTCAAACTTCATCCTCAAGCTTGAATATCGAATTCACGGTGAACAAGTCTCAGGTGGCCCTGATTGGGGAATCCGAAACAATGGAATAATGATACACAGCCAATCCCC
>JABGYD010000082.1 GCA_018675425.1 Kordiimonadaceae bacterium
ACTAAATATCAACGTCTTGGTGCTGTAATACCGAAGGGTGCGCTTCTTGTAGGGCCTCCAGGTACTGGTAAAACTCTTCTTGCACGTGCAATTGCAGGTGAAGCAAACGTTCCGTTCTTTACTATTTCTGGTTCCGATTTTGTTGAAATGTTTGTAGGTGTTGGGGCGAGCCGTGTACGTGATATGTTTGAACAGGGTAAAAGTCATGCCCCTTGCATTATATTCATTGATGAGATTGATGCTGTAGGTCGTCATCGGGGTGCCGGTCTTGGTGGTGGTAATGATGAACGGGAACAGACGCTCAACCAGTTACTTGTTGAAATGGATGGTTTTGAAGCAAATGAAGGAATTATCCTTCTTGCTGCGACAAATAGACCCGATGTTCTTGATCCAGCGTTACTGCGTCCGGGTAGGTTCGACCGTCAAGTTGTAGTCTCTAACCCTGACATTCTTGGGCGTGAAAAAATTCTTAAAGTGCACATGAAAAAAGTGCCGCTGGGTGCCGATGTCAAGCCACGGGTTATTGCCCGTGGAACACCTGGTTTTTCTGGCGCCGATATCGCTAACCTTGTAAATGAGGCTGCTCTCCTTGCGGCACGAAAGGGTAAGCGAGTTGTTACTATGGAGGATTTTGAGCAATCTAAAGATAAAGTCATGATGGGCGCAGAGCGCCGCTCGATGGTTATGCAGGATAGCGAAAGAAAGTTGACCGCTTACCACGAAGGTGGTCACGCCCTTGTTGCGCTTCACTGTCCGGCGTCTGACCCAATCCATAAAGCTACAATTATTCCACGCGGACAGGCCCTTGGTATGGTCATGCGTCTACCAGAACATGATCAACTTTCTATGAGCCGTGAAAAAATGCATGCAGACCTTGCTGTTGCTATGGGGGGGCGTGTAGCAGAAGAACTTATTTTTGGTTATGATAAAGTCACTTCCGGTGCCTCATCCGATATTTCATATGCTACTAAAATGGCACGGGCTATGGTTACTCGTTGGGGTATGAGTGATAAACTTGGGCCTCTTGAGTACGGTGAAAATCAACAAGAAGTCTTCCTTGGTCATTCTGTGGCACAAAGCCAGACCATATCAAGCGCGACGGCAAAAATTATTGATGAAGAAATCCGTGATCTAGTCGAATCTGCATATAAGCGCGCCACGAAGATCTTAACAGATAACCTTGAAGATCTACACAAGCTTGGTAGAGGGCTTTTAGAATATGAAACCTTGAGTGGTGAAGAAATAAAAGATCTTCTTGCCGGTAAGGTAATTCAACAGAAGACCGAGGATGATGATGAAACAGACGGTAAGCCGGCTGGTTCTGTACCCTCCACTAAGAAACCAAAGAAGAAAAGTGATAATATTGGTTCTGATCCTATTCCCGAAAGTTAATTTTTGGCGGCCAAAATAAACACAGATAAAATTTATGTTCAGCCACTAGGATTAGTGAGGGGTCCTATTCATTGCGACCGGGTTTTTAAAAACCTTACTGGTGGTAATATTTATTTTGCCGCAGTAAGAATTATAAGCCGCACAAAGCAAGGTTTGGAAGAAAAAATTGTTTCCATTGTAGACCTGGATAATTTTTTTAAAAAAAAGTCTACGACTGTTGCAGAGAAAATCAAGACGATTCTCAATAATATTGAAAGCCCTCGGGGGGCTCTAATGTTAAATAACGGAAGCGTGATTGGGTGGAAGAAGCCTGTCATTCAGGGTGTTCTTAATGTAACTCCAGACAGTTTTTCGGATGGGGGGCAGTATTCTGACATTGAATTAGCTCGGCCCCATGCTCATGAAATGATTAGTGCAGGTGCTGATATTATAGATATTGGGGGCGAAACAACTAAGCCAGGAGCGCAATCAGTTTCCATTAAAAGTGAAAAAGATCGCGTTCTACCAGTAATAAAGAATTTGGCAACACTTAATTTCCCTTTATCAATTGATAGTCGTAATGCCGAGGTGATGAACGATGCTATTCAAAATGGTGCACACATTATAAATGATGTCAGTGCCCTAGGACATGATCTGAAGAGTATTGGGGTGGTAAAGAAAGAAGATGTTCCTATAATATTGATGCACGCACAAGGAGCCCCCGAAATTATGCAGAATAATCCGCAGTATAGTCACATTCTTCTCGATATTTATGATTATCTAGAGAGCCGTATTAAAATGTGTATTGATGCGGGAATTGATAAAAATAAGATTATCGCTGACCCAGGGATTGGTTTTGGCAAAACTGTGGATCATAATCTAGAAATTCTCAATGGGCTCTCTATTTTTCATGGGCTCGGAGTTCCGCTTTTGGTGGGTACTTCCCGTAAGAGTTTTATAGGTAAAATAACAGGCGAAAAGGTTGCTGAAAATAGAGTTTCCGGATCAATTGCAGCTATGTTATTATGTCTTGAACAGGGTGTGCAGATTGTCCGTGTACACGATGTAGAGCAAGCAACCCAGGCTATTAGTGTGTGGAATGCCGCTCAAAAAGTTTAATAATGATCTGTGATGGCTGTTTTTCATTTTATTTATATTGCTATTAAGAATTATTATCATTAAGAAGATATTAGTAACTAAAGAGAGTATTATGATGAAAAAATATTTTGGTACGGACGGTATTCGGGGCATGGCCAACCAAGGAAATATGACTGCAGAGATTGCTATGCGTGTTGGTAAGGCGGCTGGCCGTTATTTTACACAAGGTACTCATAAACACAGGGTTGTAATTGGAAAAGATACCCGTCTGTCAGGCTATTTATTAGAACCAGCGCTGACAAGCGGTTTTATTTCGATGGGAATGGATGTGATACTTCTTGGTCCTATGCCAACTCCTGCTGTTGCTATGCTGACCCGTTCACTTCGTGCGGATTTAGGTGTAATGTTATCGGCTTCACACAATCAGTTTTTTGATAACGGTATAAAATTATTTGATAATACCGGCAATAAACTCTCAGATAAAGTAGAAGCAAAAATAGAAGCCGGGATGGAGGATAATTCTGAGAACCTCCAAGTTCATTCTGAATCTCTTGGTCGCGCTTCACGGCTTAAAAATGCTGTAGGACGCTATATTGAATTTTCTAAAAATACGTTTCCTAAACATCTGCGTCTAGAGGGACTAAAAATAGTTTTGGACTGTGCAAATGGTGCTGCCTATAGAACTGCACCAGCTGTTTTATGGGAACTTGGTGCCGATGTGATTACTATTGGTGTTTCACCAAATGGGACTAATATTAATAAGGATTGCGGTTCAACTGATCCAAAAAATATGTGTGATAAAGTAGTTGAAATCGGAGCTGATATTGGTATAGCTCTTGATGGTGATGCGGACCGTCTTATTGTATGCGATGAAAAAGGTCATATAATTAATGGTGATCAAGTGATGGCTGCTCTTGCAGGCCATTGGCATCACCAGGGTCAACTCAAAGGTGGGGCAGTCGTTTCGACGGTTATGTCTAATCTCGGGCTCGAAAAATATATAAACTCTCTCGGATTAGCTTTTGAGAGAACGAGTGTTGGTGATCGTTACGTGGTGGCCAAAATGCAGGAGATAGGTTGTAATGTTGGCGGAGAACAATCCGGGCATATTATACTCTCCGATTTTAATACGACTGGGGATGGCCTTGTTGCAGCCCTCCAGCTACTGAGTATCCTTATTGAGAAGGAAAAGGTGGCAAGTATTCTCTTTAACTCCTTTGATGCTTATCCACAATATCTTGAAAATATTAGATATCCTTTGGGCGATCAACCTCTTGAAAATAAGTTTGTCAAACAAGCTCTCAAAGATGGTGAGAGTTTAATAAATGGTTCGGGTAGGCTTCTAGTTCGAAAATCAGGTACTGAGCCAGTGATCCGAGTTATGGTTGAGGGGCCTGACGTTAAAATCATAAAAGGTATATCCAAAGATATTGTTGCTAGTATTCGGGAAAGTATTACGTGAGAATGACAAATGAAGGGTAAGATACTGACTATAGCCGGCTCAGATCCAAGTGGCGGCGCTGGAATTCAGGCTGATATTAAAACAATCTCTTCATTAGGTGGTTATGCAATGACGGCTATAACTGCAATAACGGTACAAAACACAAATACGGTGAGTGAAGTATTTGAGGTTCCCTCAAGCATTGTTAAGTCGCAGATAATTGCGGTTTTAGGTGATATTGGTGTTGATGTAATTAAAACGGGTATGCTTCTCTCGTTAGATATTATTCAAAGCCTCAGTGATGTACTACGGGATCAGTGCAATAATATTCCTTTGGTAGTCGATCCAGTTATGGTGTCTACGAGTGGCGGGGTACTTCTTAATAGTAACTGTATTGATGCTTTGATTAGTGATATTTTTCCAAAGTCATTATTACTGACGCCTAATTTAGCTGAGGCATCTAAACTCACAGGAATAGAACTTCTGAGAAATTTGGATGATATGCGTCGAGCTGCTGATGATATTTTAAAGATGGGACCAGATGCTGTTTTAGTAAAAGGGGGGCACCTTAAGGGGGATACTCTGACAGATCTGCTTGTAACTCAAAGTAGTGAAAAAATATTTACTTCAATAAGAGTGCCAGGTAAAAATAATCATGGAACTGGTTGCACTTTAGCCTCAGGCATTGCAACTGGTTTAGCTCAAGGTTTAAATCTGGAGGATGCGATTGTTCGTGCCCGTAAATTTGTTTATAAGGCCCTAGAACAGGCGCCAAATTTTGGTGCTGGGTGTGGGCCTATAAATCATCTTGTTCGGGTTGACTAAAAGTATACTGGACTGTGGTTGCAATAAAATATAGTATTTTCTCATCAAATAATAAAACGCTTCTTTTTATGGGGAATTCTCTATTATGCTAAAATTAAAATCTATACTTATCTGCACCATTAGCACAGTAATATTTATAGTTGCTGCTAATGCTCAAACAATCGAACAGATAAATGATAAATTTCGGCAATTAAATGAATATCTTCCAACGTCGAACGTATACCGTACTGCATCTGGGGCACCTGGACATGAGTACTGGCAGCAGCAGGCTGACTATAAAATTGATGTGACGCTAGATGATGAAAATCAAAGTATTACTGGTTCTGCGAATATTAGATATACTAACAACTCTCCAGATAGCTTGAAATACATTTGGCTGCAAATGGATCAAAATCGGTTCAATCCTAAAACGTCAATCGACATTGCTGGTGAAACAGTGTCACCAGATATGGATGGAATGTCTTTTTCTGCAATGCGCAGCCATATTGAACGCCGGAATTTCGATGGCGGCTTCAAAGTAAGTCGCCTTCAGGATTTAAACGGAAGTGATCTCTCATATACAGTGGTAGGTTCGAATTTACGTATTGATTTACCGATTGAATTAGGTCCAAATCAAGCCACAGACTTCGCCATTGATTGGTATTATAACGTTCTTGATTCTGAAATTTTACGTTCCCGCCAGGCGGCTGAATATTTTGAACGTGATGATAATTATATTTATGAAATTGCACAGTGGTATCCAAGAGTTACCGTTTATTCAGACTATGAGGGTTGGCATAATAAAGAATATCAAGGTAGTGGTGAGTTCACTCTTGAGTTTGGAAATTATGATGTGACTATTACGGTGCCAGCCGATCATATTGTTGCCTCAACAGGTGTGTTGCAAAATGAAGCAGAAGTATTAACGCAAGATCAGCGTGATCGTTTAATTGAGGCACGCACTGCCTCGGTTCCTATTTTTGTTGTTACTCCGGAAGAAGCTGTAAATAACGAAAAAGAAAAAGCTTCAGAAACAAAAACGTGGCACTACAAAGCAGAAAATGTCCGCGATTTTGCCTTTGCTTCTTCTCGTAAATTTATTTGGGATGCGATGGGCTATAAAATGAAAGAAAACGGTAAAACTGTCATGGCGATGTCTTATTATCCTATGGCAGGTCAACCGCTTTGGTCTGATATCTCAACCCAAGCAGTAATGCACACATTACAAGTCTATAATAAATATTCAATGACTTATCCCTATCCCGTTGCTATTTCAGTTAATGGCCCTATTGGTGGTATGGAATATCCAATGATTAGTTTTAACGGCGCCCGCCCAACGGAACACCCTGATGGAACGCGTACATATGGCCGCCGTACAAAGCACGGTTTGATTGGGGTAATTATTCATGAAGTAGGTCATTTCTATTATCCAATGGTTATAAATTCTGATGAGCGTCAATGGACTTGGATGGATGAAGGTTTAAATACGTTTTTACAAAACCTTGCTCATCAAGAATGGAAAGATGATTATCCACTTGGACGAATTGATCCGCGAAACATTACTGGCTATATGACAAGCACAAATCAGGTTCCGATTATGAGCAACGCAGATTCATTGTTACAAAAAGGTAATAATGCTTATGCGAAGCCATCTACTGCACTAAATATCCTGCGTGAGAGTATCATGGGTCCAGAACTCTTTGATTTTGCGTTTCGTGAATTTGCACAGCGTTGGAAATTTAAACGTCCTACGCCATCTGATTTCTTCCGCACGATGGAAGATGCCAGCGGGGTAGATTTAGATTGGTTCTGGCGTGGTTGGTTCTATACCACTGAGCATGTGGATATTGCGCTTGATAATGTGCGTCATTTCACTATCAATACCGAAAACCCAGAAATTGAAGAAGCCTTTAAGCGCCGTCAAGAAATGGAGAAACGTAGACATCCATCATACCTTAGTAATGATGATTTGCCAAAACGTATTGATGAATTCCCAAGTATCAAAGATTTTTATAATGATAATGACGAATTTACCGTTACGAATAAGCAACGTAATGACTATAATAAATTAGTTGGGGATCTAGAAGATTGGCAAATTGAACTGTTAAATGATGACAGTCATATTTATATGTTAGATTTTTCAAATATAGGTGGTTTAATTATGCCAATCTATCTTGAAATTGAATATACTGACGGCTCCAAAGAAGAAAAACGCTTTCCAGCTGAAATATGGAAGCTTAATTATAAAAATGTGACCAAGATGATTGTAAGTGATAAAGAAATCGCTTCAGTTACACTTGATCCGAGGTATGAAACAGCAGATGCTGATATGTTCAATAACTTTTTCCCACGACAAATTCTTGAAAGCCGTTTTGATCTAGCAAAACAAAAAGCTAGAAACCGTCGTGACATGTTAAATGAAAATCTTACAGAAGTTAAATCTATTGAATATTACCGTAAAGAAAAAGAGAAAAAAGATTCTGATGATATGCGTTCTGCAGAACGCAAATTTAATGATCTAGTGAGAGAATATCAGTAGTGATTTTTAGAAATTTAACTAAATTTCTAATTCTATTTTTTGTGATGTGCGGAGCCAATATTAGTTTTGCACATCGTTATTACGCATCTTTCAGTCAGGTGGATATGCAGCCAGAAAAAGGCACCATCGAAATTACCCATCGTGTGTTTACTCATGATATTGAAGATTTATTAGTACGATTTAATGGTGGGCCAGTCGAATTGACCGATGAAAAAGTCAAATCTTTTCTTAAAGACTATATAATTCAATCATTCGCAATTTATGGTACCGATGGCGAGAAAATTCCACTTGCTTGGATTGCTGTTGAAGTGACCTTTAATGATATTTATGTCTATCAGGAAGCGCCCCTTTCTGAAGGGCAAGACACTCTAATTATGACCAATCGGATTTTGATGGACCTCTTTCAAGAACAAAGCAATACAGTCAATGTAAAGTATGAACGTAAAGTAAAAAGTCATACTTTTCAGAAAGATAGTAAACTTTATCAAATTTCGTTTAGTGGACGAACGGGTGACTATCCATTTAAAAACTAAATTTTCTAATAAGTGAAATACCTTCATTGACAATTTATTTTACTTCTCTATATTCCACCCCGGGCTATCCCTCCCCAACGGGGGACAGCTATTCTGGAAGGAATAGGAGACATATAATGTTACCAGAAAAAAAACCAGCGTCACCGCTGTTTTCATCTGGCCCGTGTGCCAAACGCCCGGGCTGGAAAATAGAAAATTTAAAAAATGCACCTTTGGGCCGTTCTCACCGTTCCGCTATTGGTAAGAGCCGCTTAAAAGAAGCTATTGATAAAACTTTTGAAATACTAAATCTACCTGAGGGTTACTTGGTTGGTATTGTGCCAGGCTCAGATACGGGTGCTATTGAAATGGCGCTGTGGTCACTTCTTGGTGCTCGCGGAGTTGATATGTTAGCTTGGGAAAGCTTCGGCAGTGGCTGGGTCATGGATGTGACCAAGCAACTTAAACTAGATGACGTGAGAACAATTGAAGCTCCATACGGTAAGCTCCCCGATCTTTCACGCGTTGATCCGGGCCGTGATGTTGTATTTACCTGGAATGGAACTACTTCTGGTGTAAAAGTACCGAATGGTGACTGGATATCCGACAAACGGGCTGGTCTGACAATATGCGACGCTACCTCGGCTGCTTTTGCCATGGATCTTCCTTGGAAAAAGCTTGATGTCACAACTTATTCTTGGCAGAAGGTCATGGGTGGTGAGGGAGCACATGGGATGATTATTCTATCCCCACGTGCTATTGAGCGCCTTGAAAGTTATAAGCCTCCATGGCCCCTTCCAAAAATATTCCGACTTACAAAAAACGGTAAATTAATTAGTAGTATTTTTAATGGTGCTACCATTAACACACCGTCGATGCTCTGTGTCGAAGATTATATTGATACGCTGAATTGGGGTTTAGATGTTGGCGGAATAAAAGGTCTTATTGGTCGTTCTGAAGATAACCTTGCTGTGATTAAGTCCTGGGTTGATAGAACAGACTGGATCGAATTTCTTGCCGAGGTTCCAAGTACAATATCAAATACTTCTGTCTGTCTGAAAATTACTGCGGATTGGTTTGAAAACTTAGATGCTGGAGAGAAGACTATAGTTTCTAAAAAACTTGCTCAACTTCTTGATGCTAAAGATGTGGCTTATGATATTAGTTCATACCGTGACGCGCCTGCAGGCCTTCGTATATGGACAGGATCTACAATTGAAACAGCGGATCTCGTCGATTTGATTCCGTGGCTTGATTGGGCCTATGCCGAAATTCATGCCTCTTATTATTAAAGATTATTATTCTACTTATATGAAAGTTACAGTTTATGGTTAAGGTACTCATTTCTGATAAATTAAGCCCACTTGCTAAAGAAATTTTTGAACGTCGCGGTATTGAGGTTGATCAAATTGTTGGTCTCAGTAAAGAAGAGTTGGAAGGAAAGATCCATGAATATGATGGACTAGCGATTCGATCGGCAACAAAAGTAACACCAAAAATTCTCGCCGCTGCAAAAAAACTTAAAGTCGTTGGTCGTGCAGGTATTGGGGTTGATAATGTTGATATTCCTGCAGCGACATCAAGAGGTGTGGTTGTCATGAACACACCCTTTGGTAATAGTATTACAACTGCTGAACATGCCATTGCTATGATGTTTGCAGTAGCCCGCCAAATTCCAGAGGCTAGTGCTTCCACTCATGCGGGTAAATGGGAGAAATCACGTTTTATGGGGGTGGAACTTACTTCAAAAACTCTTGGGATTATTGGTTGTGGTAATATAGGGGCAATTGTTGCTAATCGTGCCATTGGTCTTAAAATGAAAGTAATTGCTTTTGATCCATTTTTATCCGAAGAGCGTGCTGAGGAAATTGGTGTTGAAAAAGTAGTCTTTAATGATCTTCTTAAACGAGCAGATTTTATTTCACTGCATACGCCCCTTATAGATGTTACTCGCGGTATTCTTGGAAAAAAAGCTTTCGCTAAAATGAAAGACGGTGTACGCGTCATTAATTGCGCCCGCGGCGGTCTTATAGATGAGTCGGCACTGAAGGTTGCTCTTGATAATGGCAAAGTTGCTGGAGTGGCATTAGATGTATTTGAAGTAGAGCCCGCCAAAGAAAATGCCCTATTTGGGTATGAAAATGTTGTAGCAACGCCCCACCTTGGAGCCGCGACTTCTGAAGCTCAGGTAAATGTTGCGGTTCAGGTCGCTGAGCAAATGGCAGATTATTTATTGGATGGAGCGGTAACAAATGCTCTTAATATGCCAAGTTTGACTGCGGAAGAATCCAAACGGTTAAATCCTTATATGTCGTTAGTAGGTCAATTAGGAAGTTTTGTGGGACAACTTACTGAAGATGCGATCAAGGAAATTCAAATCGGCTATCAAGGCGATGTTATAGGGCTTAACGTTCGTCCGCTTACTTCTATCGTGGTTCAAGGTCTGCTCAGCCCACTTATGGCTAATATCAATATGGTTAATGCTCTCAGTATAGCCAAAGACAGAGATATTAATGTAATAGAAAGTAAACATGAGGGCGAAGGCGATTACCATACTCTTGTATCTGTTAAAGTGGTTACAAACAGGGGAGCATTTGAAGTTAAAGGCACTTTATTTGCAGATCGTCGACCACGTATTGTGCGAATAGATGATATCCGCCTCGAAGGTGAACTTACAAGTAATATGATTTTTGCTATCAATGATGATCAGCCTGGGTTTATTGGTGCGCTTGGAACGATACTTGGTAAAGAAGGGTTGAATGTAGCAACTTTTAATCTCGGTCGTCATCAAGAAGCTGGAAGAGCTATCGCTTTAGTGGCAGTTGATCAGGCGGCGTCTGCGGAGGTTGTAGAAAAAATTAAAAGTCTCGATCAGGTAAGGAGTGTTAAGGCTTTAAATTTTTAAATCGAGTAAAAATTAGTCATAATTTATTTTGCTAACAGTAAAGGTAATTTTACCTTTTTTTTATATACTTTGAGATATTTTTTTTCTTTTCATATTGGGAATAAAAATTAAGAGTGATATAAGAAGCTCGAATCTTTATAATAATTTAATGTGATATCTTATAGAATGCCTGGACCAAACGAAACAGCTTTGCTTCCGGAAGGATTGCATGACCGGCTTGTTGGCGATGCACAAAGGGAACGAAAAGTTGTTGAAAAGCTTTTAACAATTTTTTTTGCTCACGGTTACGATCTGATTTTGCCACCTCTCATTGAGTTTGAAGAGAGCCTTCTCCTTGGTTCGGGTCAGGCTCAATCACGAAATATGTTTAGGCTTTTAGATCCCTTATCACAACGTATGATGGGTGTTAGAACCGATATGACCGGACAGGTTGCTCGCATATCTCATACCCGACTAAGTAATGTGGAACGCCCACTTCGTTTGAGTTATGCTGGGGATGTGCTGCGGGTTAAAGGCACACAACTTCGTCCTGAGCGACAGTTTAAGCAAGTAGGTGCAGAACTGATAGGTACGAATACTACAGAAGCTTATGTGGAAATCATTTTGCTTGGCTATGAAGCACTCAAAGATGCGGGTGTAAATAATTTAAGTATTGATTTAACGGTACCATTATTGGTACCTGTGATTTTAAAAGAATTAGCTCTTGAAAAAGAAATTAGTGATTTGGTGCGTTGTGCTCTTGATGCTAAAAATATTGGTGAGATTGCGAATATTAAAGGTGAAATTGGAACCATTAGTCGCGACCTTCTGAAGGCAGCAGGACCAGCAGAAAAAAGCCTCAAGATACTTAGAAATATTGAACTACCTAAAAAGGCCCGTGAAATATGCGATGAGCTAGGAAAACTTATAGAATTATTAAAAAAAATAAAACCGGAACTTGTTATCACGATCGACCCGGGTGAATATACGGGTTTTGAATATCAGACAGGTATTAGTTTTAGTCTTTTTGCAAGTGGAGTGCGCGGCGAGTTGGGTCGTGGAGGCCGCTATTTGGTTAATGCTGAATGTGGGGATGGTGAGCCGGCAACAGGATTTTCACTTTATCCAGATAGTTTGATGCGAGCGCTGGGTAGTTTCGAAACGGAAAAGAAAATTTTTATCCCATTTAAAAGTGACCGTAACCAACTAAGTATGCTGCAGTCTCAAGGGTACAGAACATTGCAGGGACTTGAAAGTGTATTGGATGTTGACGCTGAGGCAAAAAGAATGGAATGTGATTATATTTGGCATAATAGTCAAATTATTAAAACAAGTGAATGAAAGGTTTAAGTTGTGTCGAATGTTGTTGTGGTGGGATCCCAATGGGGAGACGAAGGAAAAGGTAAAATAGTTGACTGGTTGTCAGAACGTGCTGATGTGGTTGTGCGTTTTCAGGGTGGCCATAATGCCGGACATACTCTTGTGATTGATGGGGAAGTTTATAAGCTTAGCCTTCTACCTTCAGGAATTGTTCGTGGCGGAAAACTATCTATCATCGGTAATGGCGTTGTTGTTGACCCATGGGCATTGGTTGATGAAATTAAGAAGTTAGCTGGCCAGGGTGTGACAATTAATGCTGAATGTCTCCTCGTTTCTGAAGGTTGTGCTCTGATTCTTCCTCTTCATGGTGAGCTTGATGGTATTCGTGAAGATGCTTCGAAAGCCCGCTCTGAGACTGGTCCCGTCATTGGAACCACGAGGCGCGGTATAGGCCCAGCCTACGAAGATAAAGTTGCGAGGCGTGCTATCCGTGTTTGTGATCTTAAATCCGAAGAAACAGTCTCTAAACGCGTTGATGTGCTTCTATCACATCATAACCCATTAAGAAGAGGGCTTGGGTTTGATGAAGTAGATCGTGCCGCCCTAATTTTAAAAATTATGGAAATTTCAAAACACAT
>JABGYD010000070.1 GCA_018675425.1 Kordiimonadaceae bacterium
AAATATCAAGCGTCGTTGGCGCGAAACCGACAGCTTAACGATGCGAGACGAATTATCAAAATACCAAAGCTCAACCACCTGCGATGCATGCAGTGGACACCGCTTAAAGGCAGAAGCCTTAGCTGTAAAAATAGACGGTAAACACATAAGTGAAATAACCGAACTTTCTGTTCGCAAGTCTTATGAGTGGTTTCAAGGCCTAACCACCAAATTTACAGACAAAGAAACTGAAATTGCCAGCCGTGTCCTTAAGGAAATTTCTGAACGCCTAGGTTTTCTTAATAATGTAGGACTTGAATATCTTAACTTATCCCGAAAATCTGGCACACTATCAGGTGGCGAAAGTCAGAGAATTCGTCTTGCAAGTCAAATTGGTTCTGGCCTTACTGGCGTACTATACGTTCTTGATGAACCTTCTATTGGCCTTCATCAGCGTGATAATAGCCGCTTATTACAAACCCTTTCCAATCTTCGAGATATGGGCAATTCTGTTTTGGTAGTTGAACATGATGAGGAAGCAATTTTAAGCGCTGACCATGTCATAGACATGGGCCCAGGAGCTGGTATTCATGGTGGTGAAGTAGTTGCCCAAGGTACACCTAAACAAATTATGAGTAATAAGAAAAGTTTAACTGGAAAATATCTCAGTGGAAAGCTTTCCATACCGATACCCGCTGAGCGACGCAAAGGTCATTTTGCAGGCAAAAAACGTAAAGAAATAGTTATTAGCGGCGCATCTAGTAACAACCTAAAAAATATAACAGCTAAGTTTCCACTTGGGCTTATGACATGTGTTACAGGTGTTTCAGGTTCTGGAAAATCAACCCTTACCATTGACACACTCTATAAAGCAGTTGCACGTAAAGTTAATCGTAACCGAGTAATCCCAGGTAAACACGATACTATTACTGGTTTAGAGTTTATTGACAAAATTGTTGAAATAGACCAAAGCCCTATCGGTCGCACACCAAGATCAAACCCCGCTACTTATACTGGTGCATTTACCCCAATCCGTGATTGGTTCTCTAGCCTACCAGAAGCAAAAACACGTGGTTACAAGCCGGGAAGGTTTTCGTTTAACGTAAAAGGAGGGCGATGCGAGGCCTGTCAAGGAGATGGCCTTATCAAAATTGAAATGCATTTTCTGCCAGATGTTTACGTCAAGTGTGATGTCTGTGACGGCAATCGCTATAACAGAGAAACGTTGGAGATAAAGTTCAAAGGAAAATCTATTTCAGATATCCTTAATATGACTGTAGAGGATGGTGTAAAATTTTTTGCAGCCATACCTTCCGTTTGCGATAAAATCAAAATGATGCAAAAGGTGGGTCTTGATTATATTAAAATTGGCCAAGCTGCAACTACCCTTTCTGGGGGTGAAGCCCAACGTGTCAAATTATCCAAAGAGCTTTCAAAGCGTTCCACGGGCCGTACATTATACATTCTTGATGAACCAACAACTGGACTTCATTTTGAAGATATTAAAAAACTACTTGAAGTAATACAGGCCCTAGTAGATATGGGTAACACGGTCATAATTATTGAACATAACCTAGATGTTATCAAGACTGCTGACTGGGTTATAGATATAGGTCCTGAGGGTGGTAGTGGCGGTGGCATGATTATTGCTGAGGGTACACCAGAAAAAGTTGCCCGCGTAAAAGATAGTTTTACAGGCTATTATCTCCAAAAAGTATTGAAGTATAAATAGTATAATATGAATTATTGTCGAGTATTCTATAGTAATTGAATAGTTCATTTACATTTCACATTTAAGCTACTTTTATTCAATGAATAATGTTATTAGCAAGCCAAACTTTGCATTGGACAAAAAATGAGTATCTCCCCTATCCATATAATCGGTGGCGGCATGGCTGGAACTGAGGCCGCATGGCAGTTATTAAATAAGGGTATCCCAGTTATTCTTCATGAGATGCGCGGTGTAAAAAGTACTAATGCCCATCAAACAGATGGATTAGCGGAGATGGTTTGCTCTAATAGCTTTCGTTCTGATGATATGGAAAATAATGCTGTTGGTCTTTTGCATGAAGAAATGCGCAGGCTTGGTAGTTTAATGATGGAGGCAGCGCAGGTAACTAAAGTACCTGCAGGTAGTGCCTTAGCCGTTGATCGTGAACACTTTAGTGAATATGTACAAAAAAAACTATTAGCTCACCCATTGTTTAGCTTAGAACGTGGAGAAGTGAGTTCTATCCCACCAGAAAGTTGGGGCGATGTAATAATTGCAACTGGCCCACTCACATCTGACGCGCTAGCACAAGCAGTACTTAAAATCACTGGGGTTGACGAGCTACAATTTTTTGATGCTATCGCGCCAATCATTTACAAAGAAACCATAGACTTTAGCAAAGCTTGGTTGCAATCACGTTATGATAAAGGCGATGGTGCAGACTACATCAACCTACCCATGAGTAAAGATCAGTATTACGAATTTATCGACGACATAACTGACGGTGAAAAATCTGATTACAAAGATTGGGAAACCGACATTCCATTTTTTGAGGGCTGCATGCCAATTGAAGTCATGGCAGAAAGGGGTCGGGAGACCCTCTCCTTCGGTCCTATGAAGCCCGTGGGCCTCGACAATCCACATACAGATGAAAGGCCCTATGCGGTTGTTCAACTCCGTCAAGATAATAAGCTTGGCACCCTATACAATATGGTTGGTTTTCAGACGAAGCTTAAATATAGCTTTCAAAAGGAAATATTTCGAAAAATTCCTGGTCTTGAAAATGCAGAGTTTGCCCGTCTTGGCGGCCTACATCGCAATACATTTATTAATAGTCCGAAGCTTCTTGACGATCAACTTCGTCTAAAGTTAATGCCCCGACTTCGTTTTGCTGGACAAATTACAGGTGTTGAGGGCTACGTGGAAAGTGGTGCTATGGGTTTGTTGGCAGGACGTTATCTGGCTGCACAAATTCTTGGGAAGCAATTATCCCCCCCTCCCATAGTTACAGCTTTTGGTGCTCTAATCAATCACATTACTGGTGGCCATATTGAAGGAGCTGGAACTGCAAAAAGTTTCCAACCTATGAATGTTAATTTTGGTATCATGCCGCCGCTTGAGCATAAAAAACATGAGGTCGAAGGGCGAATGGTAAAAATCAAACGTAAAGACCGTAAGCCGCTTAAATCAAAACGGGCCCTAGATGCCTTAGCTTGCTGGTTAGATGAGCCCGAATAGAGCCGAGAAAAATAATCTACACTGTCTTGGGAACACTGTTTCTTTCTCATTTATTTTGTATGGGTTATATCCCGCGTTCTTAATCATGTTAATATAACTGCGACTGAGCGAAGTAAGTAAAAAAAGTGGTTTAACATTTTTGCGAATAATATTTTTTTGACTTGTAATTTCGTGCAGATAACGTTCGGCTTCCATACAAATTACCTCGATCATTGCTCTAAGGCCGTCGGTGGCCTCCATCGAAAATATTTCTTTTTTACTAACACCATGCTGATCTAGTAAGTCTTGTGGCAAAGATATTTTTTTTAATGAAATGTGATACCGCAATGCTCGCAAGGTTCCAATAAGTCCCCAAGCAACTCCCACTTTATTACTCAGTGATAAGACATGTGCGTCCCGCTCACCAACTATCCAAGCCGCAGTTTCCATTAGGTTGCCAGAAGTACAGCTTAAATATTTCTTAAACTCTGAAAAGTTAGCTGGGTTTTTATCATAAATATCAGCGGCCCTGGCATCGATAATTTTAGTAAACATATCCGTTTTTAAGTTATGCTGATGAAATGTGCTACTTAGTGCCAGCACAACTTCATGATTTCGCGGATTACTATTTGCTATTCCTTCAATAGCTTCTCGCCACCATTCAAGGCGTATTTCACCAAGCATAGGTTCAGAAACAGCTTCTCTTATTTTTGCTACTTCATGATTAAATGCGTATAAAGAGTATAGGTTTTCCCTAACGTCATTTTTAGCAAATAGTGTAATTAAAAAATGATCATAATCATGATTTCTAGTAACACTTGCACAATATGTTTCAATAACAGGCATATGACTTAAATGACTGAAAAACATAAAAGATACAAGAGACATTTTGACGCATGGTTAATTTACTGTTAGGTTTACACTCGTTTTATAGAAACGCACGAAGCGTTACCCTATTTAGGGACGCTAAACTTGAATATTATTTAAGAGGGTAAATTTATGGGTAAAATTTTAGAGTCTTTGCCATTAACTATAGTTGCGGGTGTTATTCTCACCGTGGTTATGATTTTTGGTGCCGACGCAATTCAAAATAGCCAGATGACCGCGCCGGAAGCGCCAGCATCTGAAGCTATGAACAGTATGTAAGGATTATTAATTATGGAAGCAGAACTATATCTAATTCGTCTACTTCACGTCATTAGTGGCATTATGTGGATTGGTATTCTTTGGTACTTTAACTTTGTACAAATACCAAGTATGCCAAAAATTCCTGATGAGCAAAAGCCAGCCATCGGTAAAGTCATTGCTCCAGAAGCATTGTTTTGGTTTCGTTGGGGGGCTTTTTTCACAGTATTCTTTGGTCTCGCACTAGCGTGGCGAAGCGGTTACCTCATGGATGCGATGATGCTCAATGAAGCACTCATCGGTATAGGTATGTGGCTGGGTCTTATTATGGCATTTAATGTGTGGTTCGTTATCTGGCCGGCACAAAAAATTGCACTTGGTATTGTTGAGGCTGACGCTGCTCTAAAGCCAACAATGGCAAGACGTGCGATGCTCTTTAGCCGTACTAACACTATGCTGTCAATCCCGATGCTAGCGAGCATGATTTCGGTCCAAAACCCTGTCATGTAGGTCTAGAAAAATAAATTAGAAAAGCCGGACTTTTTAGTCCGGCTTTTTTATTGCTTTTCTTTATTATCAACCGTTTAATATAAAAGGAAATTATTGTATACTTAAATTGCAATCAACGCAGCCGTCACATTACGACCTTCCTGGAGAAGTACATTATATGTTCTCGCAGCTGCACCAGTGTCCATCACTTCTATAGCAATGCCGGCCTTACTAAAAGCTTGCCTAATCTCCTTATTTAAGAAAAACAAACTTTCACCCGTACCAACAATTAATAATTCAACATTGGGTGCGCGAAGAATAGGGTCTAAATTTT
This sequence comes from Kordiimonadaceae bacterium, assembly GCA_018675425.1. Taxonomy (GTDB): domain Bacteria; phylum Pseudomonadota; class Alphaproteobacteria; order Sphingomonadales; family Emcibacteraceae; genus Pseudemcibacter. The sequence continues at coordinate 5,136 of JABGYD010000070.1, forward strand.
TAAGATTAATTTCTTCCTTAACTTGAACGTCCCAAGGGTAAAATCCAGCGGGTGTAATCAGCATGGATCCTTCAAAGCGATTTTCCCCCATACGAAACCCTCCGTCCCCGTATCCTGCGATAAAGGCTTCTTCATAGGACTTTATTTCATTAAACTCCATTAGCGAAACTGCTCAGGAACTGAATTTTTAGCATTATTATTTTTATCTTCTGGCTCCCGGCGTAGTTCAAACCATAGCAAAACCGGAGAAGCAATAAATATTGAGGAATATGTCCCAACGAAAACCCCCCATATCATTGCTGCTGTAAACCCATGGATTACCTCACCACCAAAATAGAAAAGAGCGCCAAGTGCAAGGAGGGTTGTGACAGATGTCATTACAGTTCTGGCGAGCGTTTCATTAAGACTGTAATTAATTAAGTCAGGCATTTCCTTCTTACGGTATTTTCCTAGGTTTTCACGAATACGATCATATACAACCACCGTATCATTAAGTGAGTAACCAACAATTGTTAATATCGCTGCAATAATAGAAAGGTTAAACTCTAACTGAGTAATTGAAAACATCCCTATAGTCAGTATTACATCATGCACTAGTGCAATAACTGCACCAAGACCAAATTGCCATTCAAACCTTATCCATATATAAAAAAGGACAGCTCCAACTGCAAGTAACACTGACATAATCCCTGATTGTATAAGCTCGCCAGAAACCTTAGGGCCAACTGCTTCAGTACGCTGAAAGGACACCTCATCACTATAACTATTTTCTAGTGTCTTCTGAACCAAAGTAACTACTTCATCAAGGCTTTTATCTTCTTGAAATTCTATTCTAATAAGAACTTGATTATCATCACCAAATGTTTGTAATGCTACATCCCCCAGCCCAAGATCACCTGTTAATTCTCTAAGCTCAGCAAGGTTAGCCGTTTGTTCTGTGTGCGCCTCAATAAGAAAACCACCTTTAAAATCAATACCAAAATTAAGCCCTTTTGAAAAATAAATTCCGATTGAGCCTAAAATCATCAAAGCTGATAAAACATATGCAAGCTTACGAGCGTTTACAAAAGGTACATTTGTACCCTCGGGAACAAGTTTAAGTAACATTTTATATCAGTCCCACTATAGTTTTAAGGTTGCTGGACGTTTTTTACGTGCCCAGGTTACAATTATTAATCGCGATAGACTAACCGCAGTGAAAACCGAAGTAATAATGCCCGCGGCAAGTGTAACAGCAAATCCTTTGACAGGACCGGAGCCAAACTGAAAGAGGATCAGCGCTGCAATAAGTGTAGTGACATTAGCGTCAAAAATCGTACCAATAGCACGACTATATCCAACATCGATAGATGCGAGAACTTTTTTACCACGTCTCATTTCTTCTCTAATACGTTCAAAAATTAGCACATTAGCATCAACAGCCATACCAACGGTCAATACTATGCCAGCAATGCCAGGTAGAGTAAGTGTCGCACCAAACAGAGAAAGAACTCCAAAAATCATGAGTATATTTATTCCAAGTGCAAAATTAGCAATAAAACCAAAAAAACCGTAACTAAGAGTGATAAAAACCATAACTGCCAAAAGGCCAATAACCGCTGCTATTTGACCAGCAGCAACACTATCAGCGCCAAGGTCAGGGCCAACGGTTCTCTCTTCCACAATTCTAAGAGGTGCGGGTAGCGCCCCAGCACGAAGTAAAAGCGAAAGGTCATTTGTTTCCTGAACAGTGAATGATCCTGTTATAATTGCCGAGCCACCTAGGATTGGTGTATTGATGCGTGGTGCACTAATAATTTCACCATCAAGAATAATAGCGAATGGCTTGCCAACATTTGCTCGTGTTGCATCAGCAAATTGCTTGCCACCTTTGGAATTAAAGGTGATCCCTACAGCAGATCCATTGTCCTGATCCCGCTCCGGCATAGCATTAACTAAGTCTTCTCCTGACACCATAACTTCGTCGCGAATAGCAAGTTGAAAAACTGGATTTCCTGCTTCATCTTTTTCAATCGAGGGGTAAACGGTTGTTCGCGGGGGCATGCGGCCACGTAGGATATCATCCTGACTTACTGAAGTGTTAGTGAGATGAAAGTTCATCGCTGCTGCCGTATTAATTTTAGCTTTAACTTCCTCGGTACTTTCAATGCCAGGAATTTGAAGCAGAATTCGATCTTCACCGTTCTGTTGTATTGTAAGTTCTTTGGTACCATCTTCATCTATACGGCGACGGAGCACTTCTATTGATTGCTGAACCGACTGAGCTTTTTTTTCAATAACGGCCGCATCTGAAAGCGAAATATTAATAATTGCGCCCTCACCATCTTCAATAATTATATCCTCAGTACCAACATCCGTTAAGCTCGCACCAACCTTAACAATTGATTCACGAATAACCTGAAGGGCATTTTCTCGATCTTCAGGATTAGTAAGGGTAACCAAAAGTCCCTGACTAATAATCCTATAGCGGTGCCGAATGGAATCATCCCGCAAATCATCGCGAATTCTCTGGCCTTTATCCAATAACATTTTTGCAATAGTTTCGTTTGTATCTACTTCAAGCAAAAAATGCGCACCACCCTGAAGGTCAAGCCCAAGTGTTACCCTGCTTGAAGGCAAAAAACCAGGCAAGTCATCGATTTGATTATCTGTAAGAAAGTTAGGCATGGCCATAAGTATCCCAAGGAAGGACACTATGATAATTGTAAGAACTTTCCAGCGCGGGAAATCGAGCATTTTATTATCCGTCTATATCTTACTTATTTTTTATCATCATTTGCAGGTTTTTGTTTCGCCTGTACTTGACTAATTGTTGAGCGGATAACGCGAACCTTCACATCTTTCGCAATTTCGACATCTACTTCATTGTCGTCAACTACCTTTGATACTTTAGCTACAATACCACCTGATGTGACTACTTTATCACCCCGCTTCAAGTTCATAACCATTGCTTTATGTTCTTTCGCACGTTTTTGTTGTGGTCTTATTAGTAAAAAATAAAAAACCACAAAAATTAAAACGAATGGTAGTAGACCCATTAGACCACCCCCACTGCCACCACCGGCAACCTGCGCATATGCTTCAGATATAAACATTTATAAACCCTTCATTATTTAAAAAAAATTATCTATTGGATATAAGGCCATGACACGTTAAAAACAAGGATAAAGCTTTTATTTTTACAGAAATCTTAGAAAATATGCCTGATATAGATACAAAAACCTTAAATAGAATTGCAGACGCACTTGACCGTCTTTTACCAATAGAAACCCCTATAAAATTTCTAAATAACGCAGATACATTCATCTGGCAGGTAGAGCCAGATAGGTTAATAGCAGTTTCAGACGTAAATCGTATTAATCTTAACCTTTTAAAAGGTATTGATCATGTAAGAGACTTATTAGTTAATAATACAAAACAATTCGACGATGGATTTCCTGCTAATAATGCTCTTCTCTGGGGGGCCCGTGGTATGGGGAAAAGTTCGCTAGTAAAAGCAATCCATGCAACTACTAAAAACATAACTTTAATTGAAATCCATAGAGGAGATATTCCCAGTCTACCAAGACTTCTCAGTGTTATTCGTAAAACTAAACGTCAGTGTATTCTTTTTTGTGATGATCTATCATTTGATCATGATGACGGAACTTATAAATCGCTCAAGGCAGTACTAGAAGGTGGTATAGAAGGACGGCCAAAGAACCTGGTTGTATACGCTACATCAAACCGGCGTCACCTCATGCCAAGAGATATGATAGAAAACGAAAGTAGCAGTGCTATAAACCCATCAGAGGCAACAGAGGAAAAGGTTTCGCTGTCTGACCGTTTTGGATTATGGCTGGGCTTCCATAGTTGCAGTCAAAATGAATATCTATCAATGATTGATGGTTACCTTGAAGACTATGACCTTAATATTGATAGAAAAGAAGTTCATGTAAATGCTTTAGAATGGTCTCGCACAAGAGGAGCCCGATCAGGTCGGGTTGCATTTCAGTATATGCAGGACTTAGCAGGAAAATTAAAAATTAAACTATAATAAATTTAAGCATCTACAAGATAGACCCTATCTTCAATATTGTCTTGAACCAAAACTTTATAGTTAGACTGCTTACTTTTATCTTGAAAAGATGATTTTTTTCCAAGGTTTTTATCTTTAGGAAGATAATACTCAACACTGTATATGTCTGTACTTTTATTCATCATACTTTATTTAAGTTAAAAAGTGTTCAACTTAGAACCTCACTCAACTTATTACCTCAAAGTTTCTAGTCGTTTACCAAACCTAATTAAAGAGCCCTAAAGCAGAACTAAAAAGGTCGGGGTAAACCCCGACCTTCATATAGTAGATTAATTTAAGCTTGTAAAGTGCTGTTTTAAAAGAGGTTTAAAAACCGCCCATACCGCCCATACCGCCCATGCCGCCCATACCGCCCATATCAGGCATTGCAGGAGCCGCAGCTGCATCGGATGGAACTTCAGCAACCATTGCTTCCGTTGTAATTAGGAGGCTTGCTACAGATGATGAATCTTCAAGCGCTGTGCGAACTACTTTAGTAGGGTCAATAATTCCTGCAGCAACAAGATCTTTATACTCACCTTTTTGAGAGTCAAAACCAAAGTTTATATCTTTACTTTCTCTCATTTTACCTGCAATTACAGCACCATCATTACCAGCATTTTCTGCTATTTGACGAGCAGGAGCTTCAAGTGCACGACGAACAATGCCAACACCAACTGTTTGGTCATCATTTTCACCTTCAACACCATCAAGAATGCGCGTTGCATAGAGAAGAGCAGCGCCACCACCAGGAACAACACCCTCTTCTACCGCAGCACGTGTGGCATGAAGAGCATCATCAACCCGGTCTTTGCGCTCTTTAACTTCAACTTCTGTAGAGCCGCCAACTTTAATAACAGCAACACCACCAGAGAGTTTAGCAAGACGTTCTTGAAGTTTTTCACGGTCATAATCTGACGATGTGGCATCAGCCTGCGTGCGTATTTGTGTGCAACGCGCTTCAATATCACCTTTAGTTCCAGCGCCGTCTACAACGACTGTATCTTCTTTAGTGATGTTTACACTTTTCGCAGTACCAAGCATATCTAGGGTTACTGTTTCAAGTTTAATACCAAGGTCTTCAGAAATAACCTGACCACCAGTTAAGATTGCAATATCCTCAAGCATAGCTTTACGACGATCACCAAACCCAGGTGCTTTTATTGCCGCAATTTTAAGACCACCACGAAGTTTGTTAACAACTAAAGCAGCTAGAGCCTCTCCTTCGACATCTTCGGCAATGATAAGAAGGGGACGACCAGATTGAGCAGCAGCCTCAAGGAGTGGAAGCATTGTTTGTAAATTTGATAGCTTCGCTTCATGAAGAAGAATGTAGGGATTTTCAAGTTCAACAGACATCTTTTCAGCATTTGTTATAAAATATGGTGAAAGATAACCACGGTCAAACTGCATACCTTCAACAACGTCAAGTTCGGATGCAAGACCCTTAGCCTCTTCCACGGTAATAACACCTTCTTTGCCAACCTTTTCCATTGCATCTGCAATCATGTCACCAATTTCAGTTTCACCATTAGCAGAAATGGAGCCTACTTGAGCCACTTCTTCACCAGTGGATATCGGCTTTGAGCGCGATTTTAGTTCATCGGAAACTTTTGCCACAGCGAGTTTAATACCGCGACTAAGATCCATTGGGTTCATTCCTGCGGCAACAGACTTAAAGCCTTCGCGGACGATTGCTTGTGCAAGAACTGTAGCTGTTGTTGTACCATCACCAGCCACATCATTAGTGCGCGATGCAACTTCACGAACCATTTGTGCGCCCATGTTTTCATAAACGTCTTTTAGTTCAATTTCTTTAGCAACAGACACACCGTCTTTAGTAATGCGAGGTGCACCAAATGATTTTTGCAAAAGAACATTTCGACCTTTTGGACCAAGAGTTACTTTTACTGTATTTGCCAGGATATCAACACCGGCCATGATGCGTGAACGGGCGTCCGTTCCAAATTTTACGTCTTTAGCAGCCATTATTTTAATTCCTTATAATTGCTATTTGAGATTGTTATTATTCAACAATACCTAAAATATCAGATTCTTTCATGATGAGGAGCTCTTCGCCATCAACTTTAATTTCAGTGCCGGACCATTTACCGAAAAGCACCTTATCACCGGCTTTTACGTCAAGCGCAGTTAATTTTCCATCTTCAGCTTTAATACCTGAACCAGTTGCGATCACTTCACCTTCGCTTGGTTTTTCTTGAGCAGTGTCAGGGATGATAATACCACCCGCTGTTTTCATTTCTGATTCAACGCGACGTACTAGTACGCGGTCGTGTAAAGGACGAAATCCCATTTTTTAGACCCCTTTTCTGGGTTGTTAATATTTTTGTTCTATTAATATGCACGAGCACAATACATCTAAGAGTGCTAGCGACTGTATAGAACAGATAGTATATAGAAATTGAGTGTCAAGGTTTTAAAGCAAAAAAAATCATTTAACTAAAACGGTTAATAATTTAATAAAAACTACTACACCCTATGGTCGGACCTCTATAAAAACTAATTATAAAAATATTTTTAACTTTTTGCATAAAATTAAAGATATATAATGCGCTAATTTATAGTGGTGTGTAAGTATTTTTATTGTCTTCAACTTCAAGAACCCAAAGATCTTCATCAAACTTTATTTGACGCGCTATATACTGATCTGCCTTAGCTTCTTCCAACCACCCATCACTAAGAGGATTACACCAATCTAAATTATCATTTATATCTCTTGATTGCACATATATCTTGCAGCCTTTATTATAGACATAATGTTTTATGAGCAAGAGACCTCGGTCATTATCGCCTTGGTGATTAACGGTCGCCACTATAGACATAGTTTCGCATCGCCTTACCTCAGCAGAGACTATAAATTTAGTTTTAAGTGATGAGTTAATTTCCATTAAATATTTTCATAACGTTTTTGCTGGTAATACCCTAAGTAATTGTGCTTTTTCCAAACCAACCTGAACAGCTTCGAGGCTTTCTCCTGATTTTGCCGCTTTCTGGTAAGCATTAATTGCTTCCGCCCTCTTGTTTTCCAAGAGATACAGGTCACCCTGAAGCATATAGCCTTCCGCCTTTGTTCGCTCATTGAGTTTTAATTGATTTGCAAAGTGATGACCGCTAACAAAATTATTATCAAATTTTACAAGATCTATCAGTTCTCGTTGAAGAGAAAAGGTATCATTTACATGCGCCAATCCATTTTTTAAAGTGTCACGAGCCTTTATTAATTGTTTATTTGATACATACGCTCTAGAAAGGTTTATATAAATGTCTTGGTCACCAGTAAAAAGTTCTAATGCCTTCTCTAAATTAGCAACTGCAGTATCGAAATTTCGTTGCGTTAAGTTTAAACGACCAAGGGCTTTATGTCCTGACGGGTTGTCTATAAAATCTTTTACCATACCAATTGCAAGAACACTTGCTTTGTTCATTTTTTTCTCAGACAAATAAAAATTGAATAATTTTTCACGAATAGATATTTTTCTAGGATTTGTATTTATAGCGGTTAAAAGATAATTTTCTGCCTCAGTAGGATCGCCTTCATACAGAGAGTTTTTAAATAAAAGTTCATAAGCAGGAATATAACTCTTGTCCCTTGATAGTATATTTTTAAGACTATTTATTGCAACGTTCTGACGTCCCTCGGAAAATTCAAGTTTAGCTAGGTTTATCCGCGCAAGGTGATAATTCCGATCAATTCCAATTGCTTTTCTAAAATTACCTCTGGCTTCAACAATTTTATTTTGACCCAAGTATGAAAGTCCTAATAAATCAAATCCAATTGGTGATTTCCTATTTTGATCAATAATTCTCACTGAAAGATCCGTTGCAGTTTTATATTTTCCTTTTTTCAGTGCTTTATAAGATTCAATGATGAACCTTTGATTTGAATTTACATCACTATTTACAATATTAGAAATATTTAAAGAAACTCCAAATTTTTCTTCACGATCAAATTTTTCTTTATAACTATAACTTTCTTTACTCATTTCCAATGAAGCAGCTTCCGATGCAAGTTTAAGAAACTCTGACGCTTTAGTATTATTTCCCGCAAGAACATGTGCCGTGCCAAGTAATAAGAAATCACCTTCGACGAGGTTATTCGCATCTATTAAGTAACTTAGTGTCGAGACAGCCTCTTTATATTTACCTGTTTGTAAAAAACTTGCCCCCAGAAGCCTCCTTGCTTCAACATTTTTAGGTTCTATTTCTAGTACTCTTACAAGAGAAATTTCTACTTGTTGATATAATTTTGACCTATAAGAAATTTTTGCTTTTAATAATAACCCAGGAACAAAGTCATTATAAACGTTCCCAGCCTGATCTAAATATTGTCTTGCTGTCGTAATATCATTTTTTTCAACTGATAAAAAAGCCATCATCAAATTAGCATACGCATGTGTTTTTTCTTTTTTTAAGATTTTACTAAGTATCACAAATGCTTCGTCAAATCGTTTTAAGTTATAAAGTGCGCCAGCTAACTTTGTTTCTATTAAAACATCTCCTGGTCGATAAAAGTCAGCTAATTCATAATATTTATATGAAGTCTCAGCTCCTTGAGAGCGGTGGACTAGGTCTCCTTTTATCAAAAAAAGATCTGGATCTTTTGCATCAAGTTTTAATGCTTTATCTACATTGAATTCGGCACTTTCGTATTCTCCCATAAGATTATAAAGTTCGGCAAGTGGCTTATTTAGTGCAAGTCTATCTTCTTTTAAAAATGCATTTGCTTTGTAAAAATTTATAAATGCCTCTTCCTTATTATTTTGTAAATAATGCACTTGACCATAAAGCATATAAATTTCACCAAAATCAGAAGGTACAGCATCTTCTATAATTATATGGTTAAAAATATCTGCGTATCTTTTGCGTAATAAATAGGATTTTCCAATATCAGCCAGAAGCTTTTTAGGCTCAATACCTAGGGTAGTCGCTCTCTGAAGCTCATGAAGTGCTATATCACCACTCCCTAACTCAATATAGTTTTTTGCAATTTCCCAGTGAAGCTCAGCATTATTAACATCATTAAATAATGCAATCCATTTTTCCTCTGTATCTTCAATTAATGCATAGCGTTCTAATTCTAATTGAGTAGCCTTCCGCGGCACATAAGTTTTCTCTGGAGGGGTAACCTTAGCTTTCGATAACGCAGTACCACTTTGTTGTCCGAACGAGTTGCCACTCAAAGCAATAAGAGTAATTCCAATAAACCCAGCTAACTTTAGATTAAACGCCATTATTCTTATCCATACAAGCACACTAAAAAAGAATTGATAACACACAAACCATATAATGTTGAATAGCTAATGTCACGTATAATGGTTATTACAATGGTCATCATATTTACAAAAATAATTTCACCATAAAATAGTAATTACAAATTATTTATGATGAAATTTATCAAAATATTCATTGAAATCTATCATAAAAATAGCCTATTTTCAGGATGCAGCCCATCATAAATTACCACAAGGAAAATCTAATGATCAAAAATATACTACTTGCCACCGCATCCATTGGCTTTCTTGCTGCTTGTAGCGATATTACAACCGCAGATAATACTGAAATATCAGCTATCTGTGCCCCAGCTGATATAGTCCTTAAAAATGGAGTAGTTCATACGGTAAATGAAAATAATCCGATGGCACAAGCCCTCGCAATTAAAGATAGTAAATTCATTTACGTTGGCGACAATACTGGCGTAGAACGTTATGCCTGCGGCGAAGCAAATATTATTGATTTAAAAAATAATGCCGTATATCCGGGACTTATTGATAGCCATGGTCATATCATTGGCGTTGGTTTTAGAGAGGTAAACCTAAATCTTCAGGGTATTGACAGTCTTTCAGAAATGCTTGCGGCAGTAAAGAGCTACGCTGATGCTAATCCTGATCTTAAATGGATCAATGGCAGAGGATGGATTGAAAAAGTTTGGCCAGAAAATCGTTTTCCAAATCGTCAAGATCTAGATGCGATCGTTCCGGACCGACCTGTTACACTTGGCCGAGCAGATGGCCATGCATTGGTTGCCAATACTATGGCGCTCGATGTAGCTAAAATTACAGGAGCAACTGAAAATCCTATTGGCGGTTATATTAATTTAGATGAAAATGGCGAGCCAACAGGTATGTTAATAGACACCGCGATGCGTTACATAAGGCCCTTTATTCCAAGCCCTACTCGCGAGCAAACCAAGGCAGCAATTCAAGCCGGAACCGAACGGAATGTATCTCTCGGCTGGACAAACTTTCAAAATGCAGGCAGCTCATATGATAATTTCGAAATGATGAGGGAACTTCATTTAGAAGGTAAATTAGCCCATCGAATTTATGATGCAATGGGATTTGGTGATAGTTCAGCACGCCTTATAGCTGAAGGCGCTCAAATTGATCCAGAACATTATCTAACAGTCCGAGATATAAAAGCTGTTATGGACGGTGCTCTAGGATCCCGTGGAGCGGCATTCATCGAACCCTATGTTGATTACGATACAGTAGGACTTATGCGTTACACAGTTGATGAAATTACACCTATGCTAATCGCTGCTCTCAAAGCCGGCATACAAGTTGAGACCCATGCCATTGGGGATGACGCAAATCGTCAGATCCTAAATGCTTATGAAATTGCATTTAATGCTGTACCTGATTCCGAACGCCTAATTAATGATCCTCGCTGGCGTGTTGAACACGCACAAAATATTCAACCGGAAGACGTTGATCGTTTTATTGATATGGATATCATTCCATCAATGCAGGCATCACACGCTATCGGCGACCTTCATTTTGCAGGTGATCGGCTAGGACAAGAGCGATTAGCCAATGCTTATTTGTGGCGCACACTTATCGATAAAGGTGCCATCATCGCAGGAGGTACAGATCAACCAGTAGAAATTGGTGATCCGCGCATTGAGTTCTATGCTGCGGTTGCCCGTAAAGATTTGAACGGATACTCTGGTGAGGGCTGGCATCCAGAGCTTGCAGTAACACGTGAAGAAGCCCTAAAAATGCTCACAATTTGGGGCGCTACAGCAGCCTTCCAAGAAGACGCACTTGGTTCAATCGAAGTTGGCAAACTAGCTGATGTAAGCGTATTTGATAAGGATTGGATGACTATTCCATTTGATCAAATTATGTCATCACAAAATACACTTACCATCGTTCACGGTGAGATAAAACATCAGAAATAAAAATCAAAAAAACAATAAAACAATAAAAGGCCGCTTACAAAAGCGGCCTTTTTCTTAAACTTTAGTATACTAGAAGAACCTATAAACCTAAAATATTAAGTATAATAATTATTTAAATTAAACTCTTTGAAACAATTTCATAGACATGTTTTGATAGATTTTTTTGTTTTAAAATATCTTCAAGTGTAGCAACCATCAATTTTTGTCTATCTAGATCAAAAGCTTTCCATCGTGTCAGTTGTTTTGCAAGTCCGGCAGCAATTTGTGGATTTATCGGATCAAGCACTTTTATATTACGTGCAAGAAATTGATAGCCTCGACCAGACTTATTGTGAAAAGAAACCTGATTAAGACCACAAAAAACACTAATTAAAGAGCGAACGCGGTTTGGTGTTTTAAAGTCAAAGTCTGGATGGTTATTTAAAATATCCATCTGGTCAAGAACATCATCTCTATTGGAAAGAGCTTGAGCACTGAACCATTTATCAATGACTAACGGATCATGTTTCCATTTAGTATAGAATTTTTCAATACTTTCCTCTCTACATTCCGCTTTACTATTTACCAAAAGTGTAAACGAAGCAATTTCATCAGTCATATTTCCCGCACTTAATAATTGATCGCTACAAAGCTTAATAATATCCTTATCTGCAATTTCCATCAAATAACCAAGAGCCACATTCTTAAGACGTCTGCTACCAACTTCTTTGGGATTATATTGATAAGGTTCCCTAGTTTTACATTCATTATAAGTTTTAAGGAGATCCGCTCTAAATGCTAATGCAAGGGTCTTAATAACAGATTTTCTTGCCAAATGAATGCCGTCTACATCGCTTGGTAATTTTTGTTGACCGACAACGCTTTCTGAGGGCAAGCTTAACATTTCCGCAGTAAATGCCCTATCTAGACTTTTATCATTAAGCACAAGTCGCATTGCCTCAACATATTTAGTATCGACTTTGGGCTCCCGACCTTCATTGATATTATCAACCACAGATAAAATAATGTCAGTCGATATTTCCTGAGCCGCTTCCCAACGATTAAAACTATCACTATCGTGTCCAATTAAGAATATTTTTTCTGACCTGCTCAGACCATTTTTTATTTTTATTGGTGCTGAGAATCCGCGTAAAATAGACGGAATTGGTTTTTCTAATATATTTTTAAAAAGAAATGATTGTTTTTCTTTTTTAAGGTTTATAAGCCTTGTTCCACCTGACAATAATTCCCTTCCATCACTACCTAACAAACCAATTTCAATAGGAATGTGCATAGATTTTTTGTCAGTTTGGCCCGGTGTATCAGGAATTGATTGCGTCATAGATATTTCATAGGTTTTTGCTATATCATCAAAATGACCAACAGTAGTTA
>JABGYD010000051.1 GCA_018675425.1 Kordiimonadaceae bacterium
TTAGTAACGATTTTCATTCGACAATTCCCTTACTGAAAAATCTTGAAAATAGGTTCTAACATATCAGTCATCATTGCAAGAAATTTTAGGAAATACTATTTCTTATTCGCCTTTATTTAACTTCCAAAGCCACCCTAAAATACACATCAGCTTTTACTTCTTCCGATTTTGAAATTAGAAACCAGTAATGACGCATTAAATTACCCATCGGAGTTCCCGGACCAACCTTCCTTAATAGTTCATTATCTTCTGTGCGCATTTTTATTTCCAAATATTGAACTTTTTACGGTAAACCTTAACCCTTCGTCTGTAAACCTAGCCATAGAGTTAGTTTGACTAACTTAATGCTATTTGGTTAGAGTAATGATGAAAACTAACTTATTAAAGGACGCGCTGTGAAAACTATTACTCTTTCGAAATTAACCCAGGAAACCTTTTCCGGCTTTGGTAGAGTTATCGATACCACCGACCCTGAAGGCCATGGGTTTTCTGTAAACGAAGGGCGCGCAGAACGATTTAATTACCCCCAACTGTTTAATCACAATGATGGTATGGGAGATCCAAACCTCTCTATTTATAAAATAACCCCCAGTAATTTACCTGTCACAATTGAGAGGCTTGAACGTCATCCTAATTCAAGCCAAATTTTCTTGCCAATAGTTTCTGGACATTATTTAATTTGTGTTGCACCACCAGATTTAAGTGGATTACCAGACGTATCAATGATCATGGCTTTTATTGTGCCCCCTGAGATTGGTATTTCTTATCACCCACAAACATGGCACTTACCTCTCATGGTGCTTGAAAGTCCCGGGACTTTTGCCATGATGATGTGGAATGATGGCACTAATAATGACTGTGTTTTACACAACTTAGAAAAACCAATTAGAATATTGCAAAATGAACAATAATAAGGAAACAAAAATGAAACAGTTCGATACTATAATTCGTGGGGGTACCGTTGTCACGGCGGGCGACACCATCCAGTGTGATGTAGGAATTAAAGGCGAAAAAATAATAGCTCTCGGGTCGAACCTTGAAGATGATAGTGCAAAGGTTATTGATGCAACTGGGTTGTTAGTTATGCCTGGAGGTATCGATAGTCATGTGCATATAGATCAGGCCTCGGGCCCAGGAATTGTTATGGCGGATGACTTTGATACCGGCACACTATCTGCCCTATGCGGCGGTAATACAACGGTCATGCCATTTGCTTTTCAGGAAAAAGGCCAGTCGCTTCGCGAAGCTGTAAATGACTATCATGAAAAAGCAAAAGGCAAGAGCTGGATCGATCATAGTTTTCATATAATTATCAGCGACCCAACCCCACAAGCCTTAGGTCAAGAAATTCCAGCTATGGTAAATGACGGCTACACATCCTTTAAAGTATACATGACTTATGAGGGGCTGCATCTTAATGACCGAGAAATAATTGATCTTCTTGCTTCAGCTCGTCAACACGGAGCATTTATCATGGTTCACGCTGAGGGTTATGATACATTGCGCTATATGATTGAACAACTTGAGAGTGATGGATGCACAAAGCCATTCGGTCACGCCCTTTCACGCCCACAAGTGGTTGAACGCGAAGCAACACACAGAGCAATTTCGTTAGCTGAGTTTATTGACGTTCCGATGTTGCTTGTTCATGTTTCGGGGCGCGAGCCTATGGAACAAATACGCTGGGCACAACAAAGGGGCTTAAAAATATTTGCAGAAACCTGCCCACAATATTTACTCTTAACCGCAGATGATTTGGATAAGGATGGTATGGAGGGCGCAAAGTATATTTGCTCACCTCCACCGCGGGATCCCGATAGCCAAAAAGCATGCTGGGAAGGATTGCAGCAAGGTGTTTTTCAGATATTCTCCTCGGATCATTGCCCATTCCTAATAGAAGGCACAACCGGCAAGCTTCGTGAGGGTGATAAAACTACATTTCAAAGAGTTGCTAATGGTGTCCCAGGCATCGAAACTAGATTACCAATTTTATTCTCTGAAGGTGTAAAAAAGGGCCGTATTGATTTAAACCAATTTGTAGCGCTCAGCTCAACCAACCATGCTAAAATGTATGGACTTTATCCACGAAAAGGGACAATCGCTGTTGGTTCTGATGCCGACATTACCCTGTGGGATCCAGACAAAAAAGTTACAATCACTCAAGATATTTTGCACCATGGTTGTGATTATACACCCTACGAGGGACTTGAAGTGACAGGGTGGCCAGTTACTGTGCTTAGCCGCGGCACTCTAGTTATGAAGAATGGCAAAGTTACCGGGAAGCGCGGTCACGGTTGTTATCTGAGCAGGGATAAATCACCACATGCTACGGTGCCTTAATTAGGGAAGGTACTGCAAGAACCATCAGCGGTAGGCACCTCGCAATCAAATATTTTTTGGACTTGAGAATTACTCATATTTTTTTTAAGCAATAGTCCTAATAAAATACGTGATTTTTGCGGTGAAAGCCCTAAGGACGCAATTGTTCCAAGCTGATCATCGTTAATTTCTATATTTCGAGATACATACCCTTCTGGCACTTTTGAGGAACGTACAATGATCACTCCACTATCAATAGTCTCTTTAATATTTTTAGTAATGGATGAAGGAAAATTTCCGTTCCCTACCCCTGATATAACTAGAGCTTTATTGACACTAGATAATGCGTTTTCATAATATGATTTAGATGTACCAGGATAAACACTCATCATTGCCACTTGCGATATTCCATCAATATCAGAAAAATTGAATATACTTTTATTACCCCTTTCCCTTACAAAATCATGGTAGAAATTAACTTTACCATTGTGTAGATCACCGGCATAACTACCATTAGAAATTTTGAAAGTTTCCACGGCTGCAGTGTGCTGCTTATATGCACTTCTAGCTGTAATTATTTTAGAGTTCATAACAATAAGAGCCCCACGATTTTTTGCCTCAACCGAGGATGCAACTTGAATAGCATCCAGTAGATTTTGAGGACCGTCAGGACTAAGGGCATCAGCATTGCGCATTGCACCAACAAAAATCAAAGGCTTTCCAGAAGGAAACAAGAGATCGAAAAGGAATGCACTATCAATCATAGTATCCGTACCGTGGGTAATAACTATACCTAACACATCATTATCGTTTTTTGCGTCTTCAATTGCCATATACAGCGTTTTCCATATTTCAATGCCCATATCTTGACTACCAATATTAGCGACTTGTTGCCAAGATATTTCAGTGTGATTTTGAATATCAGGAATTTCGGCTATAAGAGCAGCAATGTTTAATTGACCTGAAGCATAGCCAATTAATTCCTGTGCCTTTCCAGCAATTGTGCCTCCCGTAGCAAGAATTTTTACATTCTTTTTAGCATTCGCGTTATTACACATCATTGATATAACAACTATTGAAACTAAGAATTTTATCATCATGAACCTTTTTTAATGCTAGAGGATTAACATAGCTTTACCCTAATATCTGACATAGTCCTGGCTTGCAGGAAATTTTTATAAATTTTTTCGGAAAATTACTCCCTAATAGAGAAGATGTTAAAGTCGGAATATTGAAATAGCAACTATGAATGAATTTAAGCATCACAGAGTTTCGGCATCTTCCTCAGATCCATATTGGACATCTTTACTCTAAGATGTATATGTAGCCAATAGGTTTATTTTTTGATATAATTACAAGAATATTTAGATAATTGTTAAGTGTTTTAATTAGTAGTATTGAGTAACAGTGATATTATATGAGTAAAGAGATAAATAACAAAGAGACTAGCCTTAAAGTTCAGGATCTTGTTCCAAGAAAAATATTAAATAAAATGATGAAAAGGTCGAATAGCTCGGCCGCACTTTTTTTATGCATTCATCTAACATATTTAGCAGTAACTGGTTATGGTTTGTATCTGGCAATGGATACATCCTGGTGGTTATTGATGAGCATCCTGTACGGATTAGGTATTGTTCATTTATTTTCACCACAACATGAATTTTCTCACCGGACCGCTTTTAAAATTCGTTGGATAAATGATCTTTTTGGCTGGACGTTTGGTATGATTATCGCTCTTCCTCCAGTTTTCTTTCGTTGGGAACACACCGACCATCACTCTTATACTCAGGATATTCAAAAGGACCCTGAACTTATTCCAACGCCATCATCATTACTGACATATCTTTGGTATATCACTAGCATTCCATACTGGATTGGATTTTTCAAAAGCTTTATTCCTCACCTCTTGGCAATAATACCGGAAAAAGAAGCTGTATTTATTCCAAATACTGAACGCTGGAAGGTAATATGGGAGGCACGTTTCATGTTAATTTTATATAGTACAGTTGCTTATTTCTCCTTTTATTATAATTCTACAATTGCAGTTGAATACTGGTTATTACCACGTTTGATCGCTGAGCCATTAATGCGAATGGTTAGATATACAGAGCATGCGGGGTGTCCACTTAATAACAACATTCTTGAAAATACTCGAACTACATTAGTAAGTACCCCATATCGTTGGCTAGCTTGGAACATGCCCTATCACGCAGAACACCACATGGCCCCGTCTATTCCATTCCATGCTTTGCCAGAATTACACGAACACGTAAAAGATAAACTACTTGGGACAGCTAATGGCTTTATTAATGCCCATTTAGATATTATCAGAGCTATTCCCGGAAATAAAATATAAATTAGGGTACTGTGTGATGAAAAAAGCAAGTGAAAAATATGTCCGATAAATGGATAAAAATAGCAAATATTTCTGATGTTGAAGAGGACGAGGTAATACTCATCACCTCAGAAAACTACAGTTTGGCTCTTTATAAGATTAAAGGTGAATTTTATGCCACAGATAATATTTGCACCCATGGAAATGCTTGTCTTACAGAAGGTTACCTTGATGGTAACATTATAGAATGTCCCCGACATCAAGGTAGATTTAATGTAAAAACTGGTAAAGCTTTATGTTCACCCGTCACCACCGATATCAGAACCTATCCTTGTCGTTTAAAAAACATTAGCGACGTTGAAGTAAATTTATTCTAGTTATATGGTTTTTTTCGCTTTATACAAAAACCATGTTAATATTGAAAGATACTTTGCTATTACAAAATTATCGCTCATTATACTAATACTTGGAATAACAGCATGTTCCTCCCCCTCTTCTAATTTCAAAAAATTAAAAACAGTTCCTGACGTCGACCTAAGTAAGTATGCTGGTGATTGGTACGAAATTGCCCGCATAGACCACTGGTTTCAAAAAGGATGTGTAAATAGTGTAGCTACTTATAAAATTCGAAGCGACGGTGAAATAGAAGTAATCAATAAATGTAAAGTTGATGCTCCCAATGGAAAAAATAAAAAAGCAAATGGCAGGGCTTGGGTTGTGGATAAATCTAGCAACTCTAAACTTAAGGTTCAGTTCGCTCTAAGTGGTATTAAATTACCTTTTCTTGCGGGAGATTACTGGATAATTGACCTAGATGAAGACTATCAATTTGTAATGGTAGGAGAAGAAAAACGAGAATATTTATGGATTTTAAGTCGTACTAAAACAATGCCTCTAGAAATTACACGGGCACTTGTAGCCAAAGCAAGAAAACTAGAATTTCCCGTTGAAAAATTGATTTATCAAGGAAATAATCTATAAAGTTTTATTAATCAGCCGATAATCTAATTTTTTAAATGACTAATTACAAATTAAGTGCTGCTAAAAAATACATATAAATCAATGAAACTGTGATCCATTTGAATAATGTATTCGTAAAAAATATGGAACTGAACTAGAAAGTTATAATGCAAAATAATGAAAAGAAAAAAGTTGCTGTAGTTGGTGCAGGGATTTCAGGTATTGGAGCAGCTTGGCTCCTTTCAAAAAAGCACGATGTAACGATTTTTGAGGCTGATCAACATTTTGGTGGTCACGCTAATACCGTCAATGTTATCACTCCTGATGGTTCCATTCCGGTTGATACGGGATTTATAGTTTGTAATGATCGGAATTATCCTAATTTTCTTGAATTACTCAATAAACTAAACATCAGCCCCTATCCTACAGAAATGTCATTTGGTGTGAGCATGGACAGTGGTTCGTTTGAATATGCTGGGAGTTCAAATCTGTCCAGCCTTTTTGCACAGAGGCAAAACATTATACGCCCAAGGTTTTGGCGCATGGTTCGTTCAATAGCTCAGTTTTATAAAGACACTAGTATAATTAAACCACACGAAGCTGAAAACATAACTTTACGTGATTATTTACAACAACAGAAATATCATAATTCCTTTCTTCGAGATCATATATTACCGATGGCAGCCGCAGTCTGGTCAACACCTACTGATAAGGTTGGTGACTTTCCCCTTTCAAGTTTTTTAAGGTTTTGTCAAAACCACGGATTACTTCAAATCAAAGATCGACCTCAATGGTTCACTATCTCGGGTGGAAGCTGCGAGTATGTAAAGGCTATCACCGACCAAACTAATGCAAATTTTAAAAAAAATTCCCCAATTGAGAGTATAGTAAGAACAGCTGATGGCGTCTCAGTAACCGTTGAGGGAGAAGATAGCGAAAAATTTGATCGTGTACTCATCGCCACCCATGCAAATACTGCATTAAAAATGTTAAAAGATGCTGACCCGCTTGAAAGTTCAATATTAAGTGCTTTTAAATATGCAAAAAATGAGGCTGTACTTCATAGCGACATAAGGTTTATGCCTAAGCGCAAACGAGCTTGGTCTAGTTGGAATTATATTCAGAATGATAGTACGGATGAAAATAATCTATCCGTGACCTACTGGATGAACAAACTCCAACCATTGGAAACTGAAACACCACTTTTTGTTACATTGAACCCAGATGCAGAGTTAAATAATAAACTTATACATTATAAAAAAGACTACGATCATCCAATTTTTGATTTATCAACGCTAACTGCACAAAAAAAACTTCTCGATATTATGGGACACCGTAATATTTGGTACGCAGGGGCACATTTTGGCTATGGATTTCATGAGGATGGTTTGCAAAGTGGTCTTTATGCCGCTGAACAATTAGGAAAAACTAAACGACCATGGGATATTCCAGGCATGAACAACCGGATTATTGCTCTTGGTAATGACGCGAACCAGAATTTAAAACCAATCTTGACAAAAGGTAGGGCCGCATAATGACAAGCGATTGCCTTTACATAGGGACTGTTTTTCATAAACGTTATGCTCCAAAAAAACATGAATTTAGTTATAATGTTTTTACAATATTTGCCGACCTGGATCAGTTAGATAAAGTTGCAAAAAAAAGCCACTTCTTCTCAATTAATCGTTTTAATTTGGTTAGTTTCCATGAAGCAGATTACGGCGATCCAAACTCATCTAAAATAGTATGCTTAAAAGAACGACTATTACTACTATTAAAGGAAAATAGTGTTGACGTAGCTAAGATCGAAAAAATAAAAGTACTCGCATATCCTCGTGTTTTAGGATTTGCATTTAATCCGCTAACAGTTTTTTACTGCTACGATAAGGACAACAAAAATATTGCCGTTATTTATGAAGTACGCAATACTTTTTCAGAGCGTCATAATTATATTTATTCCCTGCCAGACAATGTATCCTTGGAGGATAATCACACTGCAAAAAAA
>JABGYD010000032.1 GCA_018675425.1 Kordiimonadaceae bacterium
GTCTGGGGCGTTTTTTTATCAACAAGAAGGAAACCTTGATATCATCGTCGTTGCTCATAATTCAGGCGTCTCATGGCCAAAAAAATCATGGGTCAAATGGCCTGGCACATTATATGTAGATTATTTTCCACCAATGCCTCATGGAATGGATAAGACGTGCTTTATGACCGAGCTTGAAAAACGCCTTCTGGATCACAGTGAGAAATTGATGTTGTTATAAATATCAAGATCCATTATGTTGTACAAAAGGGAAACAGTGTGAAAACGAAAACAAATCAAAGACTGCTTAAACTTGCAATCGTATCGATTGTGGCACTCGGCATTTCTGGTTTTAGAGTGCATACCTTCGCGTCACCAGCAACATCAGACATGGCTGTTACAGCTAATATAGCCATGTCCTGCTCTATCAGTACCACAGACATAAGCTTCGGCGCGTATGATGCTGTTGGTGCCCACGCAGCAACCCCCCTTATGGCTACTGGCGGGGTAAGTTCGACTTGCACTACGGGTGCATCCGGAAACATAAAAATAAGTCAAGGTTTAAACCCACATGCCGGTTCGAACGATAACATTCCAATTCGCCGAATGGTAGCCGCTGGAGATGCTGCTAGTTTCCTAGATTATGAAGTTTTTAGTAATTCTGGAAGGTCAGTAGTATGGGAAAACGGAACTGGTGTAGGTTATACTGGTACCGGTAGTGCAGTGCCTTTGACTGTTTACGGCTCAGTCGCCGCCGCACAAACTTCTGCTGTTTCAGGAAGTTATTCTGACACAGTAACCGTTTCAATCAATTATTAATAGCGACATAAGTAAAAATACAAGCCCTTTGCGGCCTGTATTCTTATAGCGGGAGCCAACATCGTAAGGATAGTTATTATATGCCACAAACCCCTCCGCCAGATATAGGCCAAAAAATAAAGTTGCTTCGCTCTGGCAAGAACTTGACACTCGACCAACTGGCAGGCTTGAGTGGCGTCTCCAAGTCAATGCTCTCTCAAATAGAGCGCAACAAAACAAACCCAACTGTTGCCACACTATGGAGCCTAACCCGTGCCCTTGGTATTGAGGTTGGTGAACTACTAAGCAGCGATAAAGGTTTACATGAAAAAAAACCTATAATTTCACTTATTAAATCTCATCAAATTCCAGAAATACAAAGTGCAGATGGGCGCTGTACCCTCAGAATACTTAGCCCCCTGGGTCTCGTCTCTAATATTGAATGGTACGACGCGAAGTTAAAAAAAGAAGGTGTTCTAGATTCTGATCCCCATGTTAAAGGCACGGAAGAACACCTAACAATTATAAAGGGCGAGATAGAAATTTCATCTGCTGGTGAACTTCAAACACTCACCTCTGGTGATACCGCTCGCTATAAAGCAGATGTTGAGCACAGTATAAAAAATGTGGGTGAGGCAGAGGCTCATGTCCTATTAGTGGTTCTTTCGCCAAAGTAAAAAATTCTATATATTAAATATATTCCCCACTTGTCTAATATATTAAATATGATATTCTTTATATTGAACAAAATAAAATTAAAATGCTTAAAGTGGAGTAAATTATGTCTGATCGTTATCAGCAGGTACTGGCCAAACAGATAGAAGAACTGAAATCAGAAGGGCTCTATAAGACGGAAAGGGTCATTACCTCTCCACAAAATTCTACGATTAAAGTAAAAAATAATCATGACAATGAGTTTATAAATTTTTGTGCTAACAATTATCTTGGCCTTTCCAATGATCAAACACTCGTTGACACAGCTAAGCAGGCGCTGGACAAGTATGGTTATGGGATGTCATCGGTCCGCTTTATTTGTGGAACCCAAGATATTCATAAAACTTTAGAAAACCAACTTGCCAAGTTTCTTAAAATGGAAGATGTCATTTTATATCCTAGTTGTTTTGATGCAAATGCTGGACTTTTTGAAACCTTGCTGGGGCCAGAAGATGCTATTATTTCTGACGCACTTAATCATGCTAGCATTATTGATGGAGTACGTCTTTGTAAAGCCCAACGCTTTCGTTATGCTAATAATGACATGGATGCTCTTGAAAGCTGCCTAAAGGAAGCCCAGTCTTCACGCTTCAGATTAATCGCCACAGACGGTGTGTTTTCAATGGACGGCATTCTCGCCAATCTGCCTGCAATTTGTGATCTTGCAGAACAATATGATGCCATGGTTATGGTTGATGATAGTCACGCAGTCGGCTTCACTGGTAAAACAGGTGCAGGAACACCAGAGTTTTTTAATGTGTCAGACCGTATTGATATCTTAACCGGTACCCTAGGTAAAGCCTTGGGGGGCGCTTCTGGTGGCTATACTGCCGCTTCAAAAGAAATTGTTGAATGGCTTCGTCAGCGCTCAAGGCCTTATCTTTTTTCAAATACACTCGCACCTGTAATCGCAGCCACCTCCTGCAAGGTTATTGATCTTATTGAAGAACGAGGACACCTTCTTGAAAAGCTAGTCTGGAATAGCCAGTATTTTCGTAACCAAATGACAGCTCTTGGCTTTACTTTAGCCGGGGCTGATCATGCCATCATTCCTGTTATGCTTGGTGATGCTAAACTAGCTAGTGAAATGTCTGAAAAACTTTTAATACTGGGTATATTTGTAATTGGTTTTTCCTTTCCTGTTGTCCCAAAAGGCCAGGCAAGGATAAGAACACAGATGTCTGCCGCACATACAAAAGAGCAATTAGATTTGGCAATAGGCGCATTTGCGCAAATTGGCCGTCAGCTTAACATTATCAAATAGGTGACATCATGAAAAGCCTTGTTAAAGCAAAAGCAGAAGTCGGCCTTTGGTTGGAAGACATTGAAATACCAGTGATTGGCCATAATGACGTACTAGTGAAAATCAAAAAAACTGCTATTTGTGGTACAGATATTCATATTTTTAACTGGGATGAATGGGCCCAAAAAACTATTCCCATCCCAATGACTGTCGGCCATGAGTTTGCTGGAAAAATTGTAGAAATAGGGTCAGAAGTCAGAGGAATTAATATTGGCGATAGGGTTTCTGCCGAGGGCCATATAACATGTGGCTTTTGCCGCAAGTGCCGTGCTGGTGAAAGACACCTATGTCGAAACTCCTTAGGCGTTGGCGTAAACCGACCGGGTGCTTTTGCCGAATTTATCAGTGTTCCCGCTTGTAACATTTGCCTCCTACCTGACACTATTAGTGATGACCTAGGGGCAATGCTTGATCCTCTGGGTAATGCCGCCCATACAGCACTTGAATTTGATCTAGTTGGTGAGGATGTTTTAATTACTGGTGCAGGACCTATCGGTATCATGGCTGTTGCTATCGCCAAACATGTAGGCGCGCGGCATGTAGTGATTACAGATTTAAATAATACAAGACTTGATCTTGCTAAGAAAATGGGCGCAACTCGCGCTGTAAACGTGAAAAATCAAAATCTTCAAGATGTTATGGAAGACCTTCGAATGACTGAAGGTTTTGATGTGGGCCTTGAAATGAGCGGTAACGCAGAAGCCTTTTCTGACATGCTTGAGATAATGAACCACGGTGGAAAGATAGCCATGTTAGGAATTATACCAGCAGGCACAGCAATTAATTGGGATCATATCATATTTAAAGGTCTTGAAATTAAAGGTATTTATGGCAGAAAAATGTTTGAAACTTGGTATAAAATGATAGCTATGCTTGAGAGTGGCCTTGACCTAAGTCCCGTCCTTACCCATCATTTTGCAGTAAATGATTATGCTGAAGCGTTTGAAATTATGAGATCCGGAAATTCTGGAAAAATAATTCTTGATTGGCACTCTTAACAAGATAACTAATTAGTTTTTTTTAAAGTTATTACTGATCATATTTAAAAAGCATAAATTCCTTCTGTTGAATATTATCTACAAGAAATGGTAATGTTTCTCTTTTTTAAATATTGCTGGTGATACTCTTCCGCCAGCCAGAATTCACTAGCCAAGCAGACTTCCGTTACAACTGGTTTATTAAATTTTTTAGAGTTGTTGATTTCCGCCTTAGATTTTTCAGCTGCTAACTTTTGTTCCTCGTTTAAATAAAAAATAGCAGAACGGTATTGGGTTCCTACATCCGGACCTTGTTGGTTAAGAGTTGTAGGGTTATGAATTTTCCATAGATTATCAAGAAGCTGCTCGTATGAAACAACCTTCGGATCATAACTTATTTCAATCGCCTCCGCATGACCTGATCTTCCGCTACACACCTCTTCATAGGTGGGGTTAGACGTATTCCCAGCAATGTATCCAACAAGTGTTTCAATAACACCTTCAATCTTAGAAAAGTTAAGTTCCACCCCCCAAAAACACCCAGCTGCAAAAATTGCTTTTTCCATATTAATTTCCATTTCTATTTTTGTTCAACACTGCAATAAAGTGTGATAATGTTCAATTCAATCATAGCACAATGAAAAGTCAATTAAATGAAAAAAACAGACAGCGAATGGAAATCCTTCCTTAATGATAAAGAATATCAAGTTACCAGAAGAGGTGCTACAGAACATCCTTTCAGCGGTAAATATAACGACCACAAAGAAATAGGAACTTATATTTGCAATTGCTGCAAGAAACCAATATTTGATTCAGAGGCAAAATATGATAGCGGAAGTGGTTGGCCGAGTTATTATGCTCCATTTAATGAACAAGTAGTCAATATTCTTCGCGACTCGAGCCATGGCATGATCCGCGAAGAAGTAAAATGTAGTAACTGTGACGCACATCTCGGCCACGTCTTTACAGATGGCCCGCAACCAACAGGTAAACGTTATTGTATAAATAGCCTATCGTTAGATTTTGTATTAGAAGAGCATTAGCCTCTAAAGTTAATCAAACGCGTCTTCCCATACGCCCTCGGTAGAAGCCCGTGAGTATTCTGTTGCTCTGCTTTCAAAGAAATTAGCGTGCTCAATTCCGTTTAAAATCTCGTCCATCCACGGAAGTGGGTTATTCCCAATAAAGTAGATCGGATTAAGTGCGAGTTGATTGAGACGTCGATCAGCAATATAACGGATATAATCCTTTACTTCCTGGGCTGTTAGTCCTTCAATATCACCCATTTCGAATGCCAAATCAATAAAGGCATCTTCATGCTTAACAATGGTTTTACATGCATCAACTAAATCATTTTGAAGTTCGTCAGTCCAAACTTCCGGATTTTCATGAACAAATGAATGAAAAAGCTTTATGATTGAGCTTGTGTGTAGTGTTTCGTCGCGCACTGACCACGTAACAATTTGCCCCATGCCCTTCATTTTGTTGAAGCGTGGGAAATTCATTAAAATCGCAAAGGAAGCAAATAACTGAAGTCCTTCGGTAAAGGCACCAAAAACAGCAAGCGTCTTAGCTATATCTTCTTTTGTATCAATCCCCCACTTCTGCATATAATCGTATTTATCCTTCATTTCTTCATACTTAAGAAATGCTTCATATTCACTTTCCGGAATACCAAGAGTATCAAGAAGATGACTATAGGCCGCTACATGAACCGTCTCCATATTAGAAAAGGCGGCAAGCATCATTTGCACTTCAGTTGGTTTAAATACGCGCCCATATTTCTGCATATAGCAATTATTAACTTCCACGTCGGCTTGAGTGAAAAAGCGGAAAATCTGCATTAATAAATTGCGTTCCCCTTCTGAAATTTTCATATTCCAGTCTTTAATATCATCGGCCATCGGAACTTCTTCCGGTAGCCAATGCAACCGCTGCTGCGTTAGCCAGGCATCATATGCCCAAGGGTACTCAAACGGTTTATAGTGGATTCGTTCCTTTAGTAAAGTCATACATATTACCTAATAATTTTTATGGGTGATTAATATTTGGATTACTGACAAGAGAGACATTCTTCATAATCTGATGATTCCTGTGCCTTTGCCATCGCCTTAAGCATTTCTTCTTTTGCACCTTCGCTGGAAGTATCAGAGCTTTCTGCCCGCTGGATAGAAAGTGACCGGCAGTAATAAAGACTTTTAAGACCTTTTTTCCAAGCTTGATAGTGAACTTGATGAAGATCTCGCTTATTTACATCTGCTGGTAAGAAAACATTTACTGATTGAGCTTGATCAACCATTGGTGCCCTGTCTGCCGAATGTTCAACAACCCATCGCTGATCTAACTCAAACGCAGTCTTAAACACATCTTTCTCAAGATCATCTAGGAAATCAAGGTGTTGCACAGACCCCCCATTAATAGTAATTGCCGACCATACCTCTTCAGTATTTTTTCCTTTTTCTTCTAAGAGAATTTTCAACGCACGGTTACGAACGTTAAAAGACCCAGAAAGTGTTTTTTGCGTATAACTATTAGCTGCAATTGGTTCAATTCCTGGGCTTGCACCACCACAAATTGTAGAGATTGACGCCGTAGGTGCAATCGCAGTTTTATTGGAAAAACGCTCCATCATACCGTAGTCAGCTGCATCAGGACAGGCACCTTTTTCGTGGGCCAATTTTACCGAAGCTTTATCAACACCTACCTTAATATGGTTAAATATCTTTTTATTCCAGACTTGAGCCATCACGCTTTCGAATGGGATCATCCGGTCTTGAAGAAAGGAATGAAAGCCCATAGCCCCTAGACCGACACTACGCTCACGCATTGCAGCGTATTTGGCACGGGACATTGTATCCGGAGCTCTATCAATAAAGTCCTGAAGAACATTATCGAGAAAGCGCATCATGTCCTCAATGAATAGATCATCGTCTTTCCATTCGTCATATTTCTCTAAATTAATAGAAGAAAGACAGCAGACAGCGGTGCGCTGTTCCCCTAGGTGGTCAATGCCCGTTGGCAAGGTAATTTCACAGCATAAATTAGAGGTTTTTACAGCCAGACCAGCAATCTTGTGGTGTTCTGGTGTCGCGTCATTTACATGGTCAATATTCAGAATATAAGGTTCCCCGGTCTCAATACGAGCTGTAAGAATTCTAATCCAGAGCTCACGAGCTCCAACTGTTTTTTGAACGGCGCCATCATGGGGGCTGGTCAAAGGCCACTCATCATCAGCCTCTACCGCACGCATAAAGGCGTTTGAGACAGAAACACCGTGATGAAGATTAAGAGCCTTGCGGTTTGGATCCCCTCCCGTTGGTCTCCTTATTTCAATAAACTCTTCTATTTCAGGATGGCTTATTGGCAAATAAACTGCAGCACTCCCGCGACGCAACGAGCCTTGTGAGATCGCCAACGTTTGGCTATCCATCACACGAATAAACGGTATAATGCCAGATGTCTTTCCATTAGTACTAACATCCTCTCCAATTGAACGAAGGTTCCCCCAGTAACTTCCAATGCCACCGCCTTTTGAGGCAAGCCAGACATTTTCGTTCCAAAGACCTACAATGCCTGCAAGGCTGTCACTTGCCTCATTTAAAAAACAAGAAATTGGAAGACCACGTTTTGTACCACCATTACTAAGGATCGGAGTTGCCGGCATAAACCAAAGACGGCTTATATAATCATAAAGGCGTTGAGAATGTGCTTCATTATCGCCGTAAAAACTGGCAACACGGGCAAACATATCCTGAAATGTCTCGCCAGGCATAAGATAACGGTCTGTTAATGTTGCTCGCCCAAAATCAGTGAGCAAGTCATCCCTACCGTCATCGGTAACTACCCGTGAACGATCTTTAACCTGAATAGTTTCTTTAAGTATTGACGCAGACAACATTTCCACTCCCATTAATTCAACCTGAGTATTATTTCAGGTCAAAAATATTTTTACAAAACGACTCCAAAAATACCAACTTTACATTATACAATTCAAAATTTATGAACTAGATGGCGTTTTCCCCAGTCTGTTTATTGTATTTTTTTAAGCAACTACATTTTGTTTTCTAACAAACGAACACCCTAATTATTATTATAACTTTAGCTAGGGTATTGTAGTATAATCATTTTCTTGATTGCCGCCCGTAAAAACCTCAATTAACACAAGATATGGTATTTGTGCAGTGACCTAATGTCAATAACTAGTATGGTGCATTTTTCAAATTTTTTATAAAGTCCACTATTTCTGCGGCTTTTAACGTTAAAAAAATATTATTTTCGTGACTTCAGTTTTTGTGTTGGCATAGCTTCTAAGGGATTATCTGGCCAGGGGTGTTTAGGGTAGCGACCCTTCATCTCTTTTTGTATCTCTGGATAAGAATTTTTCCAAAATCTTGCCAGGTCCGAAGTGATTTGAAGCGGTCTTCCAGCAGGTGAAAGAAGGTGAAATATTAATCCTTTGTGACCGTCTAAGATGGTTGGTGTCTCAACAGCCCCAAACATTTCTTGCAGTTTGACTGCAAGAACTGGTGGATCTGTCTCATAATCTAATTTTACATTTGATCCACTCGGCACTATTATATGTGTAGGAGCCAAACGTTCCAATAGCTGTTGTTGCTTCCAATTAAGCTGGCTTTTTAAAATAGCATAGAGATCAAGGCCCTTGAGAGCTTGCCTATTATTAATATTTGTCAGATATCCTGCCAACCACATTTCAATATTTTTCAACAGCCCATCATCGGTAAAATCTGGAAACTCTAACCCTAGATTACCCCTAATGAGTTCAACTCGCTTTCTTATCGCCACACTATTTTTTTCCCAAGGCAATACACCAAGACCCATTTTTCTTATTCCTTCTATCAAGGCCTCGAGTGTTTTATTAGGGTCTGGTGTTGATATTTTTTTTGTCTCAAATATCATTTTACCTAGCATTTTTGTATTAACCGACCGCACGGCTTGAGCTTTTGTATTCCACTCAACAACATTTTCCTCAGTCATCCGATCCTGAAACGCGTCCTCTAAATCATTTTTCTCTATTGGTGCTGCTATGTATATTCGGGCATCTCGAACCCCTTTATCCAAGTGCGCCACCGCAATAAACTCTTCCCTTGCGAGCGGATCGTCGGCCAATAAGCTTGCCCCTCTTCCACCAGACAATAGATAAACCGGTGACGCAATAACTCTCCTCCCTCCTATGCGGTCAGGAAATGCAACCGCTAAACATAGGCCTGCCTTTGAAATGTCAATTTTATCATCCGTTATCTTGTGGCTTCGTTGCCAGACACTTATTTGGCGAAGAATTGATTTAGCTAGTCTAATATTAACCCCTAGCATTTTTGCTTGCTTAAGACGCCCGCTCTTCATATGGATAAGTGCCTCAATACGAAGTCGAAAATCAACTGTTCTCATATTAACTGATTGACGAAGAAGGTCTCGTTCCTGAAGCAGTGCCGCAATAGTTAGGGCCAGAAAACCATAACCATTTTTTTTTGCCGTTAGTATCATATGAGAAAGTCTCGGTGACATTGGAAATTGCGCCATAACCCTACCGTGATCTGTAATCCGCATTTGATCATTAAGCGCCCCCAGTGATTGCAGCAAATCTCTTGCCCTACCCATCGATACAGGATCTGGAAGATCTAACCATTTAAGTGCCGAGGCATCTTTTATTCCCCAAAGCGCTAAATTTAAAGCCAAAGGTGTTAAATCAACCTTCATTATCTCGGGTAGGTCAAACGGTTTTAACGCGCGGTTTGCCGCTTGGCTCCATAACCGAAAACAAATTCCTTCCTCTAGCCGACCCGCCCGGCCCGCTCTTTGTAATGCAGATGCCTTAGAAAGCATTCTTGTTTCAAGTCCAGTCATTCCAGACTTTACATCAAAAATAGCACTTCTTTGTTGGCCGCTATCTATAACAATACGAATGCCTTCTATAGTTAAACTAGTTTGGGCTATATCAGTAGCAAGAACCACTTTTCGCCACCCTTGGGGAGGAGGCTTAATCGCCAAATCTTGCTCTCCAAAGGACATCGATCCATATAAGGGGCATACGACAACATTCTTTAAAAACTTAGTATTTTCGACCTCTTTTTTAGTTTTTTCAATTTCGCGAGCCCCGGGTAAAAAGGCTAAAATACTACCTGGTTCAGCTTGTAAGGACCTAATTATTGCAGCGGCCATTTCATCTTCAATAGAACGAGTTATTTTTTTATCAAGATACCTATATTCAACTGGAAAAACTCGACCTTCGCTGGTGATTATAGGAGCATTATTCATTAGGCTAGCAATACGTCCCCCATCAAGTGTTGCCGACATGACCAAAATCTTTAAATCGGCCCTAAAGCCCTCCTGAACATCAAGACCTAGAGCTAGGCCTAGATCTGCATCAATCGACCGTTCGTGAAATTCATCAAAGATCAAAAGCCCCACACCTGTAAGCTCTGGGTCTGATTGAAGCTTCCTAATAAGAACACCCTCGGTTACAATCTCGATACGAGTTTTGGGACCAACCTGACGATCCATTTTTACTCTATAACCAACGGTTTCACCCACCTTCTCACCAAGAGTTTCTGCCATACGTCTTGCGGATGCGCGTACAGCTAAACGCCTTGGCTCAAGCATAATAATTTTTTTATCCCCTAGCCAATTCTCACCTAGCAGTTCCAAAGGGATCACCGTCGTCTTACCTGCGCCGGGTGGAGCTTGCAAAACAACATTATTTAATTTTGAGAGGGTACTCTTCAACTTCGGAATAATTTCATAAATAGGTAATTTCTTAATCATAGAGGCTCTTTATTTATTAATTTTTCATATGTTTCGTTGTAAGCATATTCCTTGGATATAGTTATGTACTGCAATAATATCCCATTAAACTCTGTTTAACATACTTACCCGCTACGTTTATCTATTAAATTACAAAACAAATTTGACTAAGAGCCTTTTCATTTCTATGGCTAAAAAAAATCAGCCGTGATATATCAACTTTTAAGGAATGAATAAATGACAGAGCAAGAAAATAGATTGAATAGGCTAGAAATAAAGTCCTCTCACCAAGAGTCCCAGATCAATGATCTCAGTGAAATGGTGTCTGACCAATGGAAATTAATAGAGAGACTTGGTGGTATTCTCAAAAAGGCGGATGCAAGACTAGAAAGTTTGGAAAATAATTCATCCGATAGCTTAACAGAAATTCAAGATGAAAAACCTCCGCATTATTAAAGGATTACAAATGAAGCTTAGTTTTATCGGCCTTGGTGTTATGGGCTACCCCATGGCACGTCATTTACAAAATTCTGGACATGACGTTTCTGTATATAATAGAACACTTTCCAAAGCGGAAAGTTGGATCTCAGAACATAATGGAAATTATTATAAAACGCCGCGTGAAGCTGTTGCGGGCGCAGAAATTGTTTTTATTTGTGTTGGTAATGATGATGATGTTCGTTCAGTCGCCTTTGGCGAAGATGGTGTTTTAGCCAGCTTAAAGAATGGGGCTATACTTGTTGACCATACAACAACATCAGCTGGCCTTGCCCGTGAGTTAGGTCAGGTTTGTGTTAAAAAAAATATTGGCTTTCTAGATGCGCCGGTTTCAGGTGGTCAAGCAGGTGCTGAAAATGGCGCACTTAGCATTATGATTGGTGGTAACGATATTACTTATAGTAAAGTAGAACCTATTTTAAATTGCTATGCAAAAAAGACAAAGTTACTCGGTCCGATAGGCAGTGGACAACTAGCAAAAATGGTCAACCAAATATGTATCGCTGGTATAGTTCAGGGCCTCTCAGAAGCTCTTAATTTCGCGATGAAAACCGGTTTAAATGCCGACGACGTTGTTGAGGTAATATCGCAGGGGGCTGCACAAAGCTGGCAAATGGAAAATCGCGCCTCCACAATGGTTCGTGATGAGTTCGATTTTGGCTTTGCACTTGACTGGATGAGAAAAGATTTAGGCTTTGCCCTTAAAGAAGCAGAGGGGCTTGATATACCGCTTCCCGTTACTAAATTAGTTGACGAATATTACCAAAAAATACAGCAAAATGGTGGCGGGCGGTTGGATACTTCAGCCCTCATTTCTCTCTTAAATAAAAAATGATGACCTCAAGGTATGTGCCTAATCAATAAATGCCTATATTCTCGAGACAACTATTCAGTGTTTAATTCAATTATTCGTGGTGTAAAAAGAACCTGTCCTCACTGTGGAGATGGTAAACTTTTTAGTGGATATTTAAAAATTACAAATTGTAGAGTTTGTAAAGCTCCAACCGGTGATATTCGCGCAGATGATTTGCCGCCTTACCTCACAATCCTACTAGTCGGTCATATTATTGTACCAATGCTGGTATTTTTTGAGGCCGTTTACCACCCGCCTCTTTGGATACAAATGGCAGTATGGCCATCTATGGCGCTACTTCTGATGCTTTTTGTTCTTCCCTTCATCAAAGGAGGCGTAGCCGGTCTAATATGGCATCTACAGCCTAGCGGTTCTGAACAACCTTAATGATCTGAAACATTAAATGTATCTGCAAAACCAGTTTCATAACATAGGCCCTGCCTAGTTAAAATAAGACGGTGCGGGTATTCTGACCTCGCAAGCCCTTTTCGTTCTAATGCTTTCCATACACTTTCGTTATTAAAACCGCTTGCCTCTCTTGCCGAAACAACAAAATTTCCTATATGGGCATGATTACCGTGCGGTAACGCAATATACATAATCGAAATATCATCGGTCCCTTCAACCCGAAAAGACGTTTCTTCACTTTTTGCTAGCTCTTGAAAAAGTGCTAATGTACGATTTTGCAGAGCGTTTAATTTAGTTTTGCTCTGCCGCATATTTAGCATCCTATTCTCATTTTTTATTATATTTTTTGATTTAAATTTATTTCTTTTATCAAAAAACTTGTTTTATTTGAGAATTCACAGTAGTTAAATTACAATTGTAGTTTTATTGAATATAACACATTCTATTTTTCGAAAAGGAAAAAGACAAAAATGGCTAATACAATCAATTTTATTACGTGTGCATTCGTAACCGTTTTATTACTAATATCTATTGCACTTGCTGGACCGCATTTATTACTTCCAGCTGTCGCAATGATTGTGGTCATTCTAGTGGGAGGCCTTTGCATTTATGTTGCAAATTCAATAATTGTAGCTCGGAATAAAATCGAGAAAGAATGGGAAACTAAAAATCCAGAATAACTATACCTATCATAAATACGTATCCTAAATACTCAATAAGAAACCACCAAAATAAAAAGCTTTATTAAAAAATGAAATCTACTTTATGTGTTTAAGGTAAGATTTTTAGAATTGATAAACCAGATCCTCTAGATCATTAACTTTCTTTAATACTCAGCACCACCACTTTCAAGGATCCGCGCCAGGGAACGGAGGCGGCGATTTTCTTTAGTTAGATCTAGAGGGGTGCGCCCTGTATTATCGGCCAGAGACCAGTCAGCATTAGCTTCCATTAGCGCCTTCACTATTGCGCGATCATTAGAGAGAACTGCCTTATGCAAGGCCGTTTCACCATTTCTGTCTTTAATGTTAACGTTGGCATTTTGACCAATAAGAAGGTTTACAATTTCACGTGAATTTAACCTTGCTGATGCCATCAGTGCAGTCTCTCCTGAAGATTTAATAGTCAAATCAGTATCGGCACCAGCATTTAAAAGAAATGTAACACCAACAGGATCCTTCATATTTGCTGCAATATATAATGGAGTCGCTCCAGTTTTATATTGTCGCGTATTTGTGTTTGCTCCTTTCTGCAGGAGGGACCGAAGTTTGCTATAATTCTTTTCTTTCACCGCTTTAAGTAAATTATACCCACTTGAAAAACTACCTTCCTGGGCTTTTACTGTATTAAAAGTAATTGGAAAAGTAAGCATTACAGCCAATATACAGTGAATTATATATTTTTTGGGGCTCATATCAAAATCCAGTCTTTATAAATCGTTCTGGTCATATTATAACAGGAACTTATAACTAGTCTATTATTAAACTAATATGAAGCAAGGCCTTAATATGAGCATATTCCCCCCAAATAAAAAAACGGTGGTACGAATTTTTATCATCATATTTCTTACAATTATCGCATTTGTTGTTTGGGACAAGTACTTGGACACATACTCTACCCCCACCGCATCAGAAAATAGCCGCGCCCTTATTGGTGGAACATTTAAACTTGTCAACGACATGGGTGAGCCTGTTACCAACAAAACTTTTCATGGTAAATTTATGCTTGTTTATTTTGGTTATACATATTGTCCTGACGTCTGCCCCATGGATCTTCAAATTATGTCAGATAGCTTGACGTACCTTAACGCTGAACAGCTAAATCAAATCACCCCAGTTTTTGTAACGATTGATCCTGAACGTGATACAATAGAAGTCATGGCTGAATATATTCAATTTTTTCACAAAGACCTTACCGGGCTTACGGGGACAGTGGAACAAATTGAGAATATTAAAAAGGTCTACAAAGTATACGCAGCGAAAGCTGACGATTCTGATGATTATTTAGTTGATCATACTGCATACACTTATTTAATGGATAAAAATGGTATATTTTTACAACATTTTAATCACGGTGAGGATCCAGAGGTTATGGCATCCAAAATAGCTTCTTTTATTAACTCATGACAGATGGTGCGTTACCTTTCTGGAAGAATAAAAGCCTAACACAAATGTCGCGTAAAGAATGGGAATCCCTTTGCGACGGCTGCGGTCTTTGCTGCCTACATAAGCTTGAGGACGAGAAAAGTAGCGTGATTTCTTATACAGATGTTGCCTGCCGATTATTAGATATTCAAAACTGCCGTTGTAAAAATTACACTCGGAGAAAAAAATTAGTCCCCGACTGCGTAATCTTAAAGCCTGAGCAAGTTTCAGAGTTCAAATGGCTTCCAAAAACATGTGCATATAGACTAATTTCGGAAGGGAGGGACCTTTATTCATGGCACCCCTTGATAAGTGGCCATGAGAATAGTGTCCATCGCGCTGGGATTTCTGTACAGAATAAAGTAGTATCAGAACGTGATGCTGGCGATCTCGAGGATCATATTATTGAAATAGATGAGATTAGTCATGAGTAATTTAAATAACTTTCCACTTGAATTTAAAACTCACAATCGAGCAAAACGTATGAAATTACGTTATGATGCTGCGAAATGTTGTGCGGTTGTAACAATGCCGCCAGAAAGCACCCGAAGAGAGGCACAGCACTTCGCATCTCTCCATATTTCCTGGCTTGAAAAACAACGCAAATCATCATCGGAGCGTATTTTTCTCTCTCCAGGATACCACATACCTATTGAAGGGATACCCTATTTTATAGTTCATAAAAATGATAATATTGGCCTAATAAAACAAACTGATTTTGAAATAGTCGTCGGTGGTGATAAGATCGGTTTTTCTAAACGACTTGAAAATTACTTAAAAAAATTAGCTCAAAAAAAGATTGAACCCCTTGCTCAGCAAATGGCAGAATCAATTGGTCTGAGTTTTCGCCGTATTCAAATACGAGATACTAAGAGCCGTTGGGGGAGTTGCTCTTCAAGTGGTACTCTTTCTTTTTCTTGGAGGCTTATAATGTGTCCCAATAAAATTATCGAATATGTGGTTGCACATGAGGTGTCCCATATTAAAGAAATGAACCATAGTCCTGCATTTTGGAGTGTTGTTGATGAATTGGTTAACGATGCAAAAATATCGAGAAAATGGTTAAAAAGTGAAGGCCAAGCTTTGATGATGATATTATCTGAGTAGACGTAAGTTATGACCCCGGTCTAGCTCTTGGGTAAACATTTGGCGTTGCAAGAGTTGCGTCATTTCTTCTAAGCGAGCTGCTATACATAAAGTTCTTCCATATTTGGGCAGGTGTGCTGCCACCAGTTACCCCTTGCATGGGCGTACTATCATCCTTGCCCACCCAGACCCCACTCACAATACCTTTTCCATAT
Organism: Kordiimonadaceae bacterium; assembly: GCA_018675425.1. Classification (GTDB taxonomy): domain Bacteria; phylum Pseudomonadota; class Alphaproteobacteria; order Sphingomonadales; family Emcibacteraceae; genus Pseudemcibacter. The sequence goes on from JABGYD010000032.1 coordinate 15,735, forward strand.
CCTACAAAAAGTGCATCTTTGTAATTCTGAGTTGTTCCAGTTTTACCAAAAACTGGAAAATCCATAGATGCCGCCCTTGCTGTTCCAGTTGTCACAACATTTTTAAGCATTGATTCCATCATAACGTTTATTTTCTTCTCCAAAACCCTCACATCTGGTCCCGGTAGGTGACGATAAAGTATTTGACCCGAACTACTTTGAATTTCCATAATACCATAGGGCTTTATCTCTATGCCACCACTGGCTATCACGCTGTAAGCACCCGTTAACTCCAGAAGATTAAGTTCCGATGTACCTAGCGCTAGACTTGGCTCTATCGTAAGTGGTGATTTAATTCCTAGTCGCTCCGTGATATCAACTACTAAACCTCTATTGACACGTTCGGATAACTTTACCGCAACTGTATTAATAGATTTAGCAAACGCACTCTCAAGCGTCACATCGCCTATAAATTCACCACTATAGTTTTGAGGGCTCCAGCCATTTAAAATGACTGGACTATCTCGCATTACTGTCGTTGGGCTCAGCCCAGCTTCTAGTGCAGCAAGATAAACAAATAACTTGAAAGCACTTCCGGGTTGTCGCTGAGCCTGCACGGCACGATTAAACTGACTTTTATTATAATCTCTACCTCCTACCATAGCCTGAACTGCACCGTCATAATCCATAGATACTAAAGCTGCTTGTGTATTTTCGTGTCTCTCATCACGACCAAGTACTTGGCGCACCGCATTTGTGGCCATATTCTGAATTTCAGGAACCAGCGTAGTTTTAATTACAATAGGCTCATTAGTCTGCCCGATTAAATTTGGGACTTGATCAATAATCCAATCAGTATAATAACGCACGTCACTACCAGCGCTAGTAGTATTAATGTTCACTTTTATTTTTTTCGCCCGCTCCCCCGTTAATCTATTAATAAAGCCAGCCGTAATCATATTATCGAGCACCAAAGATGTCCGGCCATAGGCACGTTGCACATCACGGAGAGGAGAATAAAGAGAAGGCCCCTTAAGCATACCCGCTATCATAGCTGCTTCAGTTAAAGTTAAATTTCGAGCACTATGACCAAATATTGTTCGAGAAGCAGCATCAATCCCATATGCGCCACTTCCAAAATAAGCCCTGTTAAGATACACAGCCAAAATTTCTTGTTTACTAAGCTTCATCTCTAACCAGAAACTAAGAAGTAGTTCCTGAACTTTGCGCTTAAAGGTTCTCTCCGCACTGAGGTAAAGATTTTTTGCTAATTGCTGAGAAATAGTACTACCACCCTCAACCATTCTACCCGCTATTAAATTACTTACTATTGCTCTGGCTAACCCACGAAGATCTAGGCCGCTATGGTCAAAAAATCGTTTATCTTCTATTGCTATAACAGCCTCTATGTGATTGATCGGAATTTCCTGATAATCAAGCCATTCCCCATACACATTACCGTATGTAGAAATAACATCCCCATTTTGAGCCATAACCATAATAGTTGATTTAGTATTATTTTGTTCTAAATTTGAAATATCTGGTAAATCATATGCATAATAAACCACAAGTGGAACAAGTAATATTGTTCCCCAAACAAGGATAACCAAAGATCCATAAAGAAACTTTGAAAAGAAGGTTACTGACTTTGTGTTGTTATTTTTTTTGGTGCCTTTTGCTTTCGAAGGCTTAATAGGCTTTCTAAATATACCAAACATCCGTCACCATACTTTTTACACAAAGGATAATAAGGGATTTCAAAGATATCGATTGAAAAATCAGCCCTAATAATCTGTTTTTTTATTCAATTACCTAAACATCCAAATTGGCAACACTTAAAGCGTTATCTTGAATGAATTCTCGGCGTGGTTCAACCACGTCTCCCATTAACTTCGAGAATATTTCATCGGCAGTATCAGCATGACTGACTTTTACCTTAAGCAGGCTCCGCGCATCTGGATCAAGAGTTGTTTCCCAAAGTTGCCCCGGGTTCATCTCACCCAAACCTTTATAACGTTGGATTGAGAGCCCTTTGCGACCATAATGAATAATATATTTTAAGAGTTGGCTTGGCAAATGGATGTCCGTGCCCTCTTCTTTGCGAGTAATAGTCGAAGTTGCAACAAAAATTTCAGCCCTCGCCGCCGCAGCCTCATTAAGTTTGCGGGCTTCAGCGGAAGCAATAAGCGCCGCATCAAATTTATAAATATCTTTAATTCCGCGAATTTCCTGAATAAACACAACTCCATCACCCTCAGCATCTAGGCTTGCACTCCAATTATCCTCACCAATCCCTGCACGCGCATTAAGACGATCCGTTACTTTAGCAAGAACATTTTTAGCTCCATTTCCTTTGACTAAAATATCCTCCGTAAGAGAACCAAGTACCGCAATTTCCTCAAGAATTTCTTTATTATAGCGGTTTGATACATGATCAAGGACCCGGTTTACTCTACGAGTGTTTTCTACCAGATCAGCAAGATCATTGCCCGCGATCTGTGTACCATCGCCTAAGGTCAACATCATTTCTTCAAGTGTCTGAGCGATCAAGTAATCTTCAAGGGCAGGGTCATCCTTCAAATAAACTTCTGATTTTCCTCGGCTTACCTTATAAAGAGGTGGCTGAGCTATATAGAGATATCCTTTTTCAAGAAGTTCCGGCATCTGACGATAAAAGAAGGTAAGTAGCAGGGTCCGGATATGTGCGCCATCCACATCGGCATCCGTCATTATAATTACTTTGTGGTAACGCAGTTTTTCAATATCAAAATCTTCTCGACCGATACCCGTGCCTAGCGCAGTGATTAATGTCCCAATTTCCTGAGATCCCAGCATACGGTCAAAACGAGCACGCTCCACATTGAGAATTTTACCTTTTAGCGGAAGTATTGCCTGGTTTTTACGATGACGTCCTTGCTTGGCGCTACCACCCGCACTATCGCCCTCCACGATGAATATTTCTGCTTTCTCAGGGTTCCGTTCCTGACAATCAGCAAGCTTACCGGGTAATGACGAAATATCAAGCACTCCCTTGCGCCTGGTAAGGTCTCGTGCTTTACGAGCCGCTTCCCGAGCTGCGGCTGCTTCACAAATTTTTCCAATAATAATTTTCGCATCTGCAGGATGCTCTTCGAACCATTGACCAAGTTTTTCATTTAGCAGACTTTCCACCACTGGCCTAATTTCAGACGATACAAGTTTATCTTTAGTTTGTGAGGAAAACTTTGGATCAGGCACTTTAACACTAAGCACACAAGTAAGTCCCTCACGGCTATCATCGCCTGAAATTGATACTTTTTCGCGCTTAGCAATCCCCATGGATGTTGCGTAACTATTTATTGTACGCGTTAATGCTCCTCGAAACCCGGCTAAATGGGTCCCGCCGTCTCGCTGAGGAATATTATTTGTAAAGCAAAGGACATTTTCGTGATAGCTATCATTCCACTGCAGGGAACACTCAAAAATCACATCGTCTTTTTCACCAATTACCGTAATTGGCGCACCAATAAGAGCCGTTTTATTTCTGTCAAGATACTCAACATAAGCTTCAATACCCCCCTCATAGTATAATTCAACCTCTTTATGATCACTTGTGCGATGATCCTGAACGATGATACGCACCCCCTTATTAAGGAATGCTAACTCTCTAAAACGATGCCTAAGCGTATCAAAACTAAACTCTACATTGGTAAATGTGTCAGTTGATGGCTTAAATGTAACCTGTGTACCAGTTTTGCCAGGCGTGTCACCAATAATTACAAGGTCCTCGAGAGGTTCCCCGCCTTCAAAGCGCATGAAGTGCTCTTTATCATTCCGCCAGACCCGCAACTCAAGGTAATCAGAGAGGGCATTTACAACCGAAACACCAACGCCATGAAGACCGCCAGAAACTTTATAACTATTACTGTCAAACTTTCCACCTGCGTGAAGCTGGGTCATGATTACCTGCGCGGCAGAAACCCCCTCATCCTCATGAATATCCACAGGAACCCCACGGCCATTATCAGTTACTGAAATCGAACCTTCTGAATTCATAGTAACTAAAACTTTATCGCAGTAGCCAGCAAGACTTTCATCAATAGCATTATCAGAAACCTCAAAAACCATATGATGAAGACCAGTACCATCATCGGTATCGCCAATATACATTCCAGGTCTTTTTCTAACTGCATCAAGCCCCTTAAGAACTTTAATGCTGTCAGCACTATAGTCTTCCGCGCCTGCGCTTGCATCTTTAGTTTCTGTTGCTTCAGACATGAGTTTTAGTCCTTTTCTTGATCTAATTTATACTTAATGTACTATAACACATAACTAAGTATCTACCTCTATTTTTCCATCAGAAAAATGAAAAAATTTCGCAGATTTTTCTATTTGTCTAAAAAGGGATTTATCCGTTCCCGTCAACCAAACCTGAGAACCTATATCCCGAAGTTCTTCAAATAAATAACCACGCCGGCTTTCGTCCAGGTGAGCCGCTACTTCATCAAGCAACAAAAGAGGTGGCGCGCCAAATTGAGTGGCACTAAGGCGGGCACTAGCAAGAGTTATTCCAATCAAAAGTGCTTTTTGCTCTCCCGTAGAACACAGATCTGCTGGCATATTTTTTTCTGCATGCCTTACCAACAGATCCGATTTATGAGGCCCTATTGAAGTCCTCCCCGACTTACTGTCATAACTTCGTGTTGAAAAAAGTCGTTCGCAAAAGGTTCGTTCCACCTCAAGTGCTGGCCTGTGGCTCAATTCTTTTTCAAGTTCCCCGCCAATTGAAAGTACTGCAGTTGGAAATTCTGACTGGCTCTCTTGGATCGCCTGTGATAATTTTCCAAGTGCATCAAGCCTAGCCGCGGCCACCGCTACCCCATGCTCAGCCATACGCTTTTCCAAACTTTCAAGCCAGAGTTGATCTGCATTTTCTTCACTCAACAACCGACCTCGTTCTCGCATTACTTTTTCATATGCGTTAACCTCACGTGCGTGACTTGGATAATATGCGGCCACCAGGCGGTCAAGAAAGCGACGCCTACCTGACGTTCCCTCTATAAACAGTCTGTCCATTTGTGGCGTAAGCCAAGCCACCTGCAACACATTAGCAAAGGCTAGCGGGCTCGATAGTATTTCACCGTCAAGCTTGCCTATCCTGCGGTCTACCGACGTCTCTGATGAAAGTTCATGGCGAGGCTGGAGCCCACTTCCGAGTTGCCGCTCGCCGTCTGGAGTTATTACACGACCAGAAACTGCCCAAGATATACTTGACCCTATGAGATTAACATCTGATAATTTAGCCCTTCTCAGTCCCCGTCCCGGCGATAAAAACGACAAGGCTTCAAGCAAGTTAGTCTTACCAGCACCATTGGCTCCAACCAAAACAACTGAGTTTGAACCTACATTAAGCTCAATATTTTCATATGATCTGAAGTTGCTCAGCAATAAACGGTCCACATAAAGCACAAGCGCCTTTGCTGAAGGTGGAACACTCTTATAATCTTTAATGGTTCGCGAATTCGATGAATCACTCAACCGAAATACACACTAAACTCTCATCGGCATGAGGACATATAACGCACCCTCATCGGTCAGGTCTCTTAGGATCGTTGGCGCTGCAGCATCAGCAAAAGCTACCTGAACCGTATCACCTTCAATTTGAGCAAGTATATCAAGGAGATATCGCGAATTAAAACCAATTTCCATGTCGTCAGATTCATAGCTAACCAAAAGCTCCTCGGTGGCGGTACCATGCTCTGGACTATGAACGGAAAGCTTAAGTTGGCCAGCACCCATAGCCAACTTAACTGACCTAGTTTTATCTGTTGAAATAGTAGATACGCGGTCTACAGATTCTGCAAGAACGTTACTATTCACTTCCATGTTTTTATCATTGCCTTCAGGTATTACACGTGTGTAATCTGGAAAGGTTCCATCAATAAGTTTAGATGTCAAAACAATATCTGAAAAACTAAAGCGGATTTTCGTATCTGATAAGCTAACCTTAACCTCACCCTCATACTCGTCTATAAGCTTCCTAAGTTCGCCAACCGCCTTTCTTGGGACAATAATGCCCGGCATGTCCGCGGCACCTTCCGGCTGGTCCATATCAAAACGGGCTAACCTATGCCCGTCAGTAGCAACGCCACGAAGTACGTTCTCGCCATTATCGTCGGTGGCCGCATGAAGGTAAATACCATTGAGGTAGTAACGAGTTTCTTCGGTTGAAACGGCAAAGCGAGTTTTATCAATAAGCCGTTTTAGGTTTACCCCTGTTACTTTAAAATTTACAGGAAACTCACCTTCAGACATCACAGGAAAATCCTCTCGCGGAAGGCAAGAGAGAGTAAACCTTGAGCGCCCTGCACTTATAGAAAGTCTCGTACTGTCCAAATCATAGTATAGTTCAACTTGCGACCCATCTGGAAGCTTTCTAACAATATCATATAGTGTGTGGGCTGGAGCAGTGATGCCACCAGGCTCCTGGGTTTCAGCTACAACACTTTCGCCAATGGCTATATCAAGATCAGTTGCGGCAAGGTTTAGACGGCCGTCTTCACTCTCAAGCAAAACATTCGACAGAATGGGAATAGTGTTTCTACGCTCAACGACACTTTGAATGTGTCCCAAAGATTTCAGTAATTCACCTCGTTCGATATTCAATTTCATTTGATAATTTCACGCTTCATATTTATTATAATTTTAGCCCAAGACTTAGATAGTCCGTTTGATATTTTTTAATTTAACTGAGAAACAGACTACCATAAATAGACATGAGGTCAATGGGTTTTTCACCGCATTCCTGCCGAGTCGCATTATATTTTAAACTCAAATTAAAAGCGCTTAAATAGAGCCTTAAATTTACGTGCTAAACATTCTTTCTAGATGCAAAATATCTTCGTCTAGGACACTGTCAGTCTGACGTAGTTCATCTATTCGTTTAACTGCGTGCATCACGGTTGTATGGTCTCGGCCGCCAAACTTGCGGCCGATAGACGGCAGGGACTTTGAGGTCAAATGCTTGCAGAGATACATAGCAACCTGCCTTGGACGAGCGACTTGACGGGCCCGACGCGCAGAAAGAAGATCGGAAAGTTTAATATTAAAGTAGTCAGCTACTCGCCGTTGAATTTCATCTGCCGTCACACGCCGATCATTAGCCCGTAATAGATCCTGTAATACCTCTTGGGTCATATCAAGTGTTATTGGCCTACCAATCAGCGTTGAATGAGCAACCATCCTATTAAAAGCGCCCTCAAGTTCACGAACATTTGAGCTGATCCGACGAGCAAGGAATTCGAGCACCTCACTTTGAATTTCAACTTCTGGTACACCATTTGCTTTTTGCTGCAAAATACCGAGCCTAAGCTCATAATCAGTCGGATGAATGTCAGCAACTAGGCCCCACCCAAGTCTTGAACGAATCCGCTCCTCAACGCCATCAAGATTTGATGGTGATCTATCAGCCGATAGCACCACTTGTCGGTGATGATCAATGAGCGCATTAAATGTATGAAAAAATTCTTCCTGGGTTGAATTTTTATTAGCAATGAATTGAAGGTCATCGATCATCAATAAGTCTACATTACGGAATTTCTTTTTAAAAGACATGGTATCTTTGTAGCGGATCGAAGATACAAACTGATACATAAATTGTTCAGCAGACAAATAAACCACCTTACGTTCCGGAAAATATTCACGGTTAGCCCAGGCAATAGAATGCATTAGGTGCGTTTTTCCCAAACCAACCCCACCATGCAAAAAAAGCGGATTAAAATTAACATCTTTATTTTCAGCAACTCGTCGGGCTGCAGCATAAGCAAGCTCATTTGATTTACCCACCACAAAACTATCGAAGGTAAAACGCGGATCAAGCAGTGCTCCAAATTGATCATCTCGAATAATTTTGACCTGCTCAGTCGAGGCAATATCAGTTGTTTTTTTTAAAATTTTACCAGAAGGGCTAGCTGGCAACACTTTATGATCCAACCCCTTATGACTAGAGAGGACCATAATTTCAATATCATTCACATGGCCGTTAACTTTACTCCAAGCACTTTTTATACGTTCAGAAAAATTTTCCATGATCCAGTTGCGCATGAAACGTGTCGGCGCAGCCATCACAGCGCAGCCGTCTTCAATATTGACGAGAGCAAGTGGCTTGATCCAGCTTTTATAACTACTTTCATCAAAGTCTGATCGCAAGTAGTCCAGAACCGAAACCCATTGCGCATCAATAGTGTCTTTTAATATTACTTTTGTTGGATCTTGCTGAATTAATTTTTTTGCCATTTAAACTATTTCTTCATCTTAAAAAATTATTACCAATTAATGCTTCCATGGAAGGCTCAGTCCCTGCCAACCTGTTTTTCTGCCGCGGTGGCCAAATTCATCTGGTGTCCCCTCAAAGCCCTCTAATATATTATAACTATGCCTAAAACCAACATCATTAGCTGCTATAGCAGCGCCGACGGATCTGATACCACCTCGGCATAAAAAATAAATAGGCGTATCTTTATTTGGTACAGCCTGACTAAGCTCAGATAGGAAAGCTGTATTTGGAACTCCATCGGGGAAACTAACCCATTCAATTAAAATACTATTCTTGGAAAGGCCTGATAAATCAACGACACCAACACATTTCCATTCAGCAAGTGTTCGCACATCAACTAATACTGCACTTTTATCCCGAGCAAGCACATCCCAGGCTTCTTTAGGCGTGACATCACCCTTATATTGTCTGGTCATATTTGGTGTTCCCTCTATTAAACTTTATATTTCGATCATTAATTGAGCTTTTTTAGAAACAAAAGTCTATCAAGCTGCAAAATTTATTCTGCAGGGCGACGCCTCTATTGATGTCGATAAATTCTTATGTGATTAAACTACCCATCATATTGCCATCATGCAATATGACTCCAGCCAAAAAAATAAAATAAAATACTATTCTATGTATTTACCTGAGCACTACCTACTAGATGTAGTAGGTAGCCAATACAGAAAAAAAATCTCCCATAACTTAAAAGAACATAAGAAGAATATCCAAAAATAAGATGGCAAAAAAAAAGTCAGACCATAACAGGTTTGACTTTTTTTGATCAATTTTAGTCTTTAGTAGGACTTTATTCTTGCGAATCGTTACTAACTCTAACGCGACTCGAAACTATCTCTGCTAAGAGAACTAACTGAGAGCTTTCACTCGTTTGGATAGACGTGAAACTTTACGGGAAGCTGTCTTCTTATGAAAAATACCCTTAGTTACTCCACGCATTAATTCTGGTTGCGCTGCTTTAAGAGCAACCTTTGCTTCATCAGCATTACCAGCTTCAACTGCAAGTTCAACTTTTTTCACAAATGTGCGAATTCGACTGCGACGTGCCTTATTGATATCTTCACGCGCTGCATTACGCCGCACTCTTTTCTTAGCTTGTAATGTGTTAGCCATTATTTTTTATTCCTTTAGCGACCGCGTTCTCAAAAACTGCATTTATTTTTAAATTAGCAGGAGAACCACTTTCTTCAAATAATTATCAATTCTTCTCTAATTTGTGGCTTATAAACATGCTATAACCATTGGTCAACAAGCTTTTCATATATTTAACCTGATTGACCAAATTAATCCTAATTTTTTCTTCTTTTGTACTTTATTAGGCTCGACCTCCTCCATTATGACCCACAGACCTTCACAAGCACTATTCAAACCAGTCATTTATAGCAGAAAAACTAACTCGCCAATCGAATCACACCGTAGTCTTATCGCAATAAAAATTATTTTGGCACAAGCGAATAGCTAATGATTGTTTTGTTATCCGTCACAGAGATATCAAGAAGTAAACTTTCTGTCCCTCTGGTCGCTTTAATGCAAAAAACTAAGTTGGGGTCACAAGACGCAGACTGATCAATACTCCATTCAAGAGACGGAAGTGCCATACTATAATATATATGAACATCCTTAGCCGCGTTTTGTCCACTAGCTTCAGCATATATAATGCGCCCTCCAGGACTATCAAAAAGCATTGACCCTTCGTTATTTTCTGTCAATCCATCCATTAGAGGTATGGCCACATCTCTAAGCATATCATTTTCTTGAGCAAGCACAGCAACGGGTGCTATTAAAAGACTAAGTATTACAAATAAATATAGGTTTGTAGATTTCAACATATTATTAGCCTACTTATTTCTGGCACTCAGGGCAATAAAATGTTGATCTACCCGCCTGATTAATTCTATTGATCTCCCCTATGCAACCAGGGTTCTTGCAGTATTCCCCTTCACGGCCATAGCAGACAAATTGGTGTTGAAAATATCCAAGATCCCCGTCCGCCCCAACAAAATCCTTGAGGCTAGATCCACCTGCCTCGATCGCACGGTTAAGTACATCTCTAATAATAACCACTAACCGCTCCACATCATCAATACAGAGGTCTGATGCTTTTTTAGTAGGTGAAATTAGGGCTATATTGAGGGCCTCACAAACATAAATATTACCCAGCCCAACAACTACACTCTGGTCAAGAAGATTAATTTTTATCGCAGATTTCTTAATCTTCAACTTCTCCTTTAAATAAGCACCATTAAATTCATTTCCCAGAGGCTCTACAGCCATTTTCTTGAAAAGTTTGTGACCTGCCAGTTCACCCTGAGTGCACAGTGTGATAAGACCAAAACGCCGCGGGTCATTATAAATAATCCATTCGCACCGATCAGTTTCGAAAATGACATGATCATGCTTTTCAAAAGGGGTACTATCTATTTTTCGAACGGTAAATTTACCGGACATTCCTAGGTGGCAGATAATTACATCACCGCTATCTAATGGTATTTGTAGATATTTTGCTCGCCGATCAACCGAAAGGACACGACAGCCAATTATTCTTTTTTCGAAATCCTCTGGAATAGCAATGCGGATTTTATTTCGTCGTTTAGTGACCCCTAGAATTTTTCTTCCTTTTAATGAGGGAATAAGGCCACGTCTGGTAGTTTCTACTTCTGGTAATTCAGGCATTTATTTTACAACTCTGTTAATTCTTAAAGCGTTTCTACTGGAACAGAATGCAACACTGCGCTATGTTCCGCAATATGACAAATAAAGAAAATATAAATAGAAAAAAAACCATTCATTTTGGCTTCAAAGATGTTCAAGAAGAGGAAAAACAATCTCTTGTCAGAAACGTCTTTGATAGTGTTGCTGAAAAATATGATATTATGAATGATGTTATGAGTGGTGGGCTACATAGGCTCTGGAAAAATGACTTTATCCGTGATCTGCGGCCAGAACCGAATATGCATTTACTCGATGTTGCTGGTGGTACCGGCGATATTGCCTTTCGTTTTTTGAAAGCTGCAAATAAACGGGCTAATAATAAATCAACTTCCGCCATAGTCACCATTTGCGATATTAATCAAAAAATGCTCGTGGCAGGACGTGCTCGCGCGTTCGATCAGGGTATTTTTGACCCAATTGATTGGGTTGCTGGAAACGCAGAAATGCTGCCCCTTCCTGATTGCTCAGTTGACGTCTATACAATTGCTTTTGGCATTCGAAATGTAACTCATATTGATATCGCACTTAAAGAAGCCCTGCGTGTTTTAAAGCCTGGCGGCAGGTTTATGTGTCTTGAGTTTAGTAGCGTTGATCTTCCACTTCTCAAAAAAATATATGACGTCTACTCCTTTAAACTTATTCCACATTTTGGTGGACTTATCACTGGTAATAAAGACAGTTATCAATACTTAGTTGAGAGCATTCGGAAGTTTCCTACCCAAGAAAAATTTATGAAAATGATTGATGATGCAGGATTTAAAAGAACTTCTTACCGTAATCTATCTGGTGGCATAGTAGCCATACATTCTGGTTGGCGGGTCTAGTTGTGTTTAAATGGATTTTCCATATTGGACGCATCGTGAAGATTGGACACACACTTTCCAAGCATGATGCGCTTATGGATATTATAAAACTTTTTAACGATGGTCCTAAAAATTTAGAAAAACTTCGCAACATCAAATTAAAATATGACGTGAGCGCTAAACCAGAAACCCCCCTTGTTATTGCACTGCAAAATTTAGGTCCAGGCTTTATAAAAATTGGTCAAGCACTCGCCACTAGACCCGATATTATCGGTACTGAAACTGCCTTTGATCTTTTAAAACTTCAAGACGATGTACCTCCTTTTCCTGGCAAAAAAGCCATCCAAATAATTGAGGCCGATCTCGGACTTAAAATTACCGATTTATTTGAAGAGTTTAGCGCAGAACCTATCGCCGCAGCGTCAATAGCTCAGGTTCATATGGCAAGAACTATCAAAGGTAAAAAGGTTGCTGTTAAAGTGTTGCGCCCCGGTATTGCTAAGGCTTTTAAACGCGATCTCGAAGCCTTCACATGGCTGGCAGGCATAGCGGAACTCTTCTCAAACGAAGCACGGCGCCTCCGTCCAAGTAAGGTGATTGAAACCATTGCCGAGGTTATCTCTCTGGAGATGGATTTACGTATTGAGGCGGCCTCTGCCGCAGAGCTTAAACAAAATGTAAAAAACAATCCTTATTATGATGTGCCCGAAGTAGACTGGAGCCGAACCAGCCGCCGAGTGCTTACAACCGGCTGGGTTGATGGTATATCTTTTAAAAAATTGGAAAAAATTAAAAGTGCCGGCCTTAATCCTAACAAGCTTGCGGAAAATTTAGTGCAAAGCTTTCTAAGTCAAGCGCTTAATGACGGGTTTTTTCATGCCGACCTTCATCAGGGTAATTTATTTGCCTCTTTGGATAACAAGGTTACAGCCATTGATTTTGGTATTATGGGCCGTATTGATCTTCCTACACGGCGGGCTTTAGCCAATATTTTATATGGCTTTGCAAACCAAGATTACGACCGTATTGCCAAAGCGCACTTTGATATGGGGTACGTTCCTAAAAATCAAGACTATGTTAATTTTAAGCAGGCAATTCGTGCCATCGGCGAACCCGTTGTTGGTAAGCCACTTAGCGAGATATCGGCGGGTAAATTACTCGGCCAGCTTTTTGAAACTACTACTCGTTTTAATATGAGCACACAACCACAACTAATCTTGTTACAAAAAACTATGGTCACGGCTGAAGGGGTTGCTCTTAATTTAAATCCAGACATAAATATGTGGGAAGTTTCACGTCCAATTATTGAAAAATGGGTTTCCGAAAATCTTAATCCGATAGCAATAATTAAAGACGCATTTAAAATTACGTTTGATACCCTGTCCAGACTGCCACAGATTATTGTAGATGTTGAAAAAATAGTTGACCAAGCTAAGCAGATGCCGTCACCTAATATGCAGAGAAGAAGTTCCGCTATACTAGTTTTATACGGTCTTTTGGCAGGCATACTTGGAAGTGCGCTTTTTTATTCTCTTTATATAATGTTGCAACTCTAGGTATCAGCGTTTATCTTTAATGTAGACACAATAAAGAGAGATAGACTTTTGATTGACACCCTTGACGGTAAAAAAATACTAATAATCATTGGCGGCGGCATCGCCGCCTATAAATGTCTTGACCTTATTCGTCGGCTAAAAGATCGGGGTGTCAAAATTCAATCTATACTTACTAAAGGCGGCGAACAGTTTGTCACACCCCTTGCTGTTAGCAGTCTTACAGAGAGGAAAGTTTATCAAGACCTTTTCTCGCTTAATGACGAAGCCGAAATGGGCCATATCAAATTATCTCGTGATAATGAACTTATACTAGTAGCACCCGCCACCGCCGACCTAATGGCAAAAATGGCAACGGGCATTGCCGACAACCTAGCAACCACAACTCTCCTTGCCAGCACTAAACCGATTATGATTGCCCCGACCATGAACAGTCAAATGTGGGACCACCCCGCAACACAGCATAATTTAACTGTGCTCAAAGAACGCGGTACATTAGTCATCTCTCCTGCTGCTGGCGATCTGGCCTGCGGCGAGGTTGGAACAGGGCGCCTTGCAGAAGTTGAAAATATTATAGAAGAAATAGAATCTTTTTTTTTAAGTAATTCAAACCTTGCCCTGCAAGGTAAAAAAATAACCATCACCGCGGGCCCAACTCATGAAGCAATTGATCCCGTTCGTTATATAGTTAATCACTCTTCAGGAAAGCAAGGTTACGCTATTGCGGAAGCCCTTTATAGAGAAGGCGCTGAGATTACATTAATATCAGGTCCAACAAACCTAAATGTTTCATTAGGGATTAAAAAAGTTAATGTTATATCAGCACGTGAAATGATGTCTGCAACAGAGAAGAGCCTTCCCGCAGATGTTGTAATTTGCGTTGCGGCCGTAACTGATTGGTACATTAAAAATAGGGCCGTACAGAAGATCAAAAAACAAAAAGAGGGACTACCATCCCTCGAACTTTCTGAAAATCCAGATATATTAAAAACAATTGCAACCCATAAAAGTAACCGTCCCCCGCTAGTAATTGGTTTTGCCGCTGAAAGTGAAAACCTAATCGAATATGCGAAAGAAAAACTTAATTCAAAAAGATGTGACTGGATTGTTGCTAATGATATATCTGGTGAAGTTATGGGTGGCGAGAATAATCAAGTTCACATTATTACTTCTAAATTAGCAGAAAAATGGCCAGATATGAAAAAAACAGATGTTGCGGTTAAGCTGACAAAAAAAATTGTATACTTTTTTAAGGAAAAATAATGATCCCCGTAAATATTAAAATATTACCTAATGGCAAAGGATTAAAGCTACCCGAGTATGAGACTAGGAACAGTGCGGGGATGGATCTTATGGCCGCTACCAAAGAAGGCGAAGACCTTGTTATAAAGGTTGGTGAACGCCGGATGGTACCAACAGGGTTTTCTATGGCTATGGGCCCCGGGTTTGAGGCACAAGTTCGTCCGCGTTCTGGTTTAGCTTGGAAAAATGGTATCACCCTGCTGAATTCACCAGGAACAATCGACGCCGATTATCGTGGTGAGGTCAAAGTCATTCTTATAAATCTCGGGGATAAAGATTTTATTATAAATCGAGGTATGCGAATTGCTCAGATGGTTATAGCACCCGTCACGCAGGTTTTATGGAATGAATGCGATAGCCTTGATGAAACTATGCGTGGAACTGGTGGATTTGGTTCAACCGGAATAAAGCTATGAACTCCACCGTCACCTTAATAATTGCTGGGACGGAAAGTAAAATTTCCACAGAGGACCTAACTATCGAACGGATTATCGCCGAGGCGCATTCAGTAGGATATAAAAAATTTAGTGTTTTTTGTAATGATCAAGAAATTGACAGGCCTGATACTTTTAAAGCTATCCCCAATTCTACTTATATAATCGCCGCCCCTGAGCATGCAATCAATCCAAATGATATCGCTTATGCAGGACATGAGTCATAATATGGCACTTAGTAATGACCAGCTTGAACGTTACGCCAGACATATCATTCTCAAGGAAGTTGGGGGCGCTGGTCAAAAAAAATTGCTGCAGGCAAAGGTTTTAGTCGTTGGTGCTGGCGGTCTTGGAAGCCCCCTACTTATGTATTTGGCGGCGGCAGGAGTGGGAACTATTGGGATCATTGATAGCGACACAGTCGATTTAAGTAATCTTCAACGTCAAATTATTCACATGACAGATAAAATTGGTGACCATAAAACTCTAAGTGCCAAACAAATGATAGCAAACATTAACCCTGATATCAAAGTAACTACTTATCAAGTGCGTCTCAGCGAAAATAATGGCGATAAAATCATAAAATCATATGATTATATTGCTGATGGATGTGATAATTTTTCCACTCGGTTTTTAATTAATAATCTTTGCCTCAAGTATAAAAAACCACTTATTTCAGGGGCCCTTAGTCAGTTTTCTGGGCAACTTTCCACATTCAAAGGTTTTGAAAGCGATAAGCCCTGCTACCGTTGCCTTGTTCCAGATCAGCCTATAGGTACATTGAGTTGTGCTGAAGCAGGTATATTAGGTGCTATTGCTGGTGTGGTCGGAACAATGCAGGCTACTGAGGTTATTAAAGAAATTTTAGAGATTGGTGATAGTCTTGCAGGAAAGCTTGTTATATATGATGCTTTAAGTGCTACAAGCAGGACAATTAAGTTACCAAAGGATCCCTACTGCAAATACTGCGGCGGATGATTAATTAAGCCAGCACACGATCCCCAGGACTGTGACCATCTAAAAATGTTTTTACATTAATGATAACTTTCTCACCCATAGCTATACGCGCTTCATCCGTTGCCGAGCCCATATGTGGAGTAAGTAGGACGTTATCAAGGTTAAGTAGTCTAGGATTAATATTGGGCTCATTTTTATAAACATCTAATCCTGCTCCTGCAATCGTCTTCTCTTCGAGCGCCTCAATCAATGCATCTTCATCAACGACATCACCCCGAGTTGTATTAATCAGATAGGCATTTTTTTGCATGAGGCCGATGCGACGGCGTGACATTATATGGTGAGTGTCGGGTGTTGATGAACAGTTAAGAGAAATAATATTCATCTGCGTGATCATTTGATCAAGGCTCGCCCAATAAGTCGCACAAAGGCTTTTTTCAAGATCCTCGTTAATTTGCTGACGATTATAGTAATGGATATTAAGTCCAAATGTTTTTGCTCGTAAGGCCAACGCCTGGCCAATACGGCCCATACCAATAATACCAAGGTTTTTATCACGAAGTCGCATACCTAACATCCCTATTGGCGACCATATTTTCCACTTACCCGCCCGCAGCATTTTCTCGCCCTCACTCATCCTGCGGGTAATACCAAGTATAAGTAACATAGCCATATCTGCAGTATCTTCTGTAAGCACCCCTGGTGTATTTGTTATTATGATCCTTTTATCTCTTGCTGACATAAGGTCAATGTGGTCAACACCCACGCCGTAGTTTGCAATCATCTTTAAGTCGGGGGCGGCCTTTGACAAAACACCCCCACTTATTTCATCCGTCACCGTAGTTACTAGAACATGTGCCTCTTTTACCGCTGCTATAAGGTCCTCTTTAGTGAAGACCTTATCATCCCCATTTAGACGAACATTAAATAGCTCTTTCATTCTCAATTCAACGGATGCTGGAAGTTTCCTTGTGACTATCACCAACGGTTTCATTTATGATCTCTTTCTTATGAGTTTCTGATTAAAGTATATTTACTAAAATTTTTAACACAATCAAAAAGCTTCCTTGACCACAGGGCAAAAAAGACACATAAATTTTCTAACCTAATAATTAGCGAAATTTGTAATGAAAAATTCAAATAAATCACTTCTTCTATGTTGTCTTATATTGCTCTTATCAAACATCTCTTGGGCCCAAGCACCCAACAAACCAACGATTGGTGCTTCCGGTTATCCATTACCGCGGTTTATGTCACTCGACGATGCCGTTACAAACATGAGAACCGGCCCTGGTTTAGAATACCCTATTGACTGGATCTATCAAAAAGAAGATTATCCTCTTTTAGTTATAGCAGAATATGCCAATTGGTTTAAGGTGACTGATATTGACGGCTCAAGCGGCTGGATACTTCGTGCTTTATTATCATTAAAAAGATACGGTATCATATTGAATAACTCCCAAAAATTAGTAAAGTCCCCCAAGGAGCGCAATATAGTAACAGTTATTGCAGAACAGGGCGTATTAGGGTCTATCCTTAAATGTGAGAATGGATGGTGTGAAATGGAAATAGGTGGATTTAACGGCTGGATCAGGGCAGAAAATATTTGGGGAACGCTGGACCAGGAAAGGCCTGATTAAACGGCTTTTTATCAACACATACCACAATGCTTCCTTACTTCACAAAATTGCGGGATCTTAGTAGCTAGTTAATCACCTGTAGCTATACGTTTCATTAGTTCTTTCACAGTTGGAACAAAACCGTTGCTATAGAAGGGATCTGAGGCAAAGTTAAATGCAGTATGGCCAGCAAACATCAAGTTATCTTCGAGACTTTCACCATGAGCAATGTTCATTAGAGCTTTCTGAATACAAAAACTGCGTGGATCAGCACCACGGCCAGTTGAGTAGTTTGTATCTGGATTTTCCGACCAATTTGAAAATTTACACTGACTTAAGCAACCCATACAGTTTTTTTGATCAAGCCTAATACTGCCAGCATCTTCTGCTGTAACAAGGATTAAACTATCATCTGGGGTCCTCATAGATGTATTAAATCCCTGATCAACCCAATTAAGAACTTTCGAGCGATCGTCTTCCTTGACGAAATATTTTTTTCTACCTATTGCGACTTCAGTGTTAAACAATTCATCAACGCCAGCCTTACGACGGAAATCAACCTGTCTAACTGAACGACCCTCAAGGGCCCGCAAAAGGTTGTTGCGTACAGCTGAAGAATAAAAACCTGTGGGACTAAAGCGATGCAAAGTAATGTCACCCTCTTGCAGCCCTGTTAGTCTGTCTTTCCACCCCTGAGGAATTGGGCTCTCCTTCGTAAGAAGTGGTCTTGTTCCATATTGAAAGGCGATTAGACCAATTTCAGGATTATCAAACCAGTGTTCCCAGTCACGAAGGAACCAAACACCGCCAGCCATAATTATCGGAACATGGTCAAGTCCAAACTTATTCATTAAGGCGCGAAGGGCAGCAACACGTGGATAAGGGTCTTGAGGCTCAAGCGGATCCTCTGCATTCGAGAGCCCGTTATGCCCACCAGCCAACCATGGATCTTCATATACCACCCCACCTAACCACTCGCCATAGTTTTTGTAAGCGCGCTTCCATAGGATCCCGAAGGCCCGCGCCGAGGAAATAATTGGGTGGAAAAAGACTTTATGATTAGCCGCAATTTCTGATAATTTATAAGGCATGCCTGCACCGCAAGTTATACCATGCACAAGGCCTTTTGTTTCGTTGAGTATACCCTCAAGAACAGGTTCTGCTCCACCCATTTCCCATAACACATTGATATGAATACGACCCTGACCATTAGAAACATCATGGGCGTCTTTTACCTGACGCACACCCCCGTCAATACCATACTGAATAAGTTCTGCATGACGTTCAGTGCGAGTTTTACCATGATAAATCTGTGGAATAACATTACCATTCTCATCAAAATTATCAGCATTAACACAAGACACTGTTCCTACACCACCGGCAGCCGCCCAGGCACCAGAACTAGCGCCATTGGTCGCAGAAATCCCCTTCCCTCCTTCAACAAGAGGAAGAACTTCATTGCCCGATATATTTAATGAATTTAATGCCTTCATAAAAATTCCTTGCTTAACATCGCTTTTGCAAGCCGGATGAATACCTAAGCATTCACCCGGTTACACTATAAATAGGGAAAGACCTTATTTTTCTTAGTTATCATCCGCCTCTTTGGCTTCATCGTTAAGCACAGCTTTCATGCTTAAACGAACTTTACCCCTATCATCAATGCCGAGCACTTTTACTTTAACCATTTCGCCTTCTTTGACGACATCAGTTACTTGTTTCACTCGCTCATTAGCCATCTCACTGATGTGAACCAAACCATCTTTGCTGCCAAGAAAATTAACGAATGCTCCAAAGTCAACTGTTTTGACAACCTTGCCTTCATAAATTTTACCAACCTCTGCCTCTGCAACGATACCATTGATCCAGTCTAATGCTGCTTTAATAGCTGCCCCGTCTGGCGAGGATACCTTCACTACACCCTCGTCATCAATATCAACTTTAGCCCCCGTCACTTCACAAATTTCACGGATTACTTTGCCGCCTGTACCTATGATTTCACGGATTTTTTCTTTCTTAACAACAAGTGTTTCAATACGTGGCGCATATTCATTCATTTCTTCGCGTGCCGTATCAAGCGCTTTGTTCATTTCAGAAAGGATCATTGCACGCCCCCCTTTGGCCTGCTCAAGTGCAGCTTCCATAATGTCTTTAGTGATACCAGTAATTTTAATATCCATTTGAAGCGATGTAATCCCTTCACTTGTGCCTGCAACCTTAAAGTCCATATCTCCCAAATGATCTTCATCACCTAGAATATCGGAAAGTACGGCATAATCATCACCTTCTTTGATTAGTCCCATCGCAATGCCCGAAACTGGACGAGAGAGCGGAACTCCCGCATCCATCATGGAAAGTGACGCACCACAAACAGTAGCCATTGAAGATGAACCATTTGATTCAGTGATTTCAGAGACTATACGAATTGTATATGGAAACTCTTCTTTTTCAGGAAGAACCGCGCGCATTGCACGCCACGCTAATTTACCATGCCCGACTTCTCGCCGGCTGGTAAACCCTGAGCGCCCAACTTCCCCAACAGAATAAGGGGGAAAGTTATAATGAAGCATAAAATTCTCTTTGTAAGTTCCTGTAAGAGCATCAATAAACTGCTCGTCATCTCCCGTTCCAAGAGTTGTCACACAAATAGACTGCGTTTCTCCGCGCGTGAAAAGAGCAGAGCCATGTGTACGCGGCAGAATATTTACTTCGCCAACGACTGCTCTTACAGTATCAAGATCACGGCCATCAATCCGCTTACCGGTTTTGATGATGTCCCCGCGAACAATATCTTTTTCTAAGTTTTTAAGAATACCACCTACAAGCTGGCTTTGTGCGTCATTGTCCTCTGGAACGAATTTTTCTTTGACTGCATCTTTAACTTCTGAAATTTTTCCAACTCGGGTTTGTTTATCAGTTTCACCGTAAGCTTCACGAAGGCCTTTTTCGGCCAATTTTTTAATGTCTGCGATAAGCGCACTGTGGTCTTCTTCTTTTGGAAGTTCAATGGGGTCTTTCGCAGCTAATTCGGCAAGGTCAATTATTGCATCAATCACTACCTGCATCTCTGCGTGACCAAACATTACCGCACCGAGCATAATTTCTTCTGAAAGCTCACTTGCTTCAGACTCAACCATAAGAACGGCATCACGGGTCCCGGCAACAACAAGATCTAAGTCTGAATTTTCCAACTCTTCATCGGTTGGGTTAAGGATATATTCACCCTCAATGTAACCAACACGTGCCCCAGCTATTGGCCCCATGAAAGGGAGTCCAGATAGTGTAAGAGCCGCACTTGTTCCAATGATTGATGGAATATCAGCCTGGTTTTCTAGATCGTGGCTCATTACTGTACATGAGACCTGTGTTTCATTTTTAAATGAAGGTGCAAAAAGCGGACGAATAGGACGATCAATAAGACGACATATTAAAATTTCTGACTCGCTAGGACGTGCTTCACGCTTAAAAAATCCCCCTGGTATTTTACCAGCAGCGTAAGCTTTTTCTTGATAATTAACTGTGAGTGGGAAAAAATCGATCCCTGCTTTCGCTTTTTTGGCCGCCGTTACGGCTGTAAAAACTGACGTCTCTCCGTAAGTAACCATTACGGCTCCCCCAGCTTGACGAGCAATTTGTCCTGTTTCGATTATAAGCGGACGTCCGCCCCAAGTGATTTCTTTTTTGTGTTTATTAAACATATGAATTTCCAACTTAATTTTCAGCTTTAATTTTGGTTAGCGGGCTAAGGCCCATCCTTGAACCCACACGCCAAAAGCCATTGTATGACCCCTATGACCATACTTTCATTTTTTATTATTTACGCAGCCCAAGGCTTTTAATCAAAGCTTGATAGCGATCTTCATCTTTACTTTTTAAATAATCCAGAAGCTTACGACGTTTATTTACAAGCATAAGCAGTCCACGGCGGGAGTGATTATCCTTTTTATGTGTTTTAAAATGTTCCGTAAGGTGGACTATTCTGTGCGTGAGAATAGCAACTTGAACTTCTGGCGAACCTGTATCAGTTTTATTCGTAGCGTATTTTTTAATTAGTTCTTGTTTTTTTTCTGCAGTAATCGACATCGATAACTCCTTAAATTAATTTATAAATTAAAAACTCTTACCGGCTTTAAATAGTTTTCATCAAGCTCACAAAGGGCAATCAATTTTTCACCCAACATCACTTTATACGTTCCACCAGCAAGGCTCGAAGAAGGTAGGTTATCCCTGGAGATAAACCCTCCATTTTTTAAAAGATAAGCCTGCTCTTTAGTTAAGGCCAGTGCCAAGATGTCGTCCAGCACGGTCACAACGTTAAGAATCCACTCCTCAAGCGGGGCACTATGTAGTAATTCCTCCATCTTTGCTAGTGAAATCGTACTCTCTAAATCAAACAGCCCTACCTTCGTACGCCTCAGCATAGAAATATAGCCAAAAGTGCCTAGCTTCAGGGCCATGTCCCGCCCTAATGAGCGGACATAAGTTCCTTTTGAACACCGCATTTCAAATGTCGCATTTTCCATATTAGCGTTAAGAAAGTCTAGGGCATAAACTTCAACTTCACGCTCTTTAATTTCAAATTTCTTCCCCGCGCGGGCTAGGTCATAAGCTCGCTCTCCGTTAATTTTAATTGCACTAAACGCTGGTGGGGTTTGTTTAATTTTTCCTCTAAATTCCGGTAAAATTCTTAAAATTTCTTCGCGTGTTGGCCTCTTCTCGCTTAGCTCGTCCACTTCCCCCTCAGCATCATCGGTTAATCGTGACTCCCCCCACGTTACCGTAAATTGATAGGTTTTTTCTGCGTCCGCAACATACGGAATAGTTTTAGTAGCCTCACCGAAAGCTATCGGCAGTACGCCTGTAGCCAATGGATCAAGCGTACCCGCATGACCTACTTTTTGAGCTTTAGCAAGAAACCGGCATTTGCCTACAACTTTAGTTGAGCCCATGCCGTAAGGTTTATCAATAACCAGCCAGCCATCGACTTTATTGCCTTTACGCTTCCTTGCCATTGGGCTTAGTCATCTTTCTTAAGGTCTTGAATAACATGAGCGCTGTTAAGAAGGTCTTCCATATGATCCACCGTACCAAAACTATGATCAGAAATAAATTTAAGATTCGGCAAGTATTTCATACGCACCATTTTTGAAAGTTGACCGCGAATGAATTTCACATTTTCGTTTAAACCTTCAACCACTTTTTGTTCATTTTTTCCCGCAAGAGGCATAACAAATATTGTTGCGTTTCGAAGATCAGGACTGCAGCGAACTTCTGTAACGGTAACAGAAACACCTTCAAGGGCTGGATCTCGAATTTCTCCGCGTAAAAAAATGTCAGAAAGTGCGTGGCGAATATTTTCACCCACCCTCAACACTCGCTGACTGGAACCACCATCATTTTCGAATTTTGATTTAGACATTATTTACCCCTTAAAGAAAAACGGCTTCCCTAATCTATACTTGGGAAGCCGAACAGAACCATCAATTCACCTTATAGATTCCGTTCAATTTCCTCCACTTCATAACATTCAATTACATCACCTGTTTTCATATCGTTATAACTGGCAAAGTTCATTCCACACTCGACCCCGCTCTCCACTTCTTTTGCTGAATCCTTAAAGCGCCGGAGTGACCCGAGATCACCTTCATAAACAACGATATCATCCCGCAGGAGCCTAGCGTGAGTTCCTTGCCTAACTACACCACTAGTAACCAAGCACCCCGCTGCCTTACCTTTACCGGCATTAAAGATATCAAGTATCTCTGCTGTACCAAGAATAGTTTCTTTAATTTCTGGCGCCAGAAGGCCCGACATCACCGACTTAATATCGTCGATTAGGTTATAAATAATCGAATAATAACGAATTTCCACACCTTCCCTACGAGCAAGGTCCGCAGCATTACGGCTAGCGCGAACATTAAAGCCTATAACTGGAGCCCCTGTTGCAACTGCAAGGCTAATATCAGATTCATTAATACCACCAACGCCACTGTGAACGATTTTACACTTCACTTCATCTGTATTAAGTTGTTCTAATGATGAAATAATTGCCCCAACAGAACCCTGTACGTCCGACTTCAAAAGAACAGGAACAGATGATATTTCAGCCTCCTTGAGTTTATCAAACATATTCTCAAGACTAGCCTCAGGTGTTTTATTTTTATCTTCTTTAATTTGGTTCAACCTAAAAGCAACAACGCTGCGCGCTTTTGCCTCGTCTCCAACAATAACAAAATCATCTCCCGCACCTGGCGCATTATCAAGTCCAAGAATTTCAACCGGCATAGACGGACCAGCTTCCTTAATTTTTGAGCCACGGTCATCAACAAGTGCACGCGCACGTCCCCAGGTTGAGCCTGCCACCACAATATCACCAACCCTAAGCATTCCGCGCTGAACGATAACCGTCGCAACCGGCCCGCGACCTTTATCAAGTTTGGCCTCAACCACGACACCTTCAGCTGCACGATTAGGGTTAGCCCTAAGGTCATTGAGTTCCGCCTGCAGAAGAATGGCCTCTTCCAGCTTATCAAGGCCGTTACCTTCCTTTGCAGATACCTCAAGGTCAAGTACTTCACCACCCATACTTTCAACAAATACTTCGTGCTGCAAAAGATCCTGGCGGACTTTCGTTGGGTTTGCTCCTGGCGCGTCCATTTTATTTATAGCGACAATAATAGGAACTTCAGCTGATTTAGCATGGCTAATAGCTTCAATAGTTTGTGGCATTATGCCATCATCTGCCGCCACAACCAGCACAACAATATCGGTAATCTGAGCACCCCGTGCACGCATTGCCGTAAAAGCAGCATGCCCCGGTGTATCAAGGAATGTAATTCTATCCCCGCTTGCACCTTTAATCTGATAAGCACCTATATGCTGTGTAATACCGCCAGCCTCACCTTCAGTCACACTAGTTTTTCGAAGGGCATCAAGGATCGAAGTTTTGCCATGATCAACATGACCCATAACCGTAACTACAGGTGCCCGTGAAATTAGATCTGTTACGGCATCCGCTGGACCCGTCAGGTCCTGCTCAACGTCAGAAGCACTAATACGCTTAAGTTTGTGTCCAAACTCTTCAACAATTAATTCCACAACATCATGATCAACCTGATCACTTGCTCCAGACATTACACCCATTTTCATCAAGGCACGGACTACATCGTTTGTTTTTTCTGTCATTCTATTGGCTAGCTCTGCAACAGTGATGCTATCGGGAACAACTACCTCGCGGTAGATTTTTTGTGCAGGTTCCACCACACCGGTTTGTCTTTTTTCTTTAGCACGTTTTCGCTTCAGAGACGCAAGACTTCGTTGACGCTCATTACTTCCTGATAGCGCTTGCGTAACGGTAAGGCGTCCACTACGTCGACGATTGTCATTATTGTTCGTTTTTTTGACTTCTGGACGTTTTAGCTGCTCTTCTTTAGTTGCTTTAGGAGCTTCTTTTGATTTTAAAGATTGTCCAGACGCTAACTTTGCAGAAATTGCTTCAGCCTCAGCTATTTTTTGCGCTGCTTCTTCAGCTTTTTTCTTTAATTCAAGGTCAATTAGACGCTTTTCTTCATTAGTATCTTGTTGAACATCTGATTCTTTTCTCGGATTATTCTTATTCTCTTCAGCTTCTTTGGCAAGACGCTCGCCATTTGCTGCATCTTCCACAGCCTTACGCTTAGCTCCTTCTGCAACAAGTTTTGCCTTTTCTTGATTGTCCTTCTGGGATTTTTCTAGAACTTGGGCACGTT
Organism: Kordiimonadaceae bacterium; assembly: GCA_018675425.1. Lineage (GTDB taxonomy): Bacteria > Pseudomonadota > Alphaproteobacteria > Sphingomonadales > Emcibacteraceae > Pseudemcibacter. The sequence continues at coordinate 41,156 of JABGYD010000032.1, forward strand.
TTTCACGCTCCCCCTCAGAAAGACCCCCTAAGGTTGTTTTTGCCGCCGCAGTCTTTTTTGAAATATCTTTTTTTTCTTTGTCAAATGACGACTTAAAGATAGATTCAGGCGTTGGAGCCCCGGTTTCGACTACTCGCTTTTGTCCCGGCATAATAAGCTTCTTCTTACGCTGAACTACTACACTGCCAGATCCACCCCCCATACCAGGGTCGCCTGCAGGTTTCATCTGAAGTGTCTTACGCCCAGAAGTAGATAGGGGTGTTTTTTTATTTTTATCGTCACTCATTCTTTTATCGCCTTAAAAACTAATTTATACTTTGTAACATAAAGAAATTATAAATTGGTCTATTTTATAACCGTTTTTCTACAGTGCTCAAAACGGGATAACTCCCGCAATAAACTTGTTCTTATTCCGCCGGGGAGGAGCGCTAGATGCACAGCGTTTTCTATTCCCATGGCCTTACTTAACTCGTCTCGGGAAAATGTAGTAATTACCCTTAACTCATCAAGCCCTTGACACACTTTACTGCGCCCGTTGCTTGCGCCATCACGCGCAGTTAGTAAAACATTTGTCCTACCAGATTTTAATGCCGCCCTCACCTTTTCAAACCCTGAAAGTACATTTCCCGCACGGTTGGCAAGGCCTAAATATTCAAGGCACCGTCTACATAACAAAGCCTCTACCTGATCCACAAGGTTGTCTGCCACCTTAACGAATTGATCTTTATTTTTAAATAGTGTCTCATCTAACTCGTCAATGTCTTTTTTTTTCTTACCCGAAAGGACCTGATGCCCGAACCTCAAAAATATATCCTTCTTTAACGCTTGCTCTAATATGCCCCTCCTAGCTGTAACCCAACAACCTCTTCCGGGCAACTTGGCAGCTACGTCTGGAACTATTTGACCATCTGGCCCGCAAACAAACCTTACTAAATCAAATGCAGAGTGGACGCCTCCTGTGACCAGACATTTACGAATTTTTGGCTTTTTGGTCACGAAGCCTTATCCTACTCTTCTGCCTCAGATTTAGGCTCTTTTGGCATTTCTTCTGCAGGCTCATCTTCGTCTTCAAACCAATGAGCACGAGCAGCCATAATAATTTTATTCGCTTGATCCATTGTCAGGTCAAATTCTTTCAAGATACCATCTTCAGAGCTTGTTAGCTCGTCAGCAGCAAGGTCCCCGAGGTCATCCAACGTTTTAATGCTAGCCTCACCCAACGTCGCTAGCATAGGCAAGGTTAGACCCTCAATTGTTGTCAGGGCATCCTCAACACCAAGCTGTTTACGTTTCTCATCTGCCTCCAGAGAAACAGCCTCTAACGCTTCTTTAGCGCGAGACTGAAGCTCTTCAACCAAGGCCATGTCGAAACCCTCGATACCAGCAAATTCCTCGGACGCCACATATGCAACCTCCTCGAGATTTCTAAAGCCCTCACCAACAAGCAAAAGGGCAAGGGTCTCGTCAACGTCAAGGCTGCCCATAAATAACTCACTGCGGACCTTATATTCTGCTTGACGACGCTCACTTTCATCTGCTTCCGTCATTATATCAACCTGCCACTCCGTAAGCTGAGAGGCAAGACGAACGTTCTGTCCTCGGCGCCCAATAGCCAGACTTAGCTGATCTTCCCCAACAACAACATCCATTCTACCCGCATCCTCGTCGATAACTACCTTAGAAACATTAGCGGGCGCAAGTGCTCGTATAATATAAGTAGCTGGATCTGGAGACCATTGAATAATATCAATTTTTTCGCCTTGCAGCTCTTCAACCACTGCTTGAACACGGCTACCGCGCATACCAACACAGGCTCCGATAGGATCAATACTTGGATCACTACTAGTAACAGCAATCTTTGCCCTACTCCCCGGATCACGGCTGACGCCAACTATACTGATGACACCATCATAAATTTCCGGTACTTCCCCTGCAAAAAGTTTTGCCATAAAGTCTGGATGGCTCCTCGATAGAAAGATCTGTGGCCCACGTACCTCTTCGCGAACATCCTGAATTATTGCCCGCACACGCTCACCATTCCTGATGTGCTCCCGTGGTATAAGCTGATCACGACGAATAATAGCTTCAGCAGAACCTAGGTCGATAATAGCATTACCATACTCTACACGCTTCACCACACCATTTATGAGTTCACCAATTTTATCCTTATATTCTTCAAACTGTCTAGCCCGCTCTGCTTCACGGACCTTTTGCACTATAACCTGCTTAGCTGTTTGAGCAGCGACCCGGCCAAAATCAATAGCGGGAAGTTCATCAGCAAGGATATCACCAATTGCTGCACCCTCTTTATATTCTTCCGCAGCCTCAACAGTAATTTCCGTTGAATGGTTCTCTACATTTTCGACAACCTCCAAGACACGATAAAGCTTTATGTCGCCTGTTTTCCTATCAATATGTGCTTTTATTTCGTTTTCCATACCGTATCGTGACCTGGCCGCTTTTTGAATAGCTTCTTCCATTGCGCCAAGAACAATCTCTTTATCGATGTTCTTTTCACGTGCCACAGCATCGGAAATTTGTAAAAGTTCTAATCTGTTTGCGCTTACTGCTGTCATACTTTTATGCTCCAGTATTGTCTCTTTTGGTAAATTATTTTCAAGATGGCCTCGCACTCGCAAACGCCATTAATTCATCGGTCATTACCAGTTTTGCTTTTTGAATATCAGAAAAAGAAAGCTTGCACACTTCTCCTTCAACATCCATTAAAATTAAATTGTCTTCAATACCAAGTAATTTTCCTCGGTAACGTTTTCTATTATTTACAGTCTTATTCATTTCTACTTTTGTTTGAAACCCAGCGTAATTCGCAAAATCTTTAAGACGGGTAAGTGGTCTGTCCAGACCAGGCGAGCTGACTTCAAGCACATATTCACAATCTATAGGGTCTTCTACATCCATAATTGCAGAAATACCCCGGCTTATTTTTGCACAACCCTCTACGGTCATAGTGCCATCTTCAGATTCTGCCATCACCTGAAGAGTAGATGCCCCGCCCTTAGGGGAGCTAAAAAGCTGAACCCGGACAAGTTCAAAACCAAACCCTTCAATCGTTGGCTCAATAAGCTTTGCAATTTTATCCATCAGGACATTCGTCATTAGTTTTCCAAAATATACCAGTTACAAACCAAAAAACAGGCCAGTGAAACACTTGCCCGACCAAAATTAACAATTTCATATGATTCGGATGGACATATATATAGCGCAATTTTTTGGGACTTCAAGTTCTTTATTGAGTATAAGCCTTCTGGCTACCTTGGCTTTCTCTGAAATGTTAGATATGTACTTTTTCGTCCCACAGCAAGTGCTTTTTTCTCATAACGTGTTTGCGGCCAATCCGCAGACCTTTTATGCCACTCATCTGGGTGACTGTCATTCCAATTAAAATTAATGTCCTCCATTAGTCGCGCAAGGATCCAACGACAATAGTCATGGTGGTCCGTTCCAATGCGCAGCTGAGCACCATCTTTAAGAATTTCTGCTAAAATAGTCAGGTTCCCTGCGCTCACAATACGGCGCTTATAATGTCTTTTTTTACGCCAAGGGTCAGGGAAAAGTATAAATGCTCGGGACACGGATTGCTTCTTCGTCGCATCCATCAGAAGTCGAGCATCGTCCATAAAAAATCGAATATTTGTAACATTGTCCCTTACCATGTGGTCAACTAATCCTGAGACGCCATTGATAAACGGTTCACAGCCAATGAACCCTACGTCCGGATTTGCCTTGGCTTGGCTGATCAGGTGCTCGCCTTTACCAAAACCTATTTCTAGCCAAACCTCCCTTGGATTATATCCAAATAGCTTTGTGTAATCAACTTGACCGCCCTCAAGAGAAATAGAATATTTAGGAAAATACTCACGCAGACGCGCCTCACTTGTTTTTGTCAATGGCTTAGTAAGGCGCCGACCATAGACCCGGCTACCTTGAATATTTTCTAAATCTTTCATAGAGGCAGACCCCTTTTTCAAGAACCTATTGGTATATATTAGAATTCATTTTTAAGCACATCGACCAAATCTATTTTTTCCCAAGAAAACCCGCCATCTTCTTCTGGATCTCTGCCAAAATGACCATAGGCAGCCGTTCTTTCATAAATTGGTCTACTAAGACCAAGATGTTCACGAATACCCCGGGGGCTCAAATCCATCACCTCCGAAAGTATCACCTCAAGTTTTGCGGGATCTACATGGCCCGTTTGATGAAAATCAACATAGAGGGAAAGGGGTTTTGAAACGCCAATAGCGTAAGCAAGCTGAATAGTACACCTATCGGCAAGCCCCGCTGCTACAACATTTTTTGCCAAATATCTTGTGGCATAAGCTGCTGAACGATCGACCTTTGTTGGGTCTTTCCCGGAAAAGGCTCCTCCACCATGCTGGGCCGCCCCCCCGTAAGTATCGACAATTATTTTACGACCCGTCAAGCCCGAGTCTCCGTCCGGGCCTCCAATAATAAACTGGCCTGTTGGGTTAATATAAAGTTCGTCCGCAGATGGCATCCAACCCTCTGGTAAAATATTTTCAATGTGGGGAAGCACAATTTCCCTTACCCTTTCCTGGCTGGTATTTGGGCTATGCTGCGTGGAAACCACAACTGACGTCGCCCTAACTGGCTTTCCTTTTATATATTCTAGAGTAACTTGGCTCTTTGAATCTGGTCCGAGCTCTTTCATTGTGCTTTTATGACGCTCCCCTGCCATTGATTTTAAAATTTTATGTGAGAAATCGAGGGTTGCAGGCATCAGACTTTGTGTTTCATTAGTAGCATAACCAAACATAATTCCTTGATCTCCTGCACCCTCATCCTTATTACCCGAGGCATCAACACCCATAGCAATGTCGCCTGATTGACCATGAACATGAACCTTAACGTTCATGTTTTTCCAGTGAAAACCATCCTGTTCATAGCCAATCTTCCTAACAGCGTCCCTCGCCGCCTGCTCCATCACTTCTTTCGTAATGCTTTCTGGCCCTCGTACTTCCCCAGCAAGAACTACTCTATTCGTAGTTGTGAGTGTTTCTACGGCAACGCGAGATACTGGGTCTGCCTCGAGAAACTTATCTACAATCGCATCTGAAATACGATCAGCAACTTTATCTGGATGTCCTTCAGACACAGATTCACTGGTAAATAAATAACTATCTCTAATCAAAGCTCTATTCCTTAATAATGATTTAATAAATCGTTGACAATTCATATATAAAGAATTCTTTATATAACAATACCACAAATATACTGATTAAAACCGAAAATCAACTTTTATTTACCTAGTAATGAGCAAAAATTTTATTCTCTATGAATTGCCTTTTTTAATTTGAAGTCAAAAGAAGCCTCTAACTTCACCCTCGGTATTAAATCATAATTGGAGTCACAGAGCCGAATCATTTTTATTCCCTCAGACAGTTTGCAATTCCCAACAGACACTGTTGATCTCATTGGATTTCCCATTACATGGGCTAGAACAACCGGCTCTTCAGCAGTCATGTGACAATTCCAGATAAACGGAAAACTACCAACCTTAAACAATTATTATATTTCCACTTTTTATCATAATATCAAATTTTTCTAACGATGCCCCATTGCAAGGACCCGCGACACAAAAGCCGTCATCTAACTGAAACAATGCTCCGTGAGTGTGGCACATTAAATAGGTGCCACTTTTTTCCATAAATTGTCCCAACTCCATATTAAGTGGCGCTCCTGTGTGTGGACATGCGTTATTATAAGCAAAAACGTCATCCCCTTTTCTTTGTAGAAAAATATTATAGATTTCATCGCCTGCGCTATAGGAAAGCTCTTTGGCTGACCCGTCGTCTATATCTTCTAACTTGCATAAAGTTACCCCTGAGACCAAACCAAAAAATATTTTTCTATGATCCATAGTTATTATCCTTGGCGGGGCAGCCACGGACCAAGGGCACCCATCCAACGATGAATGGTAATCTTTTCAAAAAGACCCGCTTTGTTGTAGGGGTCGTTTGCAGCAAACTCTTCTGCCTGCACCCTACTCTCAACTTCCACGATAAGCATGCTTCCTCTTGGCTTGGGATCATCCATTTCTGTTAGCAGAGGGCCTGCAAGAACTGTGATGCCTTTTTCTTCAGCATAGGCTAAATGATCAGGCCTTACGCTCATACGTAACTCGAGGCTATTTTCTTTATCAAATGCGGTAATTATATAATACATTATTGTTCCTTATTTTTTTATTAGATTTCTGATACGAATGGCCTGTTAAGCAAATCACCAATCACCTGATCAATATTTTTACCTTCATGAAGGATATCATTGACAGCCATCACGATTGGCATATCAATGTTTTTATCTTGGGAAATTTTAGCAAGCACGGATGAGGTGTAGTATCCTTCAGCAACAGTTAGACGATTAGTCATTAAGTCTTCAATAGTTTTCCCTTCGCCAAGGGCTATCCCAAGGGATAGATTACGCGATTGTGTTGAAGAACATGTAAGAATTAAGTCTCCAAGACCACAAAGGCCCATCATTGTTGATCTTTCGGCGCCGTAACTCTCGCCGTAACGCACCATTTCTGAAAGGCTCCTTGTAATTAGCGCTGCCCTGGCATTATCACCCATTTTTCGTCCTGTCGTTATACCACATGCTATGGCAAACACATTTTTAAGTGCCCCGCCAATTTCTGCACCAACAATGTCACGCGATACGTAAGGTCTAAAGGTGGGCTGACCAATTACCCCCAAGAGGCGCTTCGTAATTTGTTGATATTTCGATGCAATAGTGACTGCTGATGGTAACCCTAGCGCCACCTCACGTGCAAAAGTTGGTCCTGAAAGAACGACGAGAGGCGACTTTGGCATGATTTCTGAGACTACCTCCGTCATTAATTTTCCCGAAGACTGCTCAATGCCTTTTGCACACAGGACAAGTATGACACCATCTGATAGATATTTTTTTACCTCTTTGAGTACTGAGCGAACAAATTGCGCGGGGACAGCTATAAAAATAAACTCGTTATCTACCATATCTGCCAAATTAGTTGTTGCTCGTACATTGTTTGAGAGCTCCACTCCTTTTAGAAACATTTCGTTCTCATGTTCCTCATTAATTTTTTTAACAACCTTTTCCTCTCGGGCCCAAAGTATTACCTTGCTTCCTGCCTTGGCCGATAGCTGTGCCAAGGCTGTGCCCCACGCACCCCCACCTATCACTCCAATTTTTAATTGTCCTATTTCTGCGTTTTCTGGCACATCAATTCCTATTTATAGATTATTATTATGCTTTTATTCCCGCACCCACAGCAGGCTTTGCATCTGGGTCAAGGGGCCACCGCGCTACAGCACCAATATTAAGGTCTGCAAACTCTTTAAGTTTAAATTTTTCCACCCCAGCCCAAGCAATCATTGCACCGTTATCTGTACATAAATTCATTGGCGGAGCCTTCAGGAGCAACCCCTTTTGTATGCAAAGCGCCGCCAGCTTCTCTTTTATACAACTATTCGCAGCAACGCCACCCGCCACTACCAAGATATGTTCGCTTATAGGCGTTTTATCAATATAATAATCAATTGAATTTGCAACACGGTCTATAATGGCGTCCGTTAGTGCCTCTTGGAAGCTTGCTGCAAGATCACAAATATCTTGGCGGCTCAAAACACCATCTTTTGCTTCAACTAAGCGGTCTTTTGCCCTCAGAACCGACGTTTTGAGGCCAGAAAATGAAAAGTTACTCCCAGGCCTCCCCTTAAGGGGTCTCGGAAATTTAAATCGGCTAGCATCTCCTAAAAGTGCTGCCTTTTCAACTGCAGGACCGCCCGGATATTCTAGGCCAAGAGTTTTTGCTACTTTATCAAAAGCTTCTCCAGCTGCATCATCAATGGTTGTCCCCAGTCTTTCATAATTGCCTACTCCATACACAATCAAAAGCTGACAATGTCCCCCAGACACTAAAAGCAGAAGATACGGAAACTCAACCGCTTCAGTCAGTCTTATAGATAGTGCGTGGCCTTCAAGATGGTTAACACTAATAAGAGGTACCCTTCGGGCATAAGCAATGGCCTTGGCTGTCATCAAGCCAACCATCACCCCACCGATAAGCCCAGGTCCTGATGTCACGGCGATAGCAGATAAATCACTCCATTTAACAGAGGCTTCTTCAAGAGCCTGACGGACCAATCGATTCAGATGGTTAATATGCGAGCGCGCAGCAATTTCAGGGACCACGCCACCATAAGGTTTATGCTCTTCAAGTTGGGTAAGCACAATATTTGATAATATTTTTTTATTATCGGACACGATTGCTACCGCCGTCTCGTCACAGCTACTTTCTATACCCATTATGAGGCTTTTTTGTTCTTTCAAATAACCCATCCTAATTACTTTTTTATATCTTTACTGGCTTCGCAAGAAAAATTCTATTAAACCTTATACCATGTATAGAAAATAATAACACAGGCTCTAACATCTGGATATCATCAGTGCAAGATACAGTTAAAACAAATCTCAAAATCGGAACCCGTGGCAGTAAATTGGCATTAATGCAGGCCGCTGAAGTCAAAAACCTCCTTATAATAGCACACGAGCACCTTAATCAGGAAAATATAGACATAATTGTCATGTCCACAATGGGTGATCGTATCCAGGAACAGAATTTAAGTGATCTTGGTGGTAAGGGGCTTTTTACCGAAGAAATAGAACGAGCGCTATACGTTGGAAAAATTGATATTGCTGTTCACTCCCTTAAAGATATGCCAACTAAATTACCTGATGGGCTCGAGCTTGCTTGTTTTCTGGAGCGCGAAGATGCTAGAGATGCCTTTCTTTCTGGAAAAGCAAAAACCTTAATAGATTTGCCACAAGGCTCAGTTGTTGGCACATCTTCTATCCGACGAAAAGCACAAGCGCTTGCGATAAGGCCGGATCTTGAAATTGTTAATTTTCGCGGTAACGTGCAAACTCGCTTAAAAAAGCTTGATAACGGCGTCGCTGATGCTACTTTTCTAGCCATGGCAGGCTTAAATAGGCTCAATATTAATGACCCTCGGATTAACCCGATTGAAATAGTTGATATGCTGCCCGCGGTTGCTCAAGGTGCAATTACTATCGAGGTAGCTTGCGGTAACACCGCTATAAAAAATATCTTGCAGCCCCTCAATCATACAGAAACAGAGCTTCGAGTTCGGGCAGAGCGAGCGATGCTAGATGTTCTTGACGGCTCTTGCAGAACTCCTATTGCCGGACACGCCACTATAAACGGAGATTTATTGTCTTTGAACGGCCACATCCTTGGTGAGGATGGAAAAACAAGCTATTCTGAACAGATAAACGGTAGTAAAACCAATCCTGAGAGCCTTGGTGAAAAGCTAGGAGAAATAATAAAATGCGCATCCTCCTAACACGCCCTATTAATGACAGCCACAGGATAGAGCGTCAGCTAGGCCAATCAAAAATTATCGTTTATATTGAGCCTCTTATGCATATTGAAAGTCTCAATGTGCTTAAAATTAATGCCTTAAATTACCAAGCACTGGTTTTTACAAGTGCCAATGGGGTGATGGTGTATTGTAAAGAAATACAAAAGTGTGCTCTTCCAGTCTACGTGGTAGGAGAGAGTACCCGACAAGCAGCCCTAGAGGCTGGCCTGAACCCCGTTATTAGCGCCGGGGCTGATGTTAAAAAATTATCTGCTACAATAATTTCAAAATTAAGTCCCAGTAATGGACCGCTGCTTTATCTAACTGGAAAACATGTTGCGGGAAATTTAGCAAAAGACCTTGAAGACGCAGACTTTCAAGTAGACCATCAGAAAATTTATACCGCCGTTGCCGCTCAGCAGTTTTCAAATAACACCAAAAGTTTACTAAAACAAAAGCTGATTGATTATATCCCCTTTTATTCCCCGAGAAGCGCGCGTATATTTAAACAATTAATAGAAGCCGAAGGGATACGCGATCTCCTTTCAACGGCTTCGGCCCTTTGCATTAGCGATGCCGTAAAAAAAGAAATTTTATTACTGGGCTGGAAAAATATACTTACGGCGAAGGAGCCTACACAAGACAGTATTTTTGAACTGATTAATATTAAGCTCTAGGAAACCACTAAATGACCAAAGCTCAAAAAGAC
>JABGYD010000085.1 GCA_018675425.1 Kordiimonadaceae bacterium
AGTTATACTACCCATAAGATTCTCCTATTTGACTGCTCCAAAGGTGAGGCCACGTACCAGTTGTTTTTGACTAAACCATCCCATAATTAAAATTGGTGCTATCGCCATAATACTTGCTGCGCTCAGTTTGGCGTAAAACAGTCCCTCTGGGCTTGAGTAACTAGCAATGAACGCTGTTAAAGGAGCCGCTTTTGCAGCGGTAAGGTTAATTGTCCAAAAAGCTTCATTCCACGATAAAATAATATTCAGAATAAGTGTTGAAGCAATGCCCGGGATTGCCATAGGTGTTAAAACATAAACGATTTCTTGCATAAACCCAGCGCCGTCCATTCGTGATGCTTCTAAAATTTCACCCGGTATTTCTTTAAAATAGGAATATAGCATCCAAATAATAATAGGCAAATTAATGAGTGTTAAGATAATAACAAGACCTATTCTGGTGTCTAATAAGTCAAAATCCCGAAATAATAAATATATCGGTATAAGCACCCCAACTGGAGGCAGCATTTTAGTAGATAGCATCCACATCAAAATATTTTTAGTTTGTTTGCCAGGTACAAATGCCATCGCCCAAGCTGAAGGAATAGCCACAAGTAACCCTAAAAATGTTGATCCTAGCGATATAATAACGGAATTGCTAAAATGCTTAAGATAGTCAGACCTGCCTTGAACCACACTAAAACTGTCTAAAGTCCAACCCGAGAGCAGAACTTGTAATGGATTGCCTATCGCATCAAGTTCAGACTTGAACGATAATATCAAAATCCAAAGAATTGGGAAAGACATAAGTAACCCAAGGGTAAGTGCTATTGCTGTATTTAAAGCTTTACGGTTGTTTGATATTGCACGCATAGTCTACTCCAAATTTTTACCAATCATTCTCATCAAGAAAATCGCCACAATATTAGCGAGAATAATAGCTATTACCCCGCCAGCAGAACCAGCACCAACATCAAACTGGAGTAATGATTGAACATATATTAGATAGGTTAAGTTTGTTGTAGCTGTTCCTGGGCCACCATTGGTAGTAACAAGAATTTCGGCAAAAATAGATAATAAAAAAATAGTTTGAATGAGGATTGCAACGGTAATTGGTCTTGCAAGGTGTGGCAATATAATAAATATAAACCTAGAAAACGAACTAGCACCATCCATTTCAGATGCTTCTAACTGATCTCGGTCAAGAGATTGCAATGCTGTTAATAAAATTAAAGTTGCGAAAGGCAGCCACTGCCAACTAATAATCCAAATTACAGATAAGAGCGGGGCTTGTCCAAAGAAATCAAAGGGCTGAAGCCCTAAGAAAATAGCGATTTGTGCAAAAAACCCATTCACTGGATTCATAAACATATTTTTCCACACCAGTGCTGAAACTGTCGGCATAACAAAAAAGGGGGCTATTACTAGCATTCTTATTAAACCTGACTTCCACATAGGTTGATCAAGTAATAATGAAAATCCTATTCCGCCAATAGTGGTGATTAACAACACACCGCCAAAAATAAAAATAGTATTAACTAAGGCATCTGTAAAGCTTGGATCGGTTACAAAATAATAATAATTAGTCCAGCCTGTAAAAGATTCAGTACCTGGATCTAAAAGATTGTACCTTAAGAATGAAAAATAAATCGTCATGGTAAGTGGAACTAACATCCACCCTAGCAACAACAAAACAGAAGGAGCCATCATCAGCCTCGCTCTAAACCTTAAATGATTTGTTATCACTTTATGACCCTTATAATTTATAAAAAAAAGAGGTGTATTACCTTGTTAAAGAATTTAATTATAATAAAAAACACGCGAACCAATAGATTGATTCGCGTGTCATTAAAAAGAAGAACTCCTTAGTTGTATCCAGCTTTCTTCATTTCTCTCTCAGCAAATTCCTGTGAGTTTTCTAGAGCTTCATCAACAGATTGCTTACCAGCAAGTGCCGCAGCAACTTGTTGACCAACATAGTTACCAATACCTTGGAACTCAGGAATAGCAACGTATTGAACACCTGTGTAAGGAACTGGAAGTAATGATGGATCTGTAGGGTCTACAGAAAGAATAGCATCTACAATTCCTTTAGCAAAAGGTGCAGCAGCTAGGCGACGTGAATCTTCTTCAATAGACTTACGTGCACCTGAAGGAACGGCAACCCAACCCTTAGTAGCACCAACTTTTTGGAAGTACTCTTTAGAAGTAGCCCATTTCAAGAAGTCTTTAGCAACATCAACTTCCTGGGAGCTTGATGGAATAGCCATCGCCCAAGACCAGAACCAACCCGTACCTTTAGAAGTAGCCTGTTTAGGTGCTTGGAAGAAGTCAGTTACACTTGAAACTTTAGAAGTGTCTTTATTTCGCTGATAACCTGCCGCTGATGTTGCATCAACCCAAGTTGCACATTTAGCGTTGGCAAATAATGCACGATTTTCATTGTGACCATTTGAAGAAGCACCTGGAGGGCCATAGTTTTGCATTAGGTTAACATAGTAGTTAACTGCAGCATGCCATTCTGGTGAATCAAGTTGTGGATTCCAACCTTCATCAAACCAACGAGCACCAAACGCATTAGCTACGGTACCAACAAATGCCATGTTTTCACCCCAACCCGCTTTACCGCGTTGACATGTGCCATATACACCATTTTCAGGATCATGCAACTTTGCAGCAATTTCAGCAAACTCAGTGTATGTGATTTGTTCAGTTGGTACTGGAATACCTGCTAGTCTGAATAAATCTGTCCGATAAAAAGTAAATGATGTTTCAGAGTACAAAGGTACAGCATAAAGACTACCATTTGAAGATAAACCACCTCTAACTAATGGGAATATATCCTCAAGATCATAACTAGCATCATTAGCAAAATCATCTAAAGGCTCCAGCCAGCCTTTTGCACCCCAAATTGGTGTTTCATACGAACCAATCAGCATAATATCAAAAGAGCCACCGCCTGTAGCGATATCTGTTGTTACGCGTTGACGAAGCACATTTTCTTCTAAAGTAACCCAGTTAATTGTATTGCCAGTCTTGCCCTCCCATTCTGTTGAAAGCTCCTGTAAAGTAATCATGTCAGCATTATTAACATTTGCAATAGTAATTTCGGCAGATAATGCCGCATTACTCAATGCTAAAGCTGCTGTGAAGCAAAGTGTTTTTTGTATATTCATTTTAATTTAACTCCTATTATTGTTTTTTTTGTGTAATACTAACTAAATCAAAGTGATTTAGTAGGTTTGATTATAATATAATTTATTTACTAGAAAAATATTTTTTAATTAAATTTATATAATTTCGAACTAAAAGCAATAAAATATGATTAAACTAACGACTCTCTGCATACCAGAAGTAGATAATTTGTGTAAAACTATGGCGGCATTGAAGCATTCAAGAACGGTAGCTTCTCTATGAAAAAAGGAGAAACCATTGTAATTTTTGGAAATAATTGTGCAAGAAAATCATCATTTTTAAAAAACACTATTGGAGCAATAACTAAATAATATGAATGAAACATTACACTCTCATCGTGGGAGTAATCAAGGAGGTTTAAAGCAATATAACGAAAATACAATTATAAGTTTATTGCGTCAACAAGGGCCTTTAACTAAGGCTGAAATAGCACGTATAACTCACTTATCGCCGCAAACTGTATCCTTAATTTTTAAACGTTTTATCAAGAATAATATAGTATTACAAGAAGATTATATATATGGAAAAATGGGTCAACCTTCAGCGCCTTTCAGCCTCAATCCTGAAGCATCGTTTTCTATTGGAATAAGTATTGGAAGACACCAGTTAGATATATCGTTAATTGACTTTAAGTGCAAAATTCTAAAGCAATATTCGACTAGATATGATTTTCCTGATGTACAAATTGTTCTAAAAAAAATTACTCAATCACTAAAAAAAATATTTAATTATTTGTCACCTGACCAACAACAAAGATTGGTTGGAATCGGCATTGCACAACCAGATAAATTAAGTAAATGGGCAGAGGTTTTCGGAGCTGATACTAATGTTCTTAGCAAGTGGGATGATATCAATATTGTTAATGAAATAAAAGAACTTGCTCCCCAATATGAAGTAACCAAAATGAATGATGTTCCTGCAGCATGTCTAGCAGAAATGTTTTTAGGCAATGCTAATAATCATCCTAATTTGTTATACATCTATTTAGGAACTTTTATTGGTGGCGCTATGGTGTTAAATGGACAACTATTTAACCCTGACCTTAAATACACATCATCCATTGGAACTATTCCAATACACACTGCCAGTGGCTATCAACAATTAATCGAAGTAGCCTCATTAAACTCCTTAGAACAGCAATTGAAAAGATCTGGGTTCGACTCAAAACTGCTAATTATGGATAAAGAATTACCGCCAGAAGTTCGACGAATGTTTGACTTTTGGTTAGAGCAAGCTCTTGAAGGGATAAAATGGTCTATAGTCTCAGTTAATTCTGTTGTAAGTACTAATTTAGTTATTGTTGATGCACATTTAAGTAAAAATCTAATGGGCGAAATAAATACAAAACTAATCATTTTATTTGAAGATTTTTATTGGGAGGCTACCGAACCTATAACTATCGAAAGCGGCACAATTGGGAAAGATGCACGAGCTTTAGGCAGTGCAATAATTCCATTTAATACTTTATATGGATTATCACAAAGTACACTTCTAAAAAAATATAAAAAATAGGCTCTAAAATGAAAGCAATTGTATTTACAGAAAAAAATAAAATATCTTATCAAGATATTAAAACCCCTAGTTTAGAAAAAGAACAAGTTCTTATTGCAGTTCGTGCTAGTGGTTTGTGCCATACAGACTTGGATGTATTACAAGGGAACTATGGCTCTTCTGCATTTCCGTTAGTTCCTGGACATGAATATGCCGGCACTGCAGTACAAATTGGTGATAAGGTAACCAAGATTAAAGTTGGCGACAATGTAGTGGTCGACCCTAATATTGAATGTGGTTATTGCTTGTCTTGTCAAAAAAATAATGCACATTTGTGCGAAACTCTAGGCGCGTATGGAGTAACTGTCAATGGCGGATTTGCACAATATTCTGTAGTCCACCAAAATGCACTTCATAATATTGGAGACCTGCCTTTTCATATTGCAGCACTTGCTGAACCGTTAGGTTGCGTGTTAAATGGTGTTGGAACTATTAATGCTGGAGCTTCTAATAACGCACTTATTTTTGGCGCTGGACCTATCGGGTTATTATTTGCTTTGGCAGCAAAAGATAAAGGCGCGAAAAAGATTACCTTTACAGATATTAATCCAGATCGTCTATTACTTGCAGAAAGTATGGGATTTAATGCTGTGCACTCTACTGAGGAAAATCTTGCAAATTTAAACAAAGAATTTGATCTAGTGGTTGACGCAACAGGGCTTATAAAGGTTGCAGAAACGCTTATTAACTACGTACATGATGGCGGAAAAATTATGCACCTAGGTATTTGTCCACCAGATGCAAAAATAGAAATTTCCCCTTTTGAAATATTTCGCAGACAGCTCACTATTGCAGGTTCTCATTCATTAAATCATCATAATATTAAAGAAGCACTAGTAACTATTCATAACTGCATTCCAGAACTTGAAAAAATCGTAACACATAAATTAACTATCGAAGATATTGCAACATGTATGCAACAAGGTGCGCCTAAAGACAGTCTTAAAATTCAAGCTGTTTGGGATAATTAAGAAGGCCAAACCATGGAAATATATAATCAAATTGTGGATGAATTGTATGAAAAATCCAAAAGCATGGTTAATGGAACACAGTTTTGGATTGGTTTGGCTGGCGCACCGGGAAGTGGAAAAAGTACACTTGCAAATTTACTAAAAATACGACTAAAACAATTATTAGTCGTTATACCCCTTGATGGCTATCACTATTACAGGAGCGAATTAGACCAAATGAAAAATTCGTCTCAAGCATATATTTATAGAGGAGCACCTTTTACTTTTAATTCTCAAAAGTTTTTTGATGATCTTACTACAGCACGTAAATCTCGGTCAGGGATTTTTCCCAGTTTTGACCATGGCATAAAAGACCCAATTGAAAAGGCAATACACTTATCTACTGATCATAAAATAATACTGGTTGAAGGAAATTATTTACTCCTTAATTCAGATCCTTGGCGTTCAATAAGAAAGCTATTTGATGAAACATGGTTATTAGATATACCAATAGAAGTTAGTAATGCTCGTGTTGCTAAACGACATGTAGCAACTGGTTTGACTGAATATCAAGCATTGAAAAGAGTCAGGCAGAACGACGATATAAACGCAAAACTAATTGCAAAAGAATCCTTTGATAATGCCGATAAAATAATAAAATACTGCGCTTGAATTTCTTGGTATTGCCATCACTAAATCAACCTTACCTTATAAATAACAATGAAACTATCGAACAATACACTGGCCTCACTACCCGAGAACATAAAAAAACCAAAATACAATCGTAATAAGCTATCGCCAGGTATTGTTCATATTGGTGTTGGTAATTTTCATCGTGCACACCAGTCTTGGTATTTGCATAGGCTTTTTGAAACAGGCATCGATTATAATTGGGCTATAGTCGGCGCTGGAGTAAGAGAATTTGACGCCAGTCAAAGAGAGAAATTAATCAAGCAAGATTGCTTAACAACTTTAATTGAACTTAAGCCAACCTCTAAATCAGTAGAAATTGTAGGCTCTATGATTGACTATGAACAAATAAATAGTAATAACACTTCTCTTATTGTTCGTATGAAAGATCCAACAATCAAAATTGTTTCTTTGACGGTGACAGAAAGTGGCTATTATTTAGACCCTGTGACTAACGAATTTGACAATACTCACATCGATATATTACATGACGCAAAAAACCCAAATACTCCGCACACAGCCTTTGGTGCTATGATTGCTGCCTTAAAGCACAGAAAAGAGAGTGGTGTTGGTCCGTTTACGGGATTGAGTTGCGACAACCTCCAAGGAAACGGTAATATTTTGCGTAATACGATTGTATCATTGGCAAACTTGTCTGACCCATTACTGGCGACATGGATTGATGAAAATTGTAGTTTTCCAAATTCTATGGTTGATTGTATTGTGCCTGCTACTGGAGATAAAGAGCTTGAATTGGTGCAGCAGTTTGGTATTGACGATAAAGCACCTGTTACCCATGAAAACTTTAGGCAATGGGTTATTGAAGATGACTTTTGTGCAGGTCGTCCTCATCTCGAGAATGTAGGAGTAACATTTACCTCTGATGTGCACTCCTACGAAGTAATGAAAATTAGAATTTTAAATGCAGGACATCAATTTGTTGCAAATGCTGGTGAACTGTTATCAATTAAAACTATTTCAGCCTGTATGAATAATACTCTTATTAAGGAATTATTCTATAAGGTGCATATTGAAGAGGTTATTCCGCATGTTAACTCTGTTCCTAATGTAACGCCAAGACAATATGTTGATTTTATTGCCGAGAGGTTTTCCAACCCTGCCATGGTAGATACCGTACGTCGGGTCTCCTTTGATGGATCTGCCCGTCACCCAGGCTTTGTATTACCAATAGTGAGGCAATGTTTATCTAAAAATATATCTATTCAAGGCTTGGCTTTAATTGAGGCAATTTGGGCAAGAATGTGTTATGGAACACGAGAGGATGAGAGTCTTATTGAAGCAAATGATCCTACTTGGGATAAACTGGTAGCGGTTGCCAAAGAGGCAAAAAAAAATCCAAAGTGTTGGATTGAACAAAAAATATATGATAAAAATATTTCAACTAATAGTGATTTTATAGTGGCTTTTGACCAGTGGCTTTTGATGATTTGGTCTGATGGATTGAGTGCAACGATTAAACATTATTTAACAAAGGTGTAAATTTATATAATTCAGGGCTTAACTTATGGCTTTTATCGGCATTGATCTAGGAACATCCGGGCTACGCGCATTGCTGATTGACGACAATGGCCAGTCAATTGGCTCATCCACGTACAATTATCCACTATCTCAACCAAAAACAGGTTGGTTTGAGCAAAATCCAGCTGATTGGATAACAGCTTTAGAAAGTGCAATGTTGGAACTCAGTGTAAAGTATCCAAACTTTGCTTATGTTCGTGGAATTGCAGTAGCGGGTCATATGCATGGTGCCACTCTACTTGATGGGTCAGGAACAGTCATTCGTCCTTGTATATTATGGAATGACACCAGGTCAGCAAAGGAGGCAGTGAAATTAGACCAAACAGATAAAGTTCGACAGCTGTCGGGTAATATTGTTTTTCCAGGATTTACCGCTCCCAAGCTTGCATGGCTTCGAAAAAATGAAGCTAGCAATTTCAAGCGAATCGCTAAAGTTTTGTTACCTGCAGCCTACCTTAATTATTATTTGACGGGTGATTATGTGGCTGATATGTCTGACAGTTCTGGCACTGCTTGGCTTGATACTGGGAGGCGGCAATGGTCTGATTATTTGCTTAGAGTGTCGAATATGCGGCTTGATCAAATGCCACGCTTAATTGAAGGCGATGCTAAGGCTGGTGAACTTCGTTTAGAGCTAATAAAAAAATGGGGTTTGTCAGCACCTGTTTATGTTGCTGGTGGTGCTGGAGATAATGCCGCCGCCGCTTGTGGTATTGGCGTACTGCGCGAAGGACAAAGTTTTGTGTCATTAGGCACATCTGGCGTAATTTTGACAGCACGAAGTGGTTATGCCCCAGCTTTTAAAACTGCTGTGCATACTTTTTGTCATGCCATCCCTCATCATTGGTATCAAATGGGGGTAATGCTTTCAGCCACAGCTAGTCTAAATTGGCTATCGCTTCTGATAGGTAAAGAACCAACGGAACTCACTAAGGCCTTGGGTTTGAAGTTACAAGCCCCTGGAAAAATCCAATTTATACCTTATCTAAGCGGTGAACGCACCCCGCATAACGATGCCGCTGTCCGTGGTGGTTTTCTAGGTCTTAGTGCTAACACTAGCACTGAAGATATAACTCATGCTGTGCTCAGTGGTGTTGCTTTTGGTCTGCGTGATAGCTTTGAAGAACTGCAGGTTGCAGGTGTTAAATTTGATAAGCTAATAGCAATTGGTGGCGGGACGGATTCGCATTATTGGTGCGAACTCATTGCTACTGTTTTAGGTGTGCCACTTTTATTACCAAAGAATAGTGATTTCGCTGTTGCTTTGGGAGCGGCAAGGCTAGCTTTGTGTGCAACTACAGGAGCCAATCCAGTTGAGATTATGACGCCGCCGATTTTTGCCAAAGAAATAGCACCCAATATTCAACACAAAAATGCCTATGATGAAGAATATAAGCGTTTTCGCAAGCTATATCCATTGCTTAAGGA
>JABGYD010000090.1 GCA_018675425.1 Kordiimonadaceae bacterium
ATATATGGCAGTAACGTACTCTTATAAAGGCATACTCGGTAATAAGTATACTGAAGGCAAGATTGTTGCTATCAATAAAGATGAGGCAGCTTTTAAGTTAAAGGAAGATAAGATTATTATTACTTCTTTAGAAAAAGTATCCGGGAAAGAAGATGTCATTAAAGTAAAAAAAGAGGCAAAAGCGTCAAAAAAAGTACAAAAGATTCCAAAAAAAGTCCCCATCACAGAGGTCATTACTTTTACCAAAAAGTTCGAAACCATGGTTCGCGCTGGATTGCCAATTCTTGAAAGCATTAAGATGATCGAGCTCCAAACAGAGCATAAAGGGTTTAGGTTGATTGTCAATGATATTCATCAATCTGTTGAGACAGGTAACACACTGTCGGACTCTTTTGAGAAATTTCCTGGAGCGTTTGATAATATCTATATCAATCTTCTTAGGGCTGGAGAGTCGAGTGGTAAGGTGCAGCTGTTTTTGTCTAAATTAGTAATTAATATGGAGAAGCAGGAGAAAATTAAAAGCAGTATTAAGGGCGCAATGATGTACCCAATGATTCTTTTAATTGTGGCCATGGCGGTGGTTACTTTGATGCTTGTTTTTGTTGTTCCTGTATTCGAAGAAATGTTTGCAGGTAAGGCTGGCGGCCTTCCAGCTGCAACGCAGGCCGTTGTTAACATTAGTAACTTTCTGCGAAACCCACTAAAAGGCGGCGTCCTTGCAATTTCAATAGTGGTTATATTCATGTCTGCATCATTTGCAATCAATAAAAACTTTAAGATTAAGATGGCGTGGCATAAATTAGTCCTAAAATTACCCCTATTTGGGGGTTTAGTTCTTAAATCATCTATTTCTAAGATTGCGATGATTCAGGGTAACTTGAGAGCCGCAGGGGTTCCTGAAATGGAGGCTTTGGATATTGCAGCGAGTGCCAGCAATAATCTTGTGATCAAGGATGCGATGGTGAACGTGCGACGCGGCGTTTTTTCAGGGGAGCCGTTATCTCAGTTATTTGAAAAAACCCCAAATATCTTTCCTGCTTCTTTTGTGGCCCTTGTTTCTGTTGGTGAGAGGACCGGTAATATGGAAGAAATGTATGGCTCAATTGCGAGCTATTATGAGGGTGAGATGGATATTGTAATTGAAAAACTGACCGCTATGCTTGAGCCAATAATGATGGTCTTTATGGGTGTTACGGTAGGCGGGATATTGGTTGCGATGTACACCCCAATGTTTGCCATGGGAGATACATTTTAAGTATCTACCTGGGCTATCAAAATCCTAAGGGCACTGACCACCACTCTTTAAATCATTGTTCCCAGTGAGGCAGAACTTCGTTACGCTCTGGCCGCTTTTAGGCACTGCAACTGCCTGAAACCCACTAGCGTGATTTAAAACCCGGTAATCATAGTCACCATTCAGGTCTAGCGTATTTTTGTTAAATAGATTGGTATTAATGTTTGTAGTGCTAGTAGAAAGATAGTAACTATTATTATCAGAAAAGTAGCTAGCCTCCATTAATGCAATTGACCTCAGATTATTCTTGGCGACATCTTCTTTGGAGCCTTGAATATAGCCGTTGTACATTGGCACGCCAACACCCGCTAAAATACCAATTATAGCAACCACAATAAGAAGTTCTATAAGTGTAAAACCCGCCATAAAGCGGGTTTTAATATTTTCTCTAAAAATGATAATATTACTCTTTTGTAATGTAATCATAGCCAGAAGCTGGAGAGTAGGCATTTCCACCAGCTTCAGTACCAATATTTGTTCTTAACCAAATGCGATTGCCACTATAACCAATACCAGTTGCACCTTTCACAGGACTTGAAGAAGTTGTGGTAACGTACGCACCACCTCCATATGGGTTCTTGTTAATAGAGTTAAAGTATGTTCTGAAATAACTAGCCCACGCGCTCGCACTTTGACTACATTGTCGGTTATCACTCCCCAGCATAACATATGTTGAACCTGCAGAGCATTTAGTAAGCGTTGAAGCTACAAAAGATTTTACGTTTGCGTGGTTTGTTGCAGTACTTTGCACCTTGGCAGTAGCCATATAGCCGTTGTACATTGGAACGCCAACTCCAGCAAGAATACCAATAATTGCAACTACGATTAAAAGCTCAATTAGCGTAAAAGCTTTTTTCTTTGTATCTTTAATCATTGTCTTTATCGTTTTCATTTTATTTTCCTGTTTTATAATTCATTAATTCTTGGCTTGATTCATTAAATGAAACAAGGTTTAGGTGATTTTAGCATAAGACCCTAATGTCAGCAAATATACCATAAAAAAAGTTTTTTCTAAACCCTGATTAAACTATGGTTTATTTTTACCCCTAATAGTAGTTTGCTAGGTAATTTAAATAAGCGTTAATATTTCCAAAGTTGATTCTCATTCCAGAACGTTTCAGCTTCATCAAACCCATTTGCGTAGGACAACTGGAGCCATTTCTTGGCCTCATCATAGGACTTGTCGACGCCAGTACCAAGTAAGTACATGACGCCTAAATTATACTGAGCCCTAGGGTGGTCTTGTTCTGC
>JABGYD010000093.1 GCA_018675425.1 Kordiimonadaceae bacterium
AAAGGCTCTCAGTGATTTATAACCACCCTTTATACGCGGGCAAGTAATACCGGCATCAGCAAGCCATTGTTGGCTCAACTGAGAGCGCAGACCACCTCGAGCGCAATAGAGAACGGCATTAGGGTGCTTGGTTAAAAATAATTTCCAGGCCTCTATTCTCTTGTTCTTTGCTGTGCCATTAACTCGTTCATGACCGAGAGCCAGTGCGGCTTTCGGCCCTTTTTTCTTATAACATATGCCGATTTCATGACGTTCATCGTCAAGGATAAGGGGTAAGTTTGTAGCATATGGGAGGCTACCGGTTATAAATTCAATGGGCGCACGAACGTCAATCATGGGGATATTAGCCAATAGCAAAGATTGATATTCAGCGGTAAGGGGTAGGCTTAAATGATTCAAGATGTGAACTCTATCCTAGGCCGATTTGTTACAAAATCTTCAAGCTTTCCTATGGGATGCTGATAACAGTCTGCCGCTTTAAGCAAGGCCTTAACTTCATCAACGGCGTGGGATTCGACGCAAACTAATAGACCGCCACTAGTCTGTGGGTCGCATAGCAATGCTTGTGTCTTTGGGTCTATTCTAGATACGAAGTTCTTAATACTCTGCCAGTTACGTTGGCTGCCACCAGATACACAGCCTAGGTCTATGTAGTCATAAACAGCACTATTTAAAACAGGCACTGCGTTTAAATCTAGCTTTGCTTTAAGTTCACTACCTTGACAAATCTCAAGTAAATGCCCTAATAAACCAAAACCCGTGACATCAGTCATAGCGGTCACGCCCTTCACCGCACTTAATTTAACGCCAATTGTATTTAGACGCATCATGCTCTCTACGGCTAAACGACTATGATCAGAGTGTAATTTTCCTTGTTTTTCAGCAGTTGTCAAAATGCCCACACCGAGAGGCTTAGTGAGAAACAAAAGATCACCACTTTTTGCAGTGGAGTTTTTTTTCAACTTTTCAATCTGTACCCGCCCAGTGACAGCCAAACCAAAAATAGGCTCTGGAGCATCAATCGAATGACCACCTGCCAGATGAATCCCGGCGTTTCTGCAGGCGTGACGCCCCCCATCAATAACTTGTTGCGCCACATCGGCGCCGAGAGTGTTAATGGGCCAGCCCAAGATCGCAATAGCCATTAAAGGTTCACCGCCCATGGCATAAACATCACTGATGGCGTTGGCTGCGGCTACTCGACCAAATTCAAAGGGGTCGTCAACAATCGGCATAAAAAAGTCTGTAGTACTTATAACTCCGCTACCGTCACCAAGATCATAAACTGCTGCATCATCCTTAGTGCTATTGCCTACTAGTAAGTTTGCATCGGGTATGGGAATAAAGTTGGTTTTTAAAAAAGTCTCGAGTAAATCAGGGGCAATTTTACAGCCACACCCCGCACCATGACTAAATTGGGTTAATCTGATTTTAGTGACCATTATATGCCTCTATTAGTTGACGGTTTCATCAGGTACTTGGTTTGTTATGTAAAGTCATGATTTTTGCTTGCAATATTCTCGCTGTGCCAGTCCAGAAAAGATATTAACAAATTGAATTTAAATATGAAAATTAATTATTTTTGTAAATAAAAATAAATATTATTTTATTGATATTTTGAATTTATCATTCAGTAATATCTTCCCAGAGTTCCTTGGCTTTATTGAAAAAACCAGAAGCTTCAGGACTTACATTGTCTCCACAGTCGTTAGCGAAAGAACGAAGTAATTCTTTTTGCTTTTTACTTAAGTTAACAGGTGTTTCAACTCCTACTTCAATAACCATATCTCCGTGAGCACCTCTATTTAGAATAGGCATTCCTTTGCCAGAAACTTTGATACGCTTCCCAGTTGGCGTACCAGCAGGTATTTTTACTTCTACTCGTCTGCTTCCAACCGTCGGAACTTCAATAATTCCACCTAATGTTGCAGTGGTCATTGGAATTGGTATTTCGCAGAATACTGTTGAGCCATCTCTTTGAAATATTGGGTGATATTCAATGTCTATGAAAATATAAAGGTCTCCACTTGGACCACCTCGTGTTCCAGCTTTACCTTCACCAGTTAATCTTATTCGGGTACCTTCTTCAACCCCAGCTGGAATTTTAACATCTAAGGTTTTATTCTTTTGCTTCTTACCACTACCATTACACGGAATACATGGATTTTCAATTACTAAGCCATTACCCTGACAAGAAGGGCAGGCTCTTTCAACCATAAAAAATCCTTGCTGGCTTCTAACTTTACCAATTCCATTACAGGTAGTGCAGGAGGTTGGTTCACTGCCATCCTCAGCTCCAGTACCTTCACAACTATCACAGGATACATCAGTAGGGATTGT
>JABGYD010000081.1 GCA_018675425.1 Kordiimonadaceae bacterium
ATATTGGTAATATTTTTATCTTTATCTCTAATATATTGGGTAATTTGATCAAGAAGAAGGATGCTTCCATTTCTATTTGCACTTTCTGCTTTAACTAAATTTTGCCCATCTGTTACCCATGTATCATAAACCGCATTTGGTGCAGGAGGAATATCAGCATCGAAGTTATTACCTTCCCAATTTCTCAGTTCTGCACGAGCATGGACTGTTACAGTTTCTGAAAAAACAAAATTTAATGTAGCAATAAAGAGTGACACAATCATTAAGGGAATTATTATGCGAAATGCGGACCAACCTGCAGCCTTCATTACAACAATTTCACTATGTACGTTCAGTACTGAAAGGGTTAATACCGAGGTAAGAAGAGCCACAAATGGAGAAAAAAGAGAAATTAAATGTGGAGTTCTAAGTTTTACGTAACTCCAGAGGTCGGCGTAGCTAGCTCCCTTCCCAGCAAGTATTTCTTCTGACTTTGCAAGCAAATCAAGCATTTGCAATGTAGAAATGAGCCCAACAAGAATAATAGTGTATCTAACAGCAAATATTTTTGCTAAATATACATCCATACTGCTTGGGTTAAGGATTTTACCAAAATGTCCGCCGTAGCTAATAACACGTTCAATCATGTCAATTTTTCATTCTTTTTTGCCCAAATAATTTTTTTGCTTTTTCGGTAATAATGTCGAAAATTATTTCAAGGTTTTGCAGTGGTACGCCACCTACCTGATATGCGCCAACGTAATACAGGCGTGATGTAACTAAAATAAATATAAGTGCCGGAAGCCAGATAGTAAGCCAGGGACTAAAAATACCTTCTGTGGCAAAGTCGAGGCCAAACTCAAGAACTTTATGGTAAAATAAAAGAATAAAAACACCAACCGAAATACCAAGTGCTCGACCGGACCGCTTTGCTACAAGACCAAGGGGAACAGCAAGAAAAGGGACTATTAAAATTGAAATTGCACGCGCTAAACGTGAATGAATGGTTGCGATAATAGCACTATCCCCAGTATTTCGTTTAAGCCATAATTCTGAAATAGTCATTTCTGATGCCTCGTTACCGCGGGTTCTAAATTGCTTGAACATAGGAACTTCAAGAGGTAAATCATGCATATCAAAATTGAGAATACGCGGCCTATTTTGACTTGCATCAAAATCGATAATAGTGCCATCAAATAATCGGAGAATAATATATTTTTGATCTGGGGAAGCAAAAAAATTACCCTTCTTAGCACTCACTGAAAAAATATGTCCATCCGCATCTTCTTTTTGCGCAAAAATATCGATTAACTCACGCCCTGAATTTTGGGATTCTTCAATTCTCAAGGTCAGTCCATCACCAAGATTTGTAAACTCATTCGACTTAATCGCTGCACCGAGGGCACCACTTCTAACATCAAATATGAGCTCTTCATAGGCGTACTTGCTATAAGGTTGGACGAAGCCAACTACTAAAATATTTATAATTAAGAGAAGAACAGCGATAATGATTGATGGAACGAGAAGCCTGTGAAGACTAATGCCACAACCTAAAAAAGCTTCAAGTTCGCTGCTAAGGGCAAATTTTCTTATAGTAAGAAGCACACCTAAAAACATTGCCAGTGGTAATACGAGTGTTAAATATTGGGGCATCAAGTTGCCAAGCATTTGCCAAACAATATCTATCGGTCCTCCCTGATTAATTACAAAGTCAAAAAGTGAAAGCATTTTTTCAAGTAACAGTAGCAGTGCTGAAATTCCCAATGTGGCAATCAAAGGGACTGCTGTGTTCTTAAAAATATAAATATCAATCTTATTAAACATTAATTATGTCTACTCGATAATTACCTTATTTATTTTTATAGCTCATTTAACGACAAGAGTATTAAATTTTATTGATATCTTCATATCTTACAGTAATGGTATGTAGAAAAATAATATACGGTTTTTATAGATACTACAATTTTAATGGTCAATATGCAGTAAAATCATTTAAATATTTTTGAATCTAGTATAATACTTGTTACCATATTACTTGGGAACTAAACTAGGATAATTACTTTGGATACGATCGCTATTTTGAGCAGTCCCGAATCCTTTCATAACAAAAATGAAATGGAAAAAGTAAGGAATGTTATTAAGGAAAAAGGTTCAGGCATTATTCACTATGAAGTGAAGAGTTTTATGGATATTGGTGAAGCTTTGTTTAGGTTTAATGAATGTAATATTACTGCGATGGTTATTATTGGCGGTCAAGCTCTTTCGTCAGCGACATTTGAATATATTATTGAGAAAAAACCTTTCGGTAATGTTCAAATTCCACTTTCTGTTCTTTCTAGTGATGACGAGAGGTTTATTTCACAAAGTTTTGGTGCGACCTCCTCTAATCCTTATCAGGACCTTAAACATATTCTTCAAAAACACAAAGCTGGGAGCCTTCTTAATCATCTTGTCAAGGTGCCATTGATTAAAATTGAGGGCGCCCTGCATGTTGGAAAATTATATGGACTTTATTTTTGTGCTGGGGAAATTACTAATTGGAGATCACTTTTCAAGAGAACACTCTATAAAAATGGATTAAGGAGACTTATACAAAACTATTCAACTATTTTTTCTTTACTTTATAGGGCTTATATAAGTTCAAAAAGATCCGATAATATAGGTAATATGATACGTATAAACCGCAATCAACGTGGTGCGGTAGTTGGGAGTTATTTTATAGTACTTCTTAGCAGTCTAGATTGGATTTTCTTGGGTACTAAATTCCCCATTAAAAATTTAGCTAATACTCTCAATTTTCTTAGTGTTGAAAATACTAAGGACGCTATTATGAATACTGGTAAAGAAATGCTTAAGGGATATTATGGGGAGCGTGCGTTACCAGGACATGTAGTTACAGAGATTGAACATGCTCGACTTGTTTTTAATAAGAGTTTTGTTGTTGATGGTTGTTTTTATGAAACTGGGCTTAACGGTGAACTTCTAATATCAAAAACGGAAAATATTAATTTTATTCATCTTGGTTAGTCAAGCACTCCCAGTTCTTTACCAACAGCAACAAACTTTTCTAACATATAGTCTATTTGTTCAAAACTATGGGCGGCTGAAAGACTGCAACGCATTAGATTTAATCCGTTTGGCGTCGCTGGAGGGACTGCAAGGTTTACATAAACACCTTCATCCATCATATGCTGCCAATAAGCGATGGCAATTTTCTTGTCGTCGACAACAATAGCAGCAATTGGGCTCTTACCAGTCGTTCCCATTTTAAAGCCCGCGTTACTAAGTCCTTTATTTAGACGCATAGAGTTATTTAGTAGTTTAACCCTTAATCCACTGTCTTTAATTAGTTCTAATGCTTTATTAGCTGATGCAACTACAGATGGAGGGAGGGAGGCAGTGAAAACATAAGGGCGACAAACAAGTCGTAATATTTCAAATTTTGGATGGTTAGAAACACAATAACCACCAAGAGTTCCAACACTTTTGCTGAATGTACCCAGGGTAAAGTCTACTAAATGTTCTACTTCCTGTTCCTGAGCGACGCCACGACCGGTCTTTCCAAAAACGCCAATTGAATGAGCCTCATCTACCAGTACAACTGCGTCATGTTTTTTTGCAGCTTCTGCTAGTTCTTTTATTGGCGCTTGATCACCAAGCATGCTGTAAATGCCTTCAATCACTACAAGGATACCTGCCTTAGGGTCTTTTCGCCGGATACGCGCTAACCTTTTATTAAGGTTTTCAGGGTCGTTGTGCGCAAATCTGACGATAGTGGCATTACCCATTGAACAACCATCATAGATACTGGCATGACTATCAGCATCGATTACAACATAGTCTTTTGGGCCTGCTAAAGTAGAAATAATACCAAGGTTTGCCTGATATCCTGTAGAAAAAACAATTGCGTGGTCAGTTTGATAAAAATCTTTTAGTGTCTCTTCAAGTTCTTTATGTCCGTTGTAGGTTCCGTTTAAAACACGTGACCCAGTAGTACCTGTTCCAAAATCATTTAGGGCATTCTGAGCAGCTAACATACATTCTTTGTTGTAGGTCATCCCCATATAGTTATTAGTCCCAGCAAGAATTGTTTTTTTACCATTGATAATGGCTTCTGTTGGGGAGACGACAGTATCCATACTTACCGTAAATGGATTGAGTGGGCCAGTTGGAAGTTGACTGTATTCAGCTATAATACTATCGAATTTTTCAAAAAGATCTGTAGTCATGGGTATTACATTATCCGCAAGTTTTATGTTCATCATCAAGTATTTTTTTTAACGCCACTGCTACTTGTCCAACAGTTTCAAGATCGGGAAGAATATTGAGGGGCACAGTGACGTCAAAGTGATCTTCAATAGCCGCTAACATATCCATAACAGAAAGAGAGTCTAGTTCTAAGTCTGTAGCAAATGTAGTATCGGTTAGGATTAAAATTTTTTTCTGATTAAAAGGAACTATAAGTTCGCAAATTTGATCAAAAATTTCATTTGTACTTTGTATCATATTTATACCTTCTTAAGAGGCTGGATAACTTATAAACTATATTCATAAAAATCTATTACAGAACGTTTTTACATATAACCGTTCTTTTTGTACCAGTCGAGTGTTTCTTTCAGTCCTTTTTCTAAATTATATTTTGGCG
>JABGYD010000094.1 GCA_018675425.1 Kordiimonadaceae bacterium
CCCTTGTTCTTTCAAAAGCAGGGTCGTCAGGATGTGACCTATTTCTCTTTGGTGTCGCCATTATTTTAAGCCTATTTTAAATTAATACCTTCCCTTATATATTAACATTTTTTTGGACAATTACATATAGCCCATAATCAAGTTTTTGAGGCAGGATTGCGCCTTTTCGTTGCTTCGTATTCGAATGAACTATTCAGTTTTCCACGCTCGCGTAAATCACCAAAATAAAAGTTTTATAAATATAGCAACTAACAAAAGAAAAATCCAAGTCAATAGAGTTTGCGTAGATGTTTGTTTTTCCTTTAGTTGGTGCTGTAACTGTTTTATCTCAATTAAAGTCGGATTCTCAGCCTGATCTTCGAAATCACCTTCCTCCTCTTCATAATCTTCATCTTCTACTATAGAAGTTCCCTGATCGTTAATAACCTCTAGTGTCCAGCCACTAGTACCTTCTAGTTTATATATCTCTATACTTAACTACTTCTACACTTAGTATGCAATTCTGACTCGTACAAGCCCGAAGAGGCATTTGCAGGGAAATACTCATAAAATCTCATTCCGCGCACTGGTGACTCTAAAACAAGGCTTAATGACCGTTTGATTACCTAATTATTGTGATAGAGATGACAAGGGTGCAATAGAGCAAGGAAATCAAAAGGCGAAGGGCTGATTTATGGAAAACGTATCGGTTGGAGCAGATAAAGAAAAAATAAGCCAATCTACACCTTACTAAACACACAAAGGTTCCCCAATGTAACAGCAAGGTTACCCCGAGGTTACACCGAGGTTACGTCAAGGGTAATGGTCATATAAACACCCCAAGGTTACCCCAAGGGTCGAAGCTAACAGAACTATATTGGTTATCCGTACTTTATGAAGCAATGTGGTATATTACTGCAGGCTCCAGTTTATTAATGTTTATGGTGTTTAATCTGGAGCTGAACTTAAACTTTCTGTACGCGTCAAATTATGATGCAAACAATTAATTGAAATTGCAATTTTATGGTGATTGCGTACTATGAATGAAAAGTAGGGGATTAACTGAAATACATGATTTGTCTGATACAGCAAGAGCCCATGAAGCCGTTGAGAGTGGTGAAGTCATTGGAAATGTAGTTGTTCAAATTAAATAATTCAATTGTTCACAATAACGCCTCTAAATTTAAATGTTATTATTTGTTCAACAGAAAGCTCACATAGGAGAACTCTAGCCATGGTTTGTGCAGCAGACACTCAGAGTTGGGGTCACAAGATTTAAAAAAGAGATTATAAAGTAAATTATCCAAACGAGTATTCATGCTCATACGGATCAGTAGGCTAGGTCTTTCCCCCAAGGACCTAGCCTATTTCTTTTTGGTGTATTAGGTAAATATGTAATTATTTATTCACAGCATCCTTTAAGCCTTTGCCAGCCTTAAATTTAGGCCTTGTAGCAGCAGCAATCTGGATTGCTTCTCCAGTGCGTGGGTTACGTCCAACTGATGCTGCTCTATTTGCGACACTGAAAGTACCAAACCCAACTAATCTGACGTCTCCTCCTGCCGCTAAGTTGTTTGAGATAGCATCAAAAAATCCATCAACAGCGTTAGCAGCATCTGTTTTTGATATTCCAGCTGATCCAGCCACGCTCGCAATAAGCTCGTTTTTATTCATAATTTTCCCTCTATATTAAATTGTTATTCTTAAGTTAGTCCCCCTTTCAATACACAATCACTATGAAATATTGAAAGAACTATTATCCTAACCTTATTATAATAGGAAAGGAAATTATATATTTTTCGAGAGTCTTCTTTCGGCCCAGAGTGTGTGAAAACGCATGATATCTTTCTTTTGTTTATTTAAGCAATATGTTATTATCATCTCAAGATTCAATATTGTTTTCTGTTTTAGAAAGTATAGGAAGGGGAATGGTTGAAATACAATAATCACCCGTAATGGTTTTTTCCTTGCCATTTTTTGTACTGGCATAGGTAATCTCTATTCCCTCTTCATTTTGAAGAATTTTTTTAACTTCGGAATTAAGTATAATTTGACAATTCTTTTAACTCAGAGTAACGTTTTTTCACACTAAATATAAACAAGCTTAATAAAAACAGGAAAAAAATTATGAAAAACAAATATGTATTAATGGGGGGAGGCTTTATCTGCCTAGCCATTTGGTTTATTTTAGGGGAAAATACAGCACTAGCTAACATGGGTAATCTCGATGATGATTACTGGATGGGTGCACTAATTGCTATTGCACTTGGTGCGGGTTCCACAGGTGGTGACGACCTTTTATCAATTTTAGTAGAAGGTATTAAAGGATACGTGCCAACAATGATATTGCTGGCAGTAGGTTCTGTAGTAGGAACAGTGAGTTACCTTCTTATAACAGGCGCTATGGCCGGAGCAATTGGTGCAATGGATATTAACCGTATTATTATGAATGTTGGTCAACTAGTTGTCAGTGCTACAATGGCTAATCTCATGTTTAGCTATATGAAAAAAGCAAACGCTTAAAAAACGAAAATCATATTGAAAAAAGCATCTAGAAAGTTGTTTCTAGATGCTTTTTTTGAACTAAATTTTTATTGTTATTATAATCAAGGGTTCATCAATCTAAATAAACAACAACCGTTGTTTAAGCATTAGATAAATAATTCAAGAACTTCCTTTATAACAAAGTATCAAAAACAAAAAAATAATATCTTATTATACTGATCCTTAAGTAATCAGGTCATCCTTATCTTTAGATTTTATTCCATGCAACATTTGTTCCACAGCTATGTAAAACATTGGTACAAAGAAAATAGCAAGGAATGTTGCCGCAAGCATACCGCCCATAACCACTATACCAATAGCATTCTGACTTCCTGCTCCTGCACCAGTTGCTAAAGCCAGCGGGGTCACCCCGAGTATAAAGGCCATTGATGTCATTATGATCGGTCTAAAACGACGACGTGCTGCAATGGCAGTTGCCTCCATCAGGCTTAAACCCTCATCATGAAGCGCTTTAGCAAACTCAACAATAAGAATGGCATTCTTAGCCGCTAGTCCAACTGTGGTAAGGAGTGCCACCTGAAAATAAACGTCATTGGCCATACCAAAAATTTTACTTGCTATAACAGCCCCAAGAACCCCAAGCGGCACAACCAGCATCACAGCAAGTGGTACTGCCCAACTTTCATAAAGTGCGGCAAGACATAGAAACACAACTAATACTGATATTGCGTATAAAGCCGATGCCTGTGCCCCCGCTTGACGCTCTTCATAAGAAAGACCAGACCATTCAATGCCAATACCGGAAGGAAGTGTAGCAACAATTTTCTCAATTTCGTCCATTGCGGCACCTGAACTTACGCCGGGTGCGGGAGATCCTTGGAAGTTCAAGGACGCTATTCCGCCAAATCGTTCTAACTTAGGAGAACCATATTCCCACCTAGTAGTTGAAAAGTTATTAAAAGGTACCATTTCGCCTCGGTTATTTTTTACGTACCACTCATTCAAGTCTTCCGGTGCCATGCGAAATTCTGCATCAGCCTGCATATAAACTCTCTTAATTCTACCATTATCAAGAAAGTCATTTACATAACTTGATCCCCAAGCAATTTGTAGTGTTCGATTGATATCATTCAAAGCAATTCCAAGTGCAGATGCCTTTTCACTATCGATATCGACCTTTAGTTGTGCCACATCATCAAGACCAAAGGGTCTGACCCCTGCTAATGAAGAGTTTTGTGCTGCAGCACCTAGCAACTGACTGCGAGCCCTCATCAAAGTATCATGACCAAGACCGGCCCTATCAACTATATGAAAATCAAATCCAGATGCGTTACCAAGTTCTTGAATAGGTGGTGGGAAAAAAGTAAAGGCAGTGGCGTCTTTAACCTGCGAAAGTGCTCCAAACGCTTGCGCAAATATAGCAAAAACACTTTGGTCTGGTCTTTTACGTTCAGACCAATCCTTTAAACCTACAAACCCCATACCATTGTTTTGAGCTTGCCCCGCAAAACTAAAGCCAGTTATTGTAAAAATACGATCAACATTTTCTTCTTGGTCATCTAAAAAATAATTTTCAATTTTTTTAACACTCTCCATCGTTCTTTCTGATGTAGCACCGGGAGGTGTATTAACGAGCATAAGCATTATACCTTGATCTTCATTTGGTAAAAAAGATGTGGGAAGTGTAGAGAAAATATAAACCAATCCACCTGCAAGAACGGCATAAATCATGAAAAAACGTGCCATTCGACGCGCCATATATGAAGTGCTTTCCTGATAAAAAATACGCACTTTATTAAAATTTCTATTAAATGCGCCAAAGAAACCTTTGTCAGCACGCCTCTGCCCAGTGTGATCATTCTTAAGGAATGTGGCGCATAGTGAAGGAGAAAGAATGAGTGCAACAAAAACAGACAAAGTCATTGCCGACACAATGGTGATCGAAAATTGCTTGTAAATAACCCCTGCTGAACCGCCAAAGAATGCCATAGGAATAAATACGGCAGACAGAACGATAGCAATACCAACAAGAGCACTGGTAATTTGATCCATCGATTTCTTAGTTGCCTCTTTTGGGGATAGATCTTCTTCACTCATAATGCGTTCAACATTCTCTACCACAACAATCGCATCATCCACTAAAAGACCAATAGCTAGTACCATTGCAAACATAGTCAGGGTATTTATCGAATAACCAAATGCAGCCAGGACACCGAATGTGCCAAGCAAAACAATTGGAACAGCAATCATGGGTATCAGTGTTGCACGCAAGTTTTGAAGAAATAAAAACATCACCAAAAACACAAGCCCTACTGC
This sequence comes from Kordiimonadaceae bacterium, assembly GCA_018675425.1. Lineage (GTDB taxonomy): Bacteria > Pseudomonadota > Alphaproteobacteria > Sphingomonadales > Emcibacteraceae > Pseudemcibacter. The sequence goes on from JABGYD010000094.1 coordinate 4,801, forward strand.
CTCAAGTAATGTAATTATAACGGACTTAATTGATAGTTTGATATAGGGTGACGTATCATAGGGATAGACGTAATTAACTCCCTCGGGTAGGTATACCGCAAGTTCTTCGACACGTGCTTTTACTGCATCTGCGGTTGCGAGTGCGTTTGCTCCAGGCGACATACTAATTGCCACACCGGCAGCTAACCGCCTCTTATACCTTACTATTGCGGCATAATTTTCAGCACCCCGCTCTAAACGCGCTACATCGCTTAACCTTACTTGAGATCCATCGGTATTTATTCGTAAAATTATATTACCAAAATCTTCAACGGTTTGAAGCCGTGACTGTGCAGTAATAGTCGCATTCAATTGTTGTCCTGCCAATGCGGGTAATGCTCCAATTTGGCCGGCTGACACGTCAGTATTTTGCACTCTAACAGCATCCTGAACATCTAGAGGCGTGAGGTTATAAGAGAGTAACTTATTTGGATTGAGCCAAATTCGCATCGCATGCTGAGCCCCAAAAACCTGCACACTACCAACACCATTCACTCGAGATATTTGATCCTGAAACATTGTAACAGCAATATCGCCTATTTGATCCTGTGTGATATCATCAGTTTCCGCGTAAACACCCACAACCATTAGAAAATTTCTTGTAGCTTTTGTAACCGTCAATCCAAGTGCCTGTACTTCTTGTGGCAACTGCGTAAGTGCGGCCTGTGCTTTATTTTGTGTTTGTACCTGCGCTATATCCGGATCAGTTTCTGGTTCAAATGTAAGAGTAATAATTGCGGACCCGTCGAGGCTATTAGAAGTGAAGTACCTTAAATTATCAATGCCAACTAAGCGTTGCTCAATTACTTGTGTAACCGCATTCTCAACCGTCTGCGCAGAAGCACCTGGATAAAAAGCAGTAACCGCTATTGTAGGTGGCGCAACTGGCGGGTAAAGCTCAACAGGCAATCCACGGATTGAAAGTATTCCCGCTAACATAACAACGATTGCCAGGACCCACGCAAAAACTGGACGTTCTATAAAAAATCGAGCCATAATTTTAATTCCTAATGCCTTATCAGGCCATATAATTTTACAATAAGATAAATGATACTTAAAAATTACCGTTAAGGTGTAATCCATGCTGATGGAGAAACAGTCATATTAGGCCTTATTTTTTGGTAGCCTTCTATAATAACCGTATCTCCAGCCTCAGCGCCATTCGTAACTATCCATTTATCTTGGTATGAACCGCTAACAACTAAGTTTTTAGGAATAGCTTTATTATCCTTATCTAAAATCCAAATAGCGAGAGAACCATCTGCTTGCCTTGTACTTGCACGTTGTGGCACCAACACCACGTCTTGTTCTCCAAGCTCAATAATTGCGTGGACAAACAATCCCGGCAACAAAATGTCATTAGAGTTTGGAACTACAGCTCTCAAACCAATAGAACCCGTTGTTTCATCAACAATAATACCCGAGAACTTTAATTCACCCTTTTCCAGATGCCTAATATTACGATCCTTATCTATAAGGACACTCACCGGAATATTTTTACCAACTATTTCTTGCCGAAGTCGCATCGCATCAGCACCTGATTGATTTATATCAACGTAAATAGGGTTAAGTTGAGTAATTACTGATAAACTTTCCAATTGATTTGTAGTAACCAATGCACCTTCCGTTACGGATGATTTTCCAATACGTCCTGAGATAGGGGAGAGTACTCTAGTATAATCTAAACTTACCTGTGCAGTAGTAACTGCAGCCTCCGCAATAGAAATTGAAGCCACAGCCTGATCAAATTCTGCTTTTGCGTCATCATAAGCCTGCCCACTAACAGTATTATTAGATATTAACCTTTTAAACCGCTCCTCCTTCGCCTCGCTTGCTTTTGCGGTCGCCAGTGCGCTCTGAAGGTTAGCTTGCGCACTCGAAAGGGCTGCACGATATGGTCGATCATCAATTTGATATAGGGGCTGCAATTTTTCTACATAGGCACCCTCCTCAAATAATCTCTGGGTAATTATACCATTAACTTGCGGCCTTATTTCCGCCTGCTTAAATGCCGTAATTCGGCCAGGAAGCGTCTCTTCACGGCTAATAATTTGAGATTTCAGTTCTATAACTGATACTGAAACGGGCGGTCTTTGGCCCGCCCCGGGTCCCATTTGTGGCGAGGGTGCCATGATATACCATCCAATAGCAGCTAGCGCTGCTAGAGCAATGAAAACAATTAAAGTACGGATTGACACAGGAATACCTTCTCTCTCATTTTTAAATTAGTATTTATAGGATTTAGCTCAATATGTTACCCCTGTCAACATTCAAGCTAATTCCCGAGATAGAATTTAGAATTCTATATTTATTTAATAATTATAAATCAAAAGTAAAGTAACTTATTTATAAATATTTTTATTATCATTAAAAAATTTGATTTCGACCTAAAGCAGACGCTCGTAGACCAAGATTTTAAATCAGGGTCAGTCTATAAATTTGCCGCTCGTTTATCTATTTCTGCTATCGCTTGCCATCCACTTTCTATAGAACCTATCATCCAACCAAGATTATGAATAGAATTAGTATTCCCCTAAATACCATCCAACAGCAGCTAACGCCAATAGAGCAATTACAATAGTTAAAGTACGAATTGACACAGGATAACTTCTCTCTCATTTATAAATATTTTTATTGTATAATCAAAAAAAATGTGTTTATAAAAGCTGCAATTAATTACTAAGAGATAAAAATGACATTTAGTGTTTTCACATATCAGTTCACAAAAGCATCATTATGCCAAACTAATGATATGCGACGAAGCACCGCGGCCCTTAATTTTACTGCATACTAAAGTTTCCAGTAACAATAAGTGCTCCCTTTTACCTACCTTGCACACATACTCTATTAAATAACTGCGCCCAGATAACCAATGGTGTGCGTATTCGTATTTAAGTTTTAAACACCATAATGGGATCAAAAACTTTATCTGCGATATTGTTAGAAAGAATAATGAAATGACAGTTTCTTTATTCCGTCAGGAGTAGCCTTTAACAAATTTAAAATAAATTATTGGAATTTAATTAATGAAAACTCAAAAAAACTATCTAAAGTCAGCCCTCATCGAACTCCTATCTCAATTTGGAAGAAAAAGTGAGGCATTAATTTATTTAAATAAATTTTCAAATACGGCCCCATGCCAGTTTGCCATAATAAAAATTGGAGGGGGAGTTTTAGCTGATGATTTAGAAAGTATTGTTAAAGCAATTACCTTTATGCAAAACCTCGACTTAATCCCAATATTAGTTCATGGAGCGGGACCACAGCTAGATCAGGTTCTTACTCAAAATAAGATCAATACGACTAAAACTGATGGTATTAGAGTTACCTCAGCAAAAGCTATTAAATATGTGCGTAAAGTTATGTATGATGAAAGTCATAAATTAATTAGTGCCTTAGAAGCCAACAATGTTAAGGCACGTTCTTTTCACCATGGGGTATTTGAATGTACTTACCTAAATCAAAAAAAATATGGACTTGTTGGTAAGCCTGAAACTGTCATTACTGATAATATTTTTCATGCTATTAAAAATGGTTCTATTCCTATCATTACACCTTTAGGCGAAACAAAATTTGGACAAATGGTTAATATTAATGCCGATACAGCGACGAAGGCTCTTGCTAAGGTTATTCAACCTCAAAAAATCATTTTTTTAACCCCCTCTGGAGGAATTTGGGATCAAAATAAACAACATATTACTGCTATAAACCTTACAACCGATTATAGTTATCTAATGAAACAAGGCTGGATTAAAGAAGGTATGAGGGTAAAATTACGAGAGACCCAAACCTTACTTGAACAATTACCCGATAACTCATCAGTTTCAATTACATCTGCGGACTGTCTCATCAGAGAATTATTTACCCATCAGGGAGCCGGTACTCTGATAAGAAAAGGTGAAAATATATCTGCCTTAAAAATCTTGCCAAAAAATATGGTGCCCAAATCAAAATTTTTATTAGAAAGTTGTTTTAACAAAACCTTAAAACCTGATTACTTTAAAAAACTAATTCTCAAACAAGTCATCTGGTCCAAATCAAAACGCGCTATTGCAATTATTACTGAAGGGAAGAATGGCATACCTTACCTTGATAAATTTGCCGTGACGCCTGAGGCACAAGGTGAAGGTCTAGGCGCCGCACTATGGGTAGAAATTAAAAAAAATAACCCAGCCCTTTATTGGCGATCTCGAACTAGTAATGTCATTAATAATTGGTACATTAGTAAGTCAGACACCATGATAAGGGATCAAGACTGGTTAATTTTATCCTATGGAATTAAAAATAAGAATACCTTAGATTTAATAAAAAAAGACGCACTAAACCGGACCAGCAGTTGGATCAGAACTGATGGTTTTGGAGAAAAATTATGATAAAAAAAATTTCTATAGTTGGAGCAAGAGGTTATGTTGCTGAAGAGTTAATAAAAATAATCTTAAGGCATAATGAATTTAAACTTGGCTTTATTGGTTCCCATAGTCATGGGGGAGAATTAGTCGATGAAATTTTTCCTGCTCTGGCAGGACAAAATATTAAATTTGAAAATATTCAACCAGAAAACATTAAAAACTTTTCATCCGAGATATACGTTTTAGCAGTACCAAATGGAATTGCTAAAAAATATGTTAAAGCATTAAAAAATACACCATGTAAAATCATTGATCTTTCCTACGACATGAGGTTTGATAATGAATGGGTTTACGGATTAACTGAAAAAAATAGAAAGCTAATCAGAGCGGCGTCAAAAGTAAGTAATCCTGGCTGTTATGCAACCGGTGCCCAACTTGGGCTTGCCCCTCTACTGGAAAAGCTTGCAGAAAACCCAGTAATATTTGGAGTTTCCGGGTATTCTGGCACTGGACGCACACCATCAGATAAAAACAACCCGAAATACCTATATGAAAACTTTCTTCCCTATCAAATGACCGAGCATGGACATGAGGCAGAAATTTCTCATCACCTTGGAAGAGATGTTAATTTTATTCCCCATGTAGCACCTCACTTTCGAGGGATAAGTTTAACTATTCATTTTAGACTTAATTCACAATTAAGTGCCAGTAAACTTCTCTCTCTTTTTAAGCATTACTATGCTCAAGAAGTTCTAGTAAAAGTTTCAGTTTCTATTCCTGAGGTGCAAAAAACAGCCCATACACCTAATATTAATATTGGTGGCTTTAAAATGAGTAAAAGAGATCCCAACAGGGGAGTTTTTATAGTAACTTTGGATAACCTCTTAAAGGGTGCGGCATCGCAAGCCATGCAGAATATAAATCTAATGTTCAATATGCCAGAGTTAAATGGGATAGTGGAATGATAAATTATCATTGCTCAAAGGGATCTAAAAAAATATTTTCATATATTAAAAACTCCATATTGTAGATACCTACATCAATTTTCTTTTACTTTTGTTCTATTTATGTTCTAAGTGTGAAATGATTGATTCTCTCTCCTATATTAGACCTGTTAAATGTGGAAACACAGTATTATTGCCAATTGCACCAAGCAAAGTGAGCTGTGGCTTTCCAAGTGCCGCCGAAGATTGGTTAGAAGACAGGCTTGATCTGAATGAAAAACTTATTAAAAGCCCCTCTTCAACCTTTTTGTTCCGTGCGGAAGGGGAAAGTATGACGGGTGTTGGTATTAATGATGGTGATATTCTTATTGTAGATAGAGGAGTAACCCCTACTCACGGAAGAGTTGTCGTTGCAACAATATCAGGTGACCTTACGGTAAAACGTTTAAACCTTAAATTAGATCCACCACAATTAGATCCTGCAAATGCACAGTTTAAATCAATCGCTGAAGAATTTACTATTTGGGGTGTTGTTACCTCCTCAATTACAGAATTATAGCTTATGTTTGCTTTAGTTGACTGTAATAGTTTTTATGCATCCTGTGAGCGTGTTTTTCGACCTGACCTCAAAGACAGGCCCGTTGTCGTATTATCCAATAATGATGGTTGTCTTATAGCTCTATCAAATGAAGCAAAGGCACTAGGGTATAAAATGGGAGATGTCTTCTTTAAAATAAAGAATGACCTACTTCAGAAACGTGTTGCAGTATTCTCAAGCAACTATGCTCTGTATGGAAATCTATCAGAACGGGTTATGACAGTCTTGGAGGAATTTAGTCCTGAACTAGAAATTTACTCAATTGATGAAGCCTTCTTAAACCTTAGAGGCTTTAAAGACTTGGAGGCAAGAGGAAAACTTATCAAGTATGATGTTGAACGCTTGACAGGTGTCCCCGTCTCCGTAGGTATTGCACCAACCAAAACACTTGCTAAGCTTGCCAATCATGTTGCCAAACGGTTTGATGGTCAATGCGGTTCTTATATTATGGAAAAACCTGACTACGACATATTAAAACAAATAGATGTGAATAAGGTCTGGGGCATAGGTAGGGGACTAACTGAGCAGTTAAAAGACTTTGAGGTTAAAACTGCTTATGATTTATCACAACTAGACCCTAGGGCAGTCCGCAAGCGTTTTAGTGTGGTTGCAGAACGTACTGTAAGAGAATTAAATGGTATAAGCTGTATTCCCCTTGAAGAAGCCCCCCCTCACCCGCAAAACATTATTGTGAGCCGTGGATTTAAGAACCGTATAAAAGCCAAGGAGGAAATGATTGAGGCTGTTTCTTTTTATGCAAACCGTGCTGCCGAAAAAGCACGTATTAAAAAAGTGTTTGCTTTTAGAGTTCATGTCTTCATAAAAACTGACCCTTATGGAGACAACCGTAATAGTTATTCAGCAGGACAGTCGATTATTCTTGATGAAGCTCATAATGATGCAAGAACAATTATTAAGGCAGCCCTAGAAGTATTAGAAAGCATCTACAAACCAAAATTCAGTTATCAAAAAGCGGGTATAATTCTTACTGGGCTTGTATATGATACAGAAAGACAAATATCTCTCTTTGGTGGAGGTCAGTCACACAAGTTAACCAGACTTATGGAGACTATGGACATGGTCAACAAAATACACGGCCGTGAAACTATTCGTCCGGCTGTAGTTGGAACAAACAAAAAATGGTTTATGGCCCGCAACATGTTAAGTCCAAGGTACACTACTCAGTGGAAGGAATTAAGAAAGGTACGTAGCTAATCGACCTTAAAAAAATCTAGTTCTTATCTGCATCAAACACATCATCAACTGGTATCTGAAGGCCATTCGCAATATGATTAGTCCTTGCAGCTAGAGACACAATTTTAATCAACTCTGCGTATTGTTTATCAGACATCCCCTTTGAGCGAGCAGCTGCAGTATGTGAGTGGACGCAGTAAGTACATGAGTTTGCAATAGAAACGGCAAGATATATTAATTCTTTAGTCATAGGCTCAATTTCAGATGGCTCCGACATAACGCGTTTGACATCAGCCCAAGTACGTTCCAAAAGATCTTCATCAAAGGCAATGTAGTGCCACATATTATTAATAAAAGCAGACTTTCTCACCCTACGAATATCATCAAAAACGGCCTTCACTCGAGAATTTTTTTCTAAATTTGCAGAGGGTTTACGGGTTGACATACTAGTTCCTTAAATTATATTTGACACACGCACCCAATATATTGTCTTAATATAATGCTAATTTCAAGATACTAATAATCAAAGATATTATATTTTAAGGAAGATAAGTGCCAAATTCTAAAATTACTTTTGCAATTTTTGGAGCCACCTTACTGCTTGCATCGACTTCAGTTTCACTTGCACAAGACCTAAATGTGGTCTGGAAGGGTGCGCCAGAACTTTCAAGTGACGATGGTAATTATAAGATGAAAATACGAGGTCGTATTTTTACCGACTGGGGGTCTATCTCAGATAATAGTGGTAAAGTTGCAGATACAACAGAATTACGTACCGGCCGTATCGGCATTGAAGGCGTTATCATGAAAGATATAAAATATAAATTCGGAGTTGATTTCGCTAGTGGTAATTCAAATATTAAAAATGCTTCTATCGAGTGGTCACTTAAACCAGTTTCTATAGTTGTTGGACAATATAAGGTCCCAGTATCACTTGAAGAACAAACATCAAGCCGTTACATCACATTTATTGAGCGGTCAGGTATTACGGATGCGTTTGGTTTTGGACGTAATATTGGTATAGGGACAAATTTTTTAAAAAACAATTTCACGATAAAAGCTGGCGTCTTTCAAGGTACCGTTGCTGGAAACTCTGATAAAGAAGGCCGAACATATGCTCTTCGTTCTACATACGCAGCTAAGATAAAAAATGCATTAATACATATTGGTGCTTCTGCATTTCATCGTGAAAATGATCAAGGCATTCTTACAAAAAGATACAGGCAACGGCCACACCATCATCTTTCACCTTCAAGGTATGTTGATACCGGAAACCTTAATGCTAAGTCAGATACTTTTTTTGGAGCTGAATTCGGCGTAGTTTTAGGCCCTTTATCTGCACAGACCGAATGGGGTAGGATGAAATCAAATGCAGCAACGAGCACTGGAATTGATTCTAGTTTTAGCGGTGGCTATGTTGATGTAAGCTACATTATAACTGGTGAAAACCGTGGCTATAAGGGGGGAGTTTTTGATCGTATCGAAGTTGCTAACCCTGTATCTTCTGGAGGGGCTGGCGCCTTTCAAATTGCTGCACGCTATGACGTAATTGATCTTACAGATAAAGTTGCTGACGTCTTTGGCGGCAAACAAACATCATATATAGTTGGTATGAACTGGTACTTAAATAATTACACACGCGTTATGGCTAATTATTCCAATTCAAAGATTGATGGTGGTAATAATAATGGTCAAAACATCAATACCTTCGGCCTTCGGTTTCAGATTGATTGGTAAGTTATTCTCCACAGAAACCAACGTTTAATAATTTCAAGCGCTGTTATTTAAGCTAAATACAAAAAGTATATAAAATATTTCCCCACTGTGTTAAAAGTGTAAAAAAATGATTAATCAATTGGTGAAAAATGTTCTATCGATACATTATAATTTTATTATTATTAACTCCATTATTTATTTTTCCTGCAAAAGCACAAGTTAACGCATATGCCGCCCAAACTGGAAAATTAGAGTTTTCAACCTCAAGTGCAGAGATAATTGGCGAAGACGCTGCAAAAAGATTTTCTAAAACTTTAGCCAAAGATGATAAAATTAAATGGTCAATTTTTGTTCCAGATAATTATGACCCCGCTAAGCCGCCTGGGATAGTTGTGCACATGACACAGAGGAACCTCGCTAAAACTCCTATTGGTTGGAACACAGTTCTTAAAGAGCAGAATCTGATAATGGTAGCACTTAATAAGACAGGACAATTAAAACTAGATAAAGAAATGTTAATCGCCGTTTTGTCTACAGCTTTTATCCAAGATAAATATGAAATAAATAGAGAACGAGTTTATATAGTTGCTTCAGCAGATAGCTGTTACCCTGCAAGCGTTGCAATGGAGATCTATCCTGATGTCTTCAATGGCGCAGTCTACTCGACATGTGAGCCATTTAATTGGAGAAATAACACACCACTAACCATAGAACAGATGAAAGATAATAGTTATTTATTTGTATCAAGTAATGAAAAAAACATTCGAGGTGCTATGCGACGTTCCTATCAGAAATATAAAGACGCTGGCCTCACAAAAGTCGAATATTTGCGTGTTCAAAAACTATTTTACGGAAGACAAATGGATCGTCGTACATTTAAGAAATCAATTAGTATTCTGGATAACCTTTAATAGATCAGAATATATGAATAATTGTTAATTTTCAGTCTTCATATGCACAAAAATTTCAATAACTGACTAATAGTCAGTACCAGAATTTCACTGATCATCATTATAAAAATTATTATAAATATGTTTGAAAATAAAATGGTCGGGGAGACAGGATTTGAACCTGCGACCCCCTGTACCCAAAACAGGTGCGCTACCAGGCTGCGCCACTCCCCGACCTAAATATACAACCTGAAAAAACAAATTGTGATTGGGTTAATACGTGATCAAAGGAGTGCACGCAAGTCTTATTTTTGTAAACAGGATCATTTATCAAAATTTTCAAAAGATGAATGAACGATCCTGTCGCCAACCTTTATTTCAAGTTCATTTGTAAGGCCGCCATTAAGTTCTAGAACAGCTTTAGCCGCATGCTTTGAACTGATAATAGAAAGAGACTTAGGTTCTGTTGATTTGGCAATATTAATGATTGTACCGTCATCATCCAAAAATAGAATATCTAGTGAAATAAACGTATTTTTCATCCACATGTTAAGATCGCGTTTATTATCATAAATAAATAACATACCACTCATTTTAGGAAGAGAATTTCTGAACATTAAACCATACTGCCTATGGCTATCATCTAATGCCAACTCAACATTAAAATCATAAGTTTTTATCTTACTTTCAACAGAAATTATATCGCGAGGGAAACTATTTTGCGCTTCAGTATTAATCGTAGTTAAAAATGTAAAAAAAGATACGGTAATTAAAAAGAAAGTTAACAAATTCAATAAATTATTATTTTTAATTTTAAAATTTAGCATATTTTCAATTAATTCCACTATGCACCTATCTCGCATGATGCTTTTTATACTTACTTGTCAAATTATCAAAGGTATAACTATTTTTTTGAAAGAGTTTAAATTCCGGGTATAAATGGAACATTAAGGGAGCACCCTGTTACAGTAATCGTCATAAGTAATATAATAATTAATCTCATTTTATTTCCTTTTAGTTTTTTGATTTATTAATAATAAATAAAGTAATCACATGTATCAATCATTACCTTTTTTTAATAAATTTATTTACTCCATTTGTTTAATCGCATTAACCATAAGTCCACGTTCTCCCTCTTCGATAGCAACAACTATTGACTGCCCTGCCACAAGTTGAACAATATTATAATAACGAAGAACATCCAAATGGACGAATATATCCTGACCGCCATCGCCTCGATTTACAAAACCATAGCCACGAACTTTATTAAACCATTTAACCACTACCTCAACGTAATCATTCTCAGTGTAGTTTTTATGTTGGATAATAAATTTTTGATCACCGCCATCTTTTTCAATCACGGAGCTTAGGTCAAAACTAATTATTTTTACTGCCTGTCTTCCTTTTAGGCGATTTGCAGAGAGACAAACTACCTTTACACCTTCAGGCAAGAATGAGCGGCCATGCTCTTTTAAAACTGAAAAGTGGATCAAAATATCTCCCTTACCAAGATTTTTTTCATCATCTGGTTGGATAAAGCCATAACCTTTTATGGGATCAAACCGTTTGATAAAACCAGAAATCTCGTCAAAACACTCTACTTCTTTTATCATGCTGTCAGATCCTAAAACTACTGATAAATCTGTTTTAAATTCTTTCTTGTCCTCTTTAGGCGAACCTTTTATTAAAATTTTATTCACCTTATTTAACTTTCTGTTTTTAAACAACTATTACGATTATTTTGTTTTCACGATTTATAGACAATGCTTGTTCTACTTTATCGTTAAAATAATGATTTATTTAGCTTATAATAATTTTTAAGAATGCCGCATCGCATTTTTTCTAAATGACTAAAGGTCTAGTTACCTCTAAAACCTTATTTATAAACTATCTTAAAATCAAGAAATACTCAAATTCAAACGATCCCTTTAATAAGTTTATTGATGATTATTAAATTCTACAAAACAAAAAAAGAGCGAGAAGTTAATCACGCCCTTTTAAATATTATATTTTTATAGCTTAACGATTATTTTATTTTATCAGAGTAATCGCTAACCATTTGGTTTACTTCTTTCCGCATCATAAACATACAAATAACATTTGGAATAGTCATAAAGGCGACGGTAATTGCTGCGAATGTCCATATCACTGTTGTATCAGCAAAAGAAGCCACAAAGAAACCAATTACGTATGCTAAGCGGTAAGGTAATATGCCTTTAGGACCAAACAAGTAGATGATGGCTCTATCCCCATAATATGACCAAGCAACTGCCGTAGAGAAAGCAAATAGTGCTAATGAGACCGCGACTATATATTGACCGCCATCACCTAAAAAGCTACGTGTGAAAGCCTTGCTAGTTAGGGCTGCAGAATGGATCAGGGATTTACCTCTAACAACCACACTACTGTCACCAAGGTTACCGTCTATTACAGATAGTTTACCTGAATATAGTAGATTGTCTTTCGAAAACACCACATTCTCTGCAACTGAACGTGCATTAAGAATAGTAGCTCCATTGGTTATCATTTTACCATCGACTATATCAATTTCACCATCAAGGGTCCTGATCGTTGATCCATCCATGAAGTTAAGATGTTTATAGAGGGCTGCTTTATCTTCCTCAACTGTATCGCTATAAGAGCCAGAAATAATACTAAAGTCTGACTTCTGAAAAGTATTTTCATGTTTTTCTAACCAAACCCCTGAAGAAAGAATGACAAGGCCTGTCAATGTACAAATGATAATTGTATCAATAAACGGTTCAAGTAAGGAAACCATTCCTTCTGAAACTGGCTCTTCTGTAGTCGCCGAAGCATGAGCAATAGCAGATGAACCCTGACCCGCCTCATTGGAGAATAAACCACGACCAACGCCTTTGTTAGCTGCAAACGCAAAGGTTGCACCCAAGAACCCGCCCATAGCTGAAGAACCTGTAAACGCGCTAGTAAATATAGATAAAAATGAAGGAATAATATTTTCATAATTACTAATAATCACGCAAAGTGCCCCAGCAAGATATAAGGCTGCCATTGCAGGTACTACACGAGACGCAAATCCAGCGATACGTGTAATTCCTCCAATTATAACAAAACCAAGCAGGATCGATGCCACGCCTCCAACGGCCATTTCATTAAAATCAAAGGTTTCGCGCATTACCTGAGCAATATTATTAACCTGTGGCATACTGCCAGTTCCAAAAGAACTCAGAACAACTGCGGCAGCAAAGAAAATAGCCATCGGTTTCCAACCAAGAGCATTATCCATAACGTACATTGGACCACCCGCAATAGTTCCATCCTCAGTAGTAACTCTGTATTTATGGGAAAGTGAAACTTCAACAAATTTTGTTGTCATTCCAACAAAGGCAGTTGCGAGCATCCAAAAAATAGCTGTCGGCCCACCAATATAAATAGCTAGGCCTACCCCTCCAATATTACCAGTTCCAATAGTTCCTGAAAGTGCCATGGACATAGCTTGAAAATGAGTTGTATCGCCCTTTACTTTATTTTTTTTCTTTTTCTTACCTTTACCAAGCAAGACCGACCACGCATGTTTAAAAAATCTAATTTGTGGAAATTTCAGATATATGGTAAAAAACAACCCAATACCTAATAAGTAAAATGGAAACCAAGGTGCACTTCCAATAAAGCTATCTATGGATACCAAATAATTATTTATGTCTAACATTTATTCCCTCTTTTTTATCAATTTTTTAATTGTCTCTAAATGACTAATTATAATTTTTAACCTAGCAACCCTATAGTGTTTAGAACATGACGTATAGCGTTTACTTATATTTTTTATAGAACATAAAATACTTTTAACAAACGTAATAAGTTTTATAAATTAAATGCAAAAAATCCGGCACAAGGCCGGATTTTTCAATAGTTAAGATATAGACTAGATTGTTCTAGATACCACTCACGGGAGCCGTGAACCAATCAAAGAACATTAGGAAGAATATACTAGATAATATTAATGTAGCGAACATGACCGGTAGGCCTTTCTTCATCCACATTGCTGGCGTAATTGCCATATCTGGGTTTCCAGTATCTCGGGCAAGACGCTCTGAAATAGTAACAATATATACGTTCGCTGTTGAACCAATATGTGTACCATTTCCGCCCATACCAACACCGATAGCAAGTGACCACCATAATGGTGAAACATTAATACCTTGTGTTTCAAGACCAAGAATAATTGGTATCATTGCCGCTGTAAAAGGAATGTTATCAATGGCCGCAGAAAGCACGGCAGACACCCACATAAGTATAATGGATGCTAGCAACAAGTCACTTTGAACTAATGGCAAGATTTGCTGACCAATATATTGAAGGAACTGACTTTCCTCAACACCACCAATAAGCATGAATAACGCGGTAAAGAAAAGAAGTAACGACATCTCAACGCCTTCAAGTGTCTCATCGAGTGGAATGTTACGGCTAACAAACCACAGTGCTGTAAGACCTGCGGCACTTACAACCCAAGCTTCCCAGCCTAGAGCAGTATGGTTAACAAAAAGAAGAACCATTGCACCCAAGATACCAAGGGACCAATACCATAGATGTTTATCAGTTATGGGAATTTCTTCAATCTTTTGCCAAGGAGCAGGCGTTTCTGCCAGCTCTTTTTTGAAAAGAAACTTTAACATTACTAGCACAGCAAGCCAAGCAATTAGAACCGGAGGTCCCATATGAATAATAAAGGTGTTGAACGAAATATCAGCCGCTGAACCAATCATTAAGTTTGGCGGATCACCAACAAGAGTTGCAACGCCACCTGTATCTGATAGCAAAGCTGCAGCCATTAGATAAGGAAGTGGTGAAACAGCCATTGTACGTGCTATCATA
>JABGYD010000060.1 GCA_018675425.1 Kordiimonadaceae bacterium
CCAAAACCCTCAATTTCCTTTTCATAAAGTTCATGTAAAACTTCTGGAGTAATATCACGTCCCGTTAAGCCCGTTCCACCAGTACAGATAATAACTTGAATTTTATCATCAATTATCCATTTTTTAAGTTGTATTTTTAAATCATCGCGATCATCTTGAATAATTTTTCGATCACCAAGGAGATGGCCCGCCGTTAATAATTTATCAATAAGCACTTGACCAGAAACATCAGTTTCTAAATTGCGACTGTCTGACAGAGTAAGGATAGCAATAGTAAGGGGGATAAATTTTTTAGTCTGATCGATTGGCATTTTTTTCATCTTTTTTAATATTAATTGACGCTGATTGTGAATTATCTTGTGAAGTATAGATTGGCCACTTCCCGGAGGCAACATATTCAAGTGTTGGTGTATCCTGACCCAACCGCATACGATAAATCCACATGTTTGAAACTACCCGTTCAATATAAATGCGGGTTTCAAGGGCTGGAATGCTCTCAATAAATAACAGCGGGTCATCTTGAAAATTAGTTGTTTTTATCCATTTTTGCATATTTCCGGGACCGGCATTGTAAGCAATAAGGGACTGAAAAATATCACCTCCGGCAAAATTTTCCAACATAGTTTTCATATATTTTTGGCCGAGATACATATTGTAACGTGGATCATCAAGTTTTATACGCTGTAGTCGACGATTTTGGGACATATCTCCAGCCGCCCCCATCATAAGCTGCATAAGGCCTCTAGCGCCGACACTACTCTGAGCCCAACTGTTAAAGGCACTTTCCTGACGGATCATGGCAAATAGTAATGCCTTATCAAGAGTATAGCCACCATCGGGAGTAATATAAGGGATTGGATAAATGTTACTATCAAGAGAAACCATTTGTTTTTGTTTTTCAATACGGCCTATTTTGAGCTGGGTAGCAGCAAGCCCAAGTTGTGAGGCTAAACGGAGAAGCGCAGAGTGTTGACTGTCTCGTGTTCGGCCCCAGGCTATTGAAAGTTCTTGATCTGCAAGAGGGTTCTCACCTACTTGTGCTAGCGCTATCGCCCGATGTACGTTGGACAAATTTCGCACTTCGTTATAATCTGTCTGTGTAAACTCTGGAACTGTCCAATCAAAATTAATCCTTTTACCAAGTTGCCGCGAGGCAAGGATACCATAAAAAGTTTTTTCAAAGCTCGCTGATTTTTTAAGCATACGGGAAACTTCTCCAGGTCTGTGGCAAACCATATATGACCTTGCCGCCCAAAAGGCACCCGCTGCTGCTGTCCAATCGCCAGAAACTGCTGAATTTGATACTTGTTCGAAATGCCAAGCAGCCACTGAACAATCTCCAAGTCGCCAAGCTGCGAGCCCTGCAATCCAATCAGGTTGAGAAATTTTTTCTCTAGACCTTGACGCAAGTTGTGCCAGTGCTAGAGCTTTTTTATCATGATTGGTTAAATAATATTCATTTGCTATTCTAGAAAGTTGGTTATCGATTTCAATAGAACTGAGTAGACCACGTTTAATAAACGCCCAAAGTCTTTTTTCGGCCCGAGATGCATTATGTTGGTTCAAATAGCGGTTTATTAAATTTTTGAACAGTTTAATATCCGGGTGTGGGTTTGTTTTTTTTATATATATTTTATTTTGTGGTTTTGGGGTTATTTTAAGTTGTTTAGAAGCTTCATCATTTTTTTTTGACGGCGGTAAAGGCTTTTCAGCAGGAAAAGAGTAGCTTGTTGCAGTCATAGGTTGCAACATTCCACTTATTTTTCCGTTATTTTTTCGTTTAGCAAGATCAAAAATTCGCTCCGCACCTGGCAGGTCACCATAATTTTTCATCCAGTTTTTAAGTTCAGTAAAATTTGACGTATAAGCAGTTGCATGCATATAGCGTTGATATAATACATGGCCCATTAAAATAGGATTGGAAATTTTTTTTATTTCACGGTCTGCTTGTTTCCAACGGCCTCTATTTTGTTCAGAAAAAATATTTTTGTAGCCAGCAACATCATAAGTACTAAGAGGTTCAAGATTTATTTTATTTAAAGAAGACCCGTTTGCAAGTGTTATACTACAACTAATTAGAGCAAAAAATATTATAATTTTATTAATCACTTTTTTGGCTTTCGAGATGTTCTTTTATACTTAAAAGATCCTGCCAAGCCAGTTTTTTAAACTGTGGTTGGCGAAGAAGGTATGAGGGGTGAAAAATTGTTATCATTGGGATCATTTGATCATCCAGTTTAAACTTTGACCACTTACCCCGTAATTTAGTAATGCCAGTCTTTACGTTCATAATGGAATTTGCAGAAGTTCCTCCAATTAATATAATTAACTTTGGTTTAAAAAGCTCAATGTGACGTTTAACAAACGGTAGACAAACTTCACATTCTGCTACGGTAGGTTTTCGGTTTCCTGGTGGTCGCCACGGGAGTAAATTAATAATATAAAAATTTTGTTCCCGGGTCATATTTATTGCCCCAAACATTTTATCAAGTAGTTGGCCAGCACTACTAACGAAGGGTTTTCCCAATTGGTCTTCTTCAGCACCTGGCGCTTCGCTAATTAGTAAAATATCACTATCTACATTTCCATCAGAAAAAACAGTATTTGATGCGGTATTTTTAAGGCTGCATCCCTCAAATGAAATGATTGCCTCCCTTAGTTCTTCTAAGTTAGCAGCCTTTGTGGCAACCTCTACGGCCGCTTCAATATTTTCTTTATGGCTAGAAAGAAGGGTCTGAGGAACTGGACTTGTAACTGGTAGCAAGGTTTTTTTAACATCTTGCTCAGTGTGATTATCTTTAGGTAAATCAAACCAATTTGTTGGACTATTGGCTGTTGTTTCATCAACGCCACAACTAACGTACCATTTAAGTAGATTAATTGGGTCAAGTTCATTTTCTGATGGGTCAATTTTTTTCATAAATTTAGTATACACTAGTAGTGCAATAAATTAATAATATTTATTATTTTTTGTTAGGTATTTTTTTTATTAATTTCACAGCTTCTATAAATTTTTTCCATGGAAAGTAGGCACCTGGATCCATTTTTCTAGAAACTAAAATTTCCGGATTGTTGTCGGATGGGACAAGTCTTGTATCAAGTTCTTCATGCCCATTGACAAACTTAATCGATGGGTACCTGCTTTTAAGTTCATTTACTAGTATTATTAGAGCATTAATTTGATCGGGTGGATAGGGTTCCTGCATTTTTTGATAATCGGTATGGTACCAGTTGGGGAAACGACCAAGGTTAATTAGTTCTATACCTAAAGTGCGAGAATTCCAGCCAGATGTATGGTTTGCTATTCGATTATCTGGGACATATTGAATAATTGTTCCATCGCGGTCGATGTAATAATGGCCGGAAGCGCCCGTTTGGTCACCATAGAGCACTCGCTCGCCATAGAAACGTGCTTCTGCCATATCAGGAAGCTCTGTTGCGTGAATGACGATCATGTCAAGTTCGTCAGTTGTCCTTGCACCAAGTTTTAACCAATAGGGGAGTTTATTATCTATAATATCAGGTGGTGTATTAAAGCCAATCCAGCCACAATTGGTGAGCAAAACTAATATTAATGAAATAGTAATATTTTTTTTCATATTTAACCCCAGAGTTTAGTTGTTGGCATGCTTGCTATACCACCATTTTTATATTGAAGAGCGTGTTTTATATCTTGTTTAAGAAATAGCGGTCCGTCTATATCAATGAATTGACAAAATTGCCCTATCACATAACTTGGTGCCATACTTAATGATGAACCTGTCATATTGCCAACCATAAGTTTTTTGTTATCTCTCTGTGCCATACGAACAATCTTAAGAGCATCCGTTAGGCCACCGCACTTATCAAGCTTAATATTTATAACATCGTAACGGCTGGCATTCTGTTTGTATTCTGAACTATCTAAGCAACTTTCATCTGAGCCTAATGGTACTTGAGATTGATATCCTTCCAGCATTTCGTCTTTACCTCGTTCAAGAGGCTGTTCAATCATAGAAAGTCCTAATCTTTTACAGTGCGGTGTATATTCTTTTAGCTCCTTAAATGTCCAACCTTGATTAATATCGACGATAAGGTTTGCGTCGGGGCGAACAGCACGGATAGCTTCAAGTCTTTCAATGGGCTGATTATTTGAAAGCTTAACTTTTAAATTTGGATATTTTGCATAGTTAATGGCTTTAGCCGCCATAACTTTTGGATCATCAATACTTATGGTGGCAACTGTTACAAGCAATTTTGGTTTTATATTAAGGAGTTCCCAAATAGTTTTACCGGCTTTTTTGCAGCAAATGTCCCAAAATGCACAATCGAGAGCATTTCGGGCACCACCTCGTGGCAATAAATTATATACTTCTTCATGTGTTAAATTTTTGTGTAAAATAGATCCAATTTGTGCTGCCATTCTTTCTGGAGTTTCATTTTCATAATAAATACCATTAGCCTCACCCCTACCAATTTGACCATCTTTATTTATAGTAACCCAAACAGCGTTGGCATCATTAAAGGTATAGCCCGTTATCACAAATGGCGAATTTAGAGGAAATACTTTCTTTTCAATTTTAAAGTCCATGATATAAACCTCACTATATAATACTTTAGAAATAGATAATCATATCAGCTAGGGTATTTACAAGGATTAATTTAATGAGGAGTTTCAAATGTCTTTGATATTAGCCGATAATGATTTTGCAATGTGGGCAATTATGCTTCTTCTTGTAGCACTTGTTTTAAGACTTGAAAAAACCCACCTGGGTCAAAAAGTATCTGGTACTATTATGATAATTTTAGCTGGAGTAACACTTGCTAATTTTAATATTATATCGGCATCCAATAATGTTTTTTCGACTATAAATACAACCGGCGTGCCCATTGCGATTGTTCTTTTATTATTTAATGCTAACCTTAAAAAAATATTTAAAGAGTGTGGGCCAACCTTAATTGCATTTATATTTGGGGCTATTGGAACTACACTTGGCACTATTATTGGTTTAAAGATGTTACCCCTTGGTGAGTTTGAGGCAGAACTTGCAGCCACATTTAGTGCAACATTTATTGGCGGATCTGCTAATTTCGTTGGAGTGGCAAACGCTATTGATTTTACGGAAGGTAGTGTAATGGCAGCTAGTATAGCGGCTGATAATGTAGTTGGCGTTTCATTTATGGCACTATTAATTGCGATACCATCCATGCAATTTATAGCTAAGAAGTTTTCTTACGACCCTACTTCAAATAAATATGATAATGTAACTGAGGTAATTAAAGATGAAAAACCATTTGCTATTGAGCGGGCGGTTCTAAGTTTGGGGGTGGCTTTTTTTGTGGTTGTGGTGAGTGATGTTTTATCTGTCATGCTTGGGTACCCTCCCGCTAGACTGTTAATTTTAACAGCCATTACCGTGATGATGGCAACTTTTGCTCATGAAAGAATTGGTAAATTAACTGAAGCTTTCCCTATTGGGATTGCTATCATGTATTTGTTCTTGGGTGCTGTTGGGGCTAGCGTAGATATCATGACGATGCTGGAAAGTGGTATGTTATTAGCTTTATTTGCCGTTATCATTTTGTCTGTGCACCTTGTCACTCTGTTAATACTTTGCAAGATTTTTAAAATTGGTTTGCCCGAAGCTATAGTGGGCTCAAATGCATGTATTCTTGGACCGCCGACAGCGGCTGCAATGGCTGGTGCTCTGGGTTGGAAAAGCCTCGTTACACCAGCAATTCTTTGCGGCACCTTAGGTTATGCGATGGCTAACTTTATTGGGATAACTTTTTTTGGAATTCTGAGTTAATTTTTATAAACTGAGTATAAAACAAAACTATGTTTAAAGAGTAATTATACTTAATTTTAAGTTATACCTTAAAGTATTCTGCGTATGGATGGATTGCTGGGGCTCCACCTGTATGCAAGAATACAACGTCCTTGGCGTTTTCTAGTTGATTATTTTTTATTAAATCAATTAGTCCAGACATAGCTTTGCTAGTATAAACAGGGTCTAAAATAATTCCTTCCGTTTCTGCAGTCATGCGTAAAGCTGAAATTCCTGCATCGGTTGGATAGCCATATGCCTTTCCATAGAAATCATCATTAACGTGAATATCTTCAGTTTTAACGAAATTCTTTGGCACACCAAGTATATTAGATGCATCATTTAGTAGACCTCTAATTCTTTTTCGGAGCTGTGGGGCTGGAGAGGATACTGACACGGACACAACCTTTGTTGATGAATTGCCAAAATAACGTAATCCCATCAATAATCCAGCAGCAGTTCCACAGCTTCCAGTAGCGGTAAGGATGTGGCTGGGTGAAATACCCATTCTTTCCCATTGTGCAATAAGTTCGCGGCCAGCATTAACGTAGCCCATGCTACCTATGCCATTTGAGGCACCTGCGGGTATATTATAGGGTTTTTTTCCTTCAAGTGTTAGTTCGGAGAGAACTTTTTTTACCATGGGACTGCGCCCTTCGCTTCCAGCAATATAAATATGTGCACCCATTAATTGATCCATAAGGTAATTTCCACTACCCATTAATTTTTCTTTCATTTCAGGAACTGGATTGGAGAGAATGACATGAGCTTCAATACCTACTTTAGCTGCCCCGGATATAGTTTGGCGCACATGATTTGACTGAAGGCCTCCTTGAGTTACAACTGCTCTGGCTCCCTTATTAAGGGCTGCTGCAAGGCTATATTCAAGTTTTCTGGTCTTGTTTCCTCCGTGGGCAAGCTCCATTACATCATCACGTTTAATGTATAAATCTGGGCCGCCAAGTGCTTTGGTCATATTACTCATCTTATTACAAGCAGTTGGTAAATTAGTAAGTTGAATACGTGGAATTTTATCAAAATTAGTTGTAGTGTGAGCTAATGAATAATTACTTGAAGAAGTAGAAGCGAGGGCGATGATGCCTGCGCCTTTTAAAACTGCTCTGCGGTTGTGTTTCATAATTATCCCCCTATTTTAAAAATATTTAATGAATGAATGTCTTAGTAATCTAATATAATCCAAAAATTACAATATCACGGACTTCTTTCAAGTCATCTTTTAAACTAAAAAATAATTTTATGACTAATAGTTTTTAAGCAATGATTATTATTTTTTCTATTCATTAATATTTACTTTTTGACCTTAATTTTTTTCCATGTTGTTATTTATAGTAATATCAAATAATAATATTTCTTATGTTCTTTTATCAACTAAATACGTTTATTTTTAATTGATAAAATTTTAATTTGGAGTTGTCCTCATGGAACGTGAATTTATGGAATATGACGTTGTTATTGTTGGGGGTGGCCCAGCAGGATTAAGTGCGGCGATCCGTTTTAAGCAACTCGCAGATAAAGCTGGCAAAGAATATTCAATTTGTGTCCTTGAAAAGGGTTCTGAAATCGGTGCTCACATTCTCTCCGGCGCAGTAATTGATCCCATTGCACTTGACGAACTTATCCCCAACTGGAAAGAACTTAACGCGCCAATAAACGTGCCAGTTAGTGTCAATCGCCATTGGGTGCTGAGTGAAAAAAGAAAAATTTCCGTGCCAGAATTTCTAATGCCCCCACTATTAAGTAATAAGGGGAACTATATTATAAGTCTTGGAAACCTTTGCCGTTGGTTAGGGGAACAAGCAGAAAATATAGGTGTAGAAATTTTCCCTGGTTTTCCTGCATCTGAAATACTTTATCATGATGATGGTGCAGTGAAGGGCGTTGCAACCGGGGACATGGGTATTGCAGAAAATGGCAACCATAAAGATAATTATACTCAAGGTATGGAACTTCATGCAAAATATACTTTCTTTGCCGAAGGAGTGCACGGGTCACTCTCAAAAAAAATCATAAAAAATTATAACTTGCGTAAGGATAGTGAGCCGCAGGTATATGGTATTGGAATTAAAGAACTTTGGGAAGTAAGGCCGGAAAACCATAATGAGGGAACTGTTATTCATACGCAGGGGTGGCCGCTAGAAAGTGATACGGGTGGTGGGGGTTTTTGTTATCACCTTGAAAATAATCAAGTAGTAATTGGTTTTGTTGTTGGTTTAGACTACTCAAATTCTTACCTTTCACCGTTTGATGAAATGCAACGTTATAAGACCCATCCGGCCTTTGGTGATTTATTTAAGGACGCAAAAAGAATTTCATATGGGGCGAGGGCAATCAATGAGGGAGGTCTACAATCTGTTCCAAAACTATTCTTCCCCGGTGGGGCGCTTATTGGTTGTGCGGCGGGGTTCGTTAATGTCCCGCGAATTAAAGGATCTCATAATGCGATGAAGACTGGAATGCTTGCCGCAGAAGAGGCATTTAATACTATTGAAGTTGGAGGCCCAAACGAACTTGTAGGTTATGAAATGGCGTTTAAAAATAGCTGGGTTTATAAGGACCTGAAGCTTGTTAGAAATGCTAAACCAGCAATTCATAAGTTTGGTTCATTTTGGGGTACGCTGTATGCTGGAATTGATATGTGGATTAACAACATTGGTTTTGGTTTTTTACTTCCTTGGAGTTTTTCCCATATGGAAGACCATGCCTGTCTTAAGCCAATTGAGGAGTGTAATCCCATTAAATACCCAAAGCCTGATGGCAGTGTGACGTTTGATAAACTATCCTCTGTTTTTTTATCCAATACAAATCATGCTGAAAATCAACCCTGTCACTTAACATTCCTGGATAATAAAGTTTCGGAAATCGTTAACTATAATATATACGGGGGACCTGAGGCACGTTTTTGTCCGGCGGGTGTCTATGAATTTTTAAAAAAAGATGATACCATAATGCTACAAATTAATTCTCAGAATTGCGTGCATTGCAAAACTTGCGATATAAAGGACCCGTCCCAAAATATTAACTGGGTAACCCCCGAAGGTGGTGGTGGACCTAATTATTCCAATATGTAATATTAATAATTAAGTATTTTTTGAATTATGTGAATGCACAATAATCGATGCAAAATTTTATAAATAATATAAACGCGAAATTTTTAAAACTCTTATTATATTCAGGGTTAATTTCGATTGTGGTACAGCCTTTGTATGCACAGGATTTATTTTCATCAACAAATCAGCCTTTCGGTGAATATTTAGTTGGGCGGCACGCGCTCGCAAACAATCAATTTGATATTGCCGCAGATAATTATTTAAAGGCACTAAATCTAGATACTGATAATATTTTACTCAATCAATTGACGCTTTCTATTTTAGTAACAGATGGACGGCTGGCTGATGCTGTTAAAATTTCTAATAAATTGAGAGATATAGACCAGCAAAATGACCTATCAAAATTAATGCTATTCTTTGAAAAAACAAAGTCAGGTGATTATGAAGATTTGTTAGTTACTGGAGATGGGCAAGGTACTAATGGCATTTTAAAACTTATTAACCCTTTTTTTAAGGCTTGGGTATTAGCAGAGCGGGGGGAAATCGATCAGGTTGAAACAATAATTAATGAATTTAAAGCTGGAAATTCGCTTAATTTTTTTAATTATTTTCAAAGTGGTTTAATTTATGAGTTCTTAGGAGACAATAAAAAGGCAGAAAAATACTATTCCATGGCCCTCCTAGATAATAGAACAAAAAATCTAAGAGTTGCTGAGGCACTTGGTAAATTATTAAGTAGGCAAGGTAAGGATGAACAAGCACTTTTTGTTTTGAATAAATTTAGCAAAATTAATCCCTCAAATGAGCACCTACGG
>JABGYD010000071.1 GCA_018675425.1 Kordiimonadaceae bacterium
ACAAAGTCCCTGATTTTAGTTTTTCAATTGCATAGTTTGCGGCACGGGCAGTTATTGCCATGAAAGTAAGAGTTGGATTGACGCACGACGACGATGTCATACAGGCCCCGTCTGTTACAAAAACATTCTCAGCTTCATGTACTTGGTTCCATTTATTAACCACGGACTTTGAGGGGTCGCTTCCCATACGCGCAGTCCCCATTTCATGAATACCAAGACCAGGGCGCATTTCACCCATGGTGCTTTTGATATTGGCTAAACCAGCAGTATTTAACATTTTTTCGCCTTCCTCAATCATGTCTTTGACCAACTTAAATTCGTTTTCTTTAAATTCCACGTCAAATTTTACCTGCGGTATTCCGTAGGGATCATTTTTAGATGACAACACCATTTTATTCTCTTTGTAAGGGAGACATTCAGCGAAGCCATATATAGTGAAGATCCAATCACTTCCCGGAGTATTTATTCCTTCTTTTAAAGATACGCCGAAACCCGGTGTATTTGCCGCACGCTGACTCCAACCCTCAGGTTTGGCACCTCCCTGAAAATTATAACCGCGTAAAAAATCAACATCTGCATCATTTTTTTCTTTAATATTTCTATAACGCGGCACATAAATACCAGTTGGTCGACGGCCTTTTTCAATTTTTCCTTTAGTATCCAATACAGTTCCTTGAATTCGCGTTCCCCAAGTGTGATCCATTAAATAATTACCAAGCGCGCTTGAAAACCCACCAAGCCCTTGAGGGGAAGCCTCTGAGGTAGAGTTCATCAATATTTGTGTTGAACCTATTGTCGAAGCATTAAGGAAAACAATTTTAGATTTAATTATTTCTTTCTTTTTTGTCTTTGTATTAACAATTCGCACGCCTGTTACACGTTTTGTTTTTGGATCATATTCAAGTGATGACACTACAGCATTTGCCTGAATTGTAAGGTTTCCAGTTTTTGCCGCAGCTGGAAGCGTCACACTAACAGAAGAATAATAGGCACCGAAAGAGCATCCACCTACACACTGATCCCGGTAATGACAAGCCTCGCGGTCCTGATCCGGTTTTGCTTGGGTAATATTTGCAGAACGCCCAATAATAAGATTACGATCTTTAAAGTTATCTTCAATACCTTTTTTAACGATTTTTTCAGCATAATTAAGTTCCATCGCAGGCATAAATTCACTATCAGGTAGCTGCGGTAAGTTTTCATATGATCCCTGTACGCCTATAAATTTTTCAACATATGAATACCATGGTGCAATATCTTTATAGCGGATCGGCCAATCAATACCGTGGCCATCCTTTTTGTTGGCTTCAAAATCTAGGTCACTCCAGCGATAAACCTGACGCCCCCAAACTAGTGATTTTCCACCAACAGCACCGGGCCTTGCCCACATAAATGGATTCTTACTGTCCTTATCATAAGGCCAATCTTTTTCTTTCGCGTAAAAGTGCGGATTTAAATTTGAAACAAATGCTGAGTTTAGGCCATATTCTTTTTTTCTTTCCCCAGGTAGTGCTTGGTTACCGAATGGACGGTCCCATGGTTCAACAAACTCATTGGTATAACTTTCTTTATGAGTTGTTGGCTCCCCTCTATCAATTACAAGAACTTTTAACCCTGCTTCGCAAAATTCTTTTGCAGCCCAACCCCCACTTGCGCCAGAACCAACAACAATCACATCAAAGTCTTCACCATTTTTCATTTTTTATCTCTCCGAATTATCAATTGCGAACAACATATTCAGCTCGTGTAGTGCTTCCCAAGCTTACTAAAATCTACACTACCATCATAAGTGCCAGGAATTGGGTCATAAATCAGTTCATTTTTGACGCCAACTTCTGATGTATAATAGCCAAGAATAGTAAGACTTTTCAGTTGATCAAAGAAATCTCGACCTTCAAGAGGACGATTACCCCACAAAGCATAGTCATTATGCAGCACTGAAACGCGGCCACTTTCACCACCGCGTTTTCCATCACTAATCGTACCGGCAACATTTTGCTCAAGGTCTTCAAGAGTAACTATTTGTTGATCAGCAGTACAATCTAAAAAACCGTTATTAAATGAAGTTTTACAGTGATGATCCATATTACGTAATCCATAAATGAATTCTTTTTTATCTTCATCTGTATACCAATCGGATACCATCATATCGATAAATTCGGGTACACCCGCAGCGGCAGCACCGGGTGTACTAGTTTCAGGAAGAATAAGCTCCGCTAGAATATTTATCATTTTACGCTCGAGAGTATTTAAAAAACTTTTTTTATTTAATTTTTCATGTGTCTCAGCGCTTTTAGAATAGGCAGAAACCGCTAATATGATAGGTGAAGATGCTGCTAAACCCAGAGCAAGAGCTGTTCCTTGGATAATATGCCGTCGATTTAATTTTTGGTTCATTAAACTCTCCTCAGCAGTAATAAGGGTAGAGTATATAAACACTCTTCCCACTCATTATTTATTTTAATACTATAAAACTTAGATAATATTAGCAATTTCATAGTGACTTCAAATTACTTTTATATAGATATTTAATGTTTAATTTCGAAAAAAGTATTTTGAAGGTTAGGGTTACAATTCTTTCGTTAAAGATTAGGAATAATTCTTAGACATTAAAGTTTTCCAATTATTGATACATCTTCACCAGAATGGTAACCTTTGTCAGCCCACCCCTTCTCATCATATTCGCTCATACATTGGTCCGCTAATGCAATCATTTCATCCATTTCACCGGACCCAGTTGCGCTAAATAATGCAGTCATACGAATGATTTCATGGTTCCCAGCATAATTACGCTCGTACAACTCATGACGTCCACCAAACTCGGTACCAATCGCGTCCCAGAGTAATTTCATAATTTTTATACGTTCTCTGTGGCCCATTCCATTAGAACCACGAACATATTTTGCTAAATACTTATCAATCTCTGGGTTTTCAAAATCTTTGTTACTGGATGGTAGATAAATTAATCCAGACGCAACAATTTTTTCAATAATTGCTTTAATCTGTGGATATGCTTCAGTTGAAAAAATTCTGTAAGCTGAA
>JABGYD010000030.1 GCA_018675425.1 Kordiimonadaceae bacterium
CCGCAAGCCGTTAAAGCTAATCCTAAAGGTGAAAGTGCAGGTAATTTGTTGTTCTTGAATTTTTTTAATAATTGCTTGGCAGTATGAAAAATTTGAATTATTATTTCCATCAAGATGATCCTTAATACTTATCAAATTATTGGAGATACGGCAATTACAAGTACATCCAAACTCAGAGAAAGCAAAAGCTTCCAGGATTTGCCACTCGAAGCGATCCTAAAGGAGACAAAGCAAAAAGACCAGTGTGGTTTATTTGTCTTTGACACACTTAAAGGGGATATCCTTCATAGCATCACAGTGGAGAATGAAACTATTGAAGAAATTTATGATGTTGTATTTGTGCCGGGTGTTAAACACATGATGATAAGTGGGCTAAATGATGATTTATCAGAACAGATGATTACTATAGCTCCCGCCCGCAAATAATTATTTGAATTTACTATAATTTATTGAAAGATTTTTTCATGAAGGCAAAATTTATCCTATGCGCAGTAAAATTACTGATAGCGGCACAAGTATTACCTCTTAAGGGAAATACCCAAGAAATTGAAAAACCTCTAGAAAATAGTTCTTCTATCTTACCTGCTTATTCACAGATATTTAAAGAAAACGTCCAGATCGCTGTTGCAGAGCACCCCCGGACAGCGGCAGCTGTTGCCGCCCGTGATAAAATGCGCTTTGAAGAAGATGAAGCTCGGGCCGGGCTATATCCGCAAGTTTATGTAGATTTAACTGGTCGCCAACGTGTAGCGGATAATTTTGAAGATCGCTTTGATAATATCACCCAGAGAAGTTTAAGAGATACAGCGGCTAATATTTCACTTGTGGGACGTCAATTGCTATACGATGGCGGGACTACATCGAGCCGAATTTCTGCTGCAAGATACGCATTTACTGCGGCACATGAAGAATATAGTCATGAAGCTTCTTCCGTTGCAATGGCGGCAGTAGATTCCCACTACTATGTTCTATATCAACGTTCAAGACGGGAAATACATCAAAAAAATATTACTCGTCATCGCGAAATATTAAATATGGTACAAGAAAAATTCAATAGTGGGCGAGGCACAAACCAGGACGTCACATTAATGCAATCAAGGTTAGCTCTAGTGGAAACAACGGCCGCTCGTGTGAATATGGATTTAGAAGAAGCAATCAGTCATTATGAAGAAATTTATAGTTTCGCACCTGGGGACATAAAGCGACCAGATGTGTCCATGGAAATGCCAATCACTGAAAACGAAGCTTTACAACTAGGATTTCAGAATAACTCCCTTTTAACTATGGCGTCTTCACGTTCATTATCATCAAGAGAAAATATGAAAGCGGCAAAGGGTGAGCTTTTGCCTCAGTTTTCAGTAGAGCTTTCTGCAACAAAATATGACTTAGAGCGTGGCAACCCGGACTACGATGTAACGGGCCGTATACTTGTTAATTATAATTTATATAATGGGGGCGCCAGTTCAGCTCGTATTGCACAATCCTCTAAAAGTTATGAAAATGTAAAATATACGCAGGATAACATTATGAGAGAGGTGGACCGCACTATAAAGGTTGCCTTTCAAAATAAACAAAGCCAAGAAAAACAAATAATATTTCTTAAACGGGCCTCAGAGGCAAGTAAAATAAACAGAGACCAAACCCGTGAACAGTTTGAAGCTACCGGTGGCAGCTTATTCTCATTGTTAGAAGCAGAAAGGGAGCACCACAATGCCCAAGAGCAATATTCGGGTGGAATAGTGGAATTTGAGCTTGCTAAATATCGCCTTCTCAATTCTATGGGTACATTGCTTGGAACCCTCAATATAATGTTAAATCGGGAAGAGCAATGAATGAAAAATCGAATAAAGTATTAGATTTATTTAATAAAGATCACTGGTTTTGGGGAGCATTTCATCAAAATTGGTGGACTTATGGCCAAGTTATATTAGCGGCATTTATGATAAATTTTTTCTCGCTAGGCAGCTCTATTTTCATCATGACCGTCTATGATCGAGTGATACCCAATAACGCAGTGGAAAGTTTAGTTGCTCTTTGTATAGGGATGGTATTATTGATCAGTTTTGATTTTTTACTTAAATTTTTACGTGCTAATTTTATTGATACTGCTGGTCAAAAGATCGATAAAAAAGTAGCAAAATTAATTTTTGATCGAATTATGAAATTAAAACTTGCTACCCAAAAGGGATCAAATGGGGGTCTGGTTAATACAGTAAGGGAATTTGAATCAATACGTGATTTCTTCACATCAGCCTCACTTGCTACCTTGGTAGATATTCCGTTCATTATATTATTTTTATTTGTCATATATATAATTGGTGGACCGATCGCAATTGTTCCTGCTGTTACTGTGCCCATTGTTCTAGTAATAGGTGTGTTTATTCAACCATTTTTAGCGCGCTTTTCCCAAGAGGGAATGCAACAAGGCCACAACAAACAAAGTACGTTAATTGAAATGGTTTCAGGCCTTGAAACATTAAAAAGTTTAGGATCCGACAAATTGTTTCATGATCGATGGGAAAAGGCGGTTGATCAAGACTCCAATATTGGTCTTAAATCACGGATGTTTAGTCAATTTGCTGTCAACAGCGCGGCAACCGCTCAACAGGTTTCGCAAATTGGTATTGTTGCTGTTGGATTTGTTTTAATTATGGATGGGGAACTTTCCATGGGTGCGTTGATTGCTTGTGTCATTATATCTGGTCGATGTCTTGCACCTCTGGGCCAGCTTGCAAACCTCCTTACCCGTTATAATCATGCCAAAACTGCTTATTTTGCTCTCGATAAATTGATGAAAAAACCAAGTGAGGACGTCAGTAATCGTGACTTTCTTCGCCGAAGAAAAATGAATGGAAAAATCCAATTTAAAAATGTTACTTTTAAATATCCCAACCAACCAAACCGAGTATTAGATGATGTTTCATTTACTGTTGCCGCCGGCGATAAAATAGGAATACTAGGAAAAATAGGATCTGGAAAAAGTACAATATTAAGGCTTGCTTCAGGATTATACGAGCCCCTTGATGGTGCGGTTATGATTGATGATACCGACATACGGCAAATTGTTCCTGAAGACATTCGTGCAAATATGGCAATTGTTTTGCAAGATGTATTCTTGTTTTCCGGTACAATCAAAGAAAATATTACAATGGGTAATTCAGAAATTACAGATGAACAGATACTTCACGCAGCTAATTTAAGTGGTGTACAAGATTTCTTAGGTTCTGTTCCCAATGGGTATGACTTACAACTTAGAGAACGAGGGGAAGGGTTATCTGGTGGTCAGAAACAAGCATTGGCCATCGCTCGCGGTCTTGTTAAAAAAACACCTATGCTTATGATGGATGAGCCTACAAGCTCAATAGATACCCGTTCCGAACAGAAACTCATTTTTAATCTAAAGCGGGAACTTAAAGATAGCACATTACTTCTTGTGACGCACAGGCCCACGATGCTAGAATTGGTAGATCGGATTATTGTGATTGAACAAGGTAAAATTGTAGCTAATGGCCTAAAAGATGATGTTTTAAAATTTTTATCATCTAAAAACAATAATTTGTCTAACACTTCTAAACAAAAGGACTAAGTCATGTTAAAGCCAAAATTAGCGGCTAATATCCTTCTTTTTAGCATATTTGGTTTTTTTCTAGTATTTATTCTCTGGGCCTCCCTTGCTGAACTTGACGAAGTGACAAGGGCTACTGGTCGTATTGTTCCTAGTAAACAAATTCAGGTAATTCAGAACCTAGAAGGCGGAATAGTCAAAGAAATTTTTGTTAAACAGGGTGATAGGGTCAGCGCCGGTGATGTTTTAGTTAGGCTTGACAGTACACAGTTTGGTGCAGATTTTAATAAAAATGAGGAAGAATATTTTTCCCTCGTCGCATTAATTGCCAGGCTTCAAGCAGAAAGTAACTTTACCGTTCCAAAATTTGATATAAAGTTTCAAAACGCACATGAGAACTTAATTAATCGTGAATTAAACCTTTTTAATGCACGTAGGGCCGAGTTTGACGCGTCTATAAATGCCCTGGAGGCCAAACTTAAACAAATGGAACAATCAGAAATTTCTTCTAAAATAAGTTTAATCAGTGCAGAATCCGCAAGTACACTTGCCAGTGCAGAGGTTGAAATTTTGGCACCACTCGTGGAGCGGGGTATTGAATCGAAATTAGAATTAATCCGCGCAGAGCAAAGAGAAACCCAAGCTAATGGCGATTATAAAATTGCTGAATTAGAGATAGAGAAAGCAAAAAAATCTGTTGAAGAAGTTTACCTTCAAATTGAAGCAGGTAAGCAAAAATTTCGTGCAAAAGCACTTACAGATCTTAACGAAGCTGAACTTAATCGAAACAAACTTGTTGATGCACTACCGGCGCTTTCTGATCGTGTTAACCGAACAGATCTGATTGCACCTACCGATGGTGTAATTAATCAAGTTTTAGTCACAACAGTGGGAGGTGTAGTAAATGCAGGAATGCCAATTGTTGAACTAGTGCCACTTGATGATACACTATTGGTTGAGGCAGAGGTTCAACCCTCAGACATTGCATTCCTTCGCCCAGGTCAAGCAGCTAGGGTTAAACTCACAGCATATGACTATTCTCGCTACGGTGCGCTTGACGGAAATATCGAAAACATTAGCGCCGATGCAATTTTAAATGAACAGGATCAATATATGTATGTCGTTCAAATTAGGACGTTAGAAAATAGTTTACCAGCTGACGGCGGTGCCCTGCCCATACTTCCAGGAATGGTAGCCGATGTGGATATATTAAATGGCAAAAAAACTGTCATGCGCTACCTAATGAACCCTGTCCTTAAGTTAAAGGATAATGCCTTTCGTGAACGTTAATTAATAACAAATATATAAAGCACGGGCATTTTATTCAATTATACCTTTTTGCATTATTCTTTTAGCAGCTTTTCAGCATGTGTCCTTAATTTACCCTTCTTTCTAATGTGGTCGAACCCATCATCTTTTAAAGAGCTAACCACAGTTTCTTCTGATCGATTTTGCACATTATTTATTTTTAGTTTAGCTGTATTTTCTTTTACTTTTGTTTGATTTTTCTCTGTTCTAAATATATTTGTTTCTTTGAAAATGAACATGCCAATAATAAGCGCATATAACGAGTTTTCACTTATAAGGAACAATAACTCATATGATGGATTTTCCACGATTTTAGCAGCTTTTACCATTTGGCCATGAGCATAATAATTTATAAAAATTGAAAATAGGTACAATAGCCAGTTCGAAAATCTATCTTTAGATAATAGATATAGCCTTATAAATAAACCATATTTAAAAACTTTACCCAACATCAAAACGTAGCCAATCCAAAAAAAGCTAAAACACTCATAAATGTTGAGTTTTTAAGTTTACTTTTAATTTGATATTCTTCTTCAACTACTATTATTTCTAGTTGTTCTTCTGTGAAATCTTTTATTTCTTTGCCATTTGAAGCTATTTTAGCTTTTGCTTGAGCTATTGCCCGCTCCCTTATTAAATGTTCATATTTTTCTAATACAGCATTGATTTTGTTTTTAGGAGACAAGCCCTTGAGTTTATCCTTAAGTTTATGCGAGAGCTTCATATTGATTTCTTCTCATATATATTTAAATAGATTTTTCATACCTCACTCTACCCAGATACCAGTAAGTGAGTCAAATTGGACTGTGGTAAGGTTTACAGAGGTTTGGGTATAACGTGCGGATATTCGCAGATACGGCAC
>JABGYD010000078.1 GCA_018675425.1 Kordiimonadaceae bacterium
ACCTAAATCTACTTGTTGGGGAGTATCAGTTCCAGGATCATAAATAGGATCAAATGTCATATCCTCGTGGATGTCAACGTGGGTATCTAGCGTTATAACACGCTCATGGATTGCCTGAATACTCATATCTTCTTGCAAATTCGCTGAAGTATTTCCACTTTGATCACCACAACCAGCAATAGTAAGCGCAGCTATTGAAACCATTCCCAGTTTTAGCTTTAAATTGAACATATTATCTCCCCCTAAAATAAATAAAATTAGTTTACCCAACATATCAAAGAATAAATTACAAGCCAACGCAACAACAAAAATATTTAATCGTTAATTAATGACGAAAAAAACAAATTATTAGACCAATCTTTATTAAATAACTCTGCATTATCTCTCCTTTTAGTTGGACTATAATATGAATTCTTTTTTGGTTCTGAATGTGTAACAGGATAAGATCCCTCCGTGGTTAAAATCGAAGAAATTACAATAAGTTATCTAAAAGTATTGGTGCGGCCGAGAAGACTCGAACTTCCACGGGCCAAAGCCCACAGCGACCTCAACGCTGCGCGTCTACCAATTCCGCCACGGCCGCATTTTCGTAGTTTGGTAAAACAGTTCTGGTGAAATATCAAATGAAGCCACCAAACGCAACAGAAATAAAAAAAAACTCTTTTTTTAAACTAAGTATCTATCTGCATTAAACAAGCTAAAATATGGTAATGAAGATTGAAACATCTAAAACTATTATTTAGATAATTATATTTAGTCTAATATTCGCCATAACTTTTATTAGGGTATTTGAAGAAACTACAGCCCATAGGCTAAACCATTCAAAACCTGTTAAGGTTTCCTGAACTTAGGATCATTCTAATCATAAATAACAGTATTTTTAACTTTAAAGTTAACTAATTCTTATATTTTTATAAAACCTTTCTACTTCCCAATTGAGTAATAAAAATATATTAATAAGTTGAACGTATAATATTTTTTTAGAAAAATTAATAAAGACACTAATTATATGACCTCACCAAAAGTTGCATTAAAGTTCAGTAAGGGATTGACTAACTACGAAGATGCCATTTGCTTAATGGAAAAACGTGTTGAAGAAATTCGGGCAGGTGTAGCCGATGAACTAATCTGGTTTGTTGAACATCCCCCCCTCTATACGGCAGGAACTTCATCGAAAAAATCCGATCTACTATCACCAAAGCGGTTCCCCGTATTTGATGCTGGACGTGGTGGCCAGTATACATATCACGGTCCTGGACAGCGTGTTGTATACGTCATGCTGGATTTAAATAAACGTGGCAGGGATGTTCGCCAATTTGTTACTAATCTTGAAAATTGGGTAATAAATTCATTAGCAGAATTTAGTGTGATAGGGGAAAAACGTGATGGTAGAATAGGTGTTTGGGTGCGCGGAGAAGCTGGACAGGAAAATAAAATTGCCGCTATTGGCGTCAGGGTTCGTAAATGGGTTTCTTTCCACGGTATCTGTATTAATGTAGAGCCAGACTTAAGTCACTATGCTGGCATAGTACCGTGTGGAATTTCAGATCATGGGGTAACATCGTTAATTAATCTTGGACGCACCGTCACTATGAATGATCTTGATGAAGCTCTGCAACGGACTTGGTGTAAAATTTTTGAGAACTAGTATCAAACTCTATAATATCAAAATAAATTACTCAAACTCCATGATAATTTTATCAACTGCTAAACTCTCTCCTAAATCAGCAGATATTTTTATCACCTTAACATCCTGCTCTGCAAAAAGAATATTTTCCATTTTCATAGCTTCAATTACACATAATTTTTGCCCAGCCTTTACTTCTTCACCCTCACCCACTTCGATTGATATCAGTAGACCAGGCATTGGACACTGCAAGTATTTAGACATATCAAAAGGCATCTTGATCGGCATAAGGGCCGCTAATTTCATCTCTCGGGCAGATCTTACATGAACCACTTCAGTTGCACCATCATAGCTTAGCTCATACCCATCTGCTATATATTGAACTTTTACATTTATTCTATCAGAATTAATTTTTCCCGAAAAAACTGGCAACCCTGGGTTCCAATGAGTTCTCACTTTATAAATAGTGCCATTAATAAGAACATTCATTCCATCCTGGGTCTTCGTAGAGGTTACTGGATAGATCTCATCACCAAATTGAACCTGCCAAGCCTCACCAAATTGTTTATAATCCTGGTCAATCTGTCCGCTAATAGTTGACTGACGAGTAATTTCTTCTAAATGAACTACTGACGCGACAGCAATCATTTTGTTTCGCGCCTCATCAATTAATATTCCACCGCTAAATCCGTCCTTATATTCTTCTTCCATATATTTCGTTGTTATATCTCCACTTTGAAAGCGTTGTGATTTCAGCACATCCGAAAGGAAAGAAATATTATGGCTAACACCACAAATATAGTATTCATCTAATGCTAAGCGCAATTTGTTAATAGCTTGATTACGATCATTCCCATGCGCAATAACTTTTGAAATCATAGGGTCATAATAAATGCTAATCTCGCTACCTTCATAAATACCACTGTCAACACGGATATGCTCATTTTCTTCTGGTGGTAAATAGTCTGTAATCCGCCCTGTGGATGGCAAGAACCCGCGAAATGCATCTTCAGCGTACACTCTAGCCTCTACAGCCCAACCTTTTAACTCCACACCTTCCTGTGTGATATTTAGGGGCTTGCCTGAAGCACTTCTAATCATTTGCTCAACTAAATCAATTCCAGTAACCAACTCGGTCACTGGGTGTTCCACTTGAAGACGAGTATTCATTTCAAGAAAGTAAAAGTTTTTGTCCTTATCAACTATAAATTCTACTGTACCTGCTGAGCTATAATTGACAGCCTTCGCCAGGGCTATAGATTGATTGCCCATAGCAATACGTGTTTTTATGTCCAAAAAAGAACTTGGTGCTTCTTCAATCACTTTTTGATGACGTCGTTGAATTGAGCATTCCCGCTCTGGCAAATAAATAATATTACCGTGTTTATCACCGAGTATTTGGATTTCAATATGACGTGGATTTTCAATAAATTTTTCTGCAAAAATTCTATTATCGCCAAAACTTGATTTTGCCTCATTCGATGCAGAATTAAACCCTTCACGTGCTTCAATATCGTTATAAACAACACGCATCCCCTTGCCGCCTCCACCAGCCGTGGCCTTGAGCATAACCGGATAACCTATTTCTCTTGAAACTTTCACCGCATCTTCAGTATTTTTAATTACATCTAAATACCCAGGTACAGTGTTAACACCATTTTCTTCCGCAAGTTTTTTAGATGATATTTTATCACCCATAACCGATATAGCTTCTGATCCTGGGCCAATAAAAGTAATACCTTCTTTCTCAAGCAATTGACAAAACTCTGATTTTTCAGAGAGAAATCCATAACCTGGGTGGATAGCATCGGCACAAGTTTTTTTTGCTGCTGCAATAATTTTATTCGTAAGAAGATAACTTTCTACTGCTGGTGAAGAGCCAATATGTACTTTTTCATCTGCCATTCTCACGTGAAGTGCATCAGCATCAGCATCAGAATAAACCGCCACGGTTTTAATTTTCATTTTATGGGCAGTCTTGATGATACGACAAGCTATTTCACCGCGGTTTGCTATAAGTATTTTTTTTATCATCATAAGTTCCTAAAGCGGGATATTGTCATGTTTTTTCCAGGGATTTTTAAGTTCTTTATTCTTAAGCATCCGTAATCCACTACTAAGACGACGTCTTGTAGCGTGTGGCATAATGACGTCATCAATATAACCGCGTCGTGCCGCAACAAATGGGTTCGCAAACTTATCGGAATATTCTTTTGTTTTCTTCGCAATTTTTTCAGGGTGCTTTGCTTCATCACGGAATATAATTTTTACTGCCCCTTCTGCGCCCATCACAGCAATTTCTGCCGTGGGCCATGCAAAATTGAGATCACCACGCAAATGTTTTGATGCCATTACATCATATGCACCTCCATAAGCTTTACGTGTAATGACTGTGATCTTTGGAACAGTTGCCTCTCCATAAGCAAATAGCAATTTAGCCCCATGTTTAATCACTCCACCATATTCCTGAGCCGTTCCTGGTAGAAATCCAGGTACATCGACAAAGGTAATGATTGGAATATTAAAACAATCACAATAGCGTACAAATCGGGCTGCCTTACGTGAGGCATCATTATCTAAACATCCTGCCAACACCATGGGTTGATTAGCAACTATACCAACAGCAGACCCTTCAATTCTAGCAAAACCAATAATAATATTTTTAGCAAAAGAAGGTTGTATCTCAAAAAAATCACCTTCATCAACCGTTTTTCTGATCAATTCATGCATATCATAAGGATGATTATGATTGATCGGGATCAAGTTATCTAACGATTTTTCTTCTCGGTTATGTTGATCAAAAACCTTTCTTTTGGGTGGTTTTTCCTTATTATTAAGAGGCATAAAGTCGATCAACCGTCTCGTCTGTTTGATCGCTTCAATATCATTATTGTAAGCGTTATCAGCAACTCCAGACTTGACGGTATGAGTGTTGGCCCCACCAAGCTCCTCCTGGGTCACCACTTCATTAGTTACCGTTTTTACTACATCAGGACCAGTCACGAACATATAGCTACTATCCTTGACCATGAAAATAAAGTCTGTGATAGCAGGCGAATAAACCGCTCCACCAGCACAAGGCCCCATGATAAGCGAGATCTGTGGGATCACACCAGAAGCTAAAATATTGGCTTGAAATACCTCGGCATAACCAGCAAGTGCCGACACACCTTCCTGAATTCGAGCACCGCCAGAATCATTTATGCCAATTACTGGAGCTCCATTTTTCATGGCCATATCCATGATCTTACAAATTTTTTCTGCGTGAGTTTCAGACAGAGAGCCACCAAATACGGTAAAGTCTTGGCTGTAAACAAAAATAAGGCGCCCATTTACAGTGCCAGAACCAATAACAACACCATCACCCGCAATTTTGTTCTTCTCCATACCAAAATCTATCGAGCGGTGCTCCTTAAACATATCATATTCTTCAAAGCTATCTATATCAACGAGAAGCTCTACACGCTCCCTTGCTGTAAGTTTTCCCTTATCATGTTGAGAACTAATCCGTTTTTTACCCCCGCCTAACATTGCAGACTGACGTCTCTCTTCCAATTTATCAATAATTTTCTGCATTTACGGTCTCTATATTATTATGTTACCCATTAGTAACATAATAATATATGTTATTTCAACTTATTTTTTTGAAGGTTTTATTTACATAGAGAGTGGAAACGGACAGAATTTTCTAATTCATCTTTAAGGTTCGCTCTGCGATCATCTGCATCTTGATCATTACCCCACTTTGAAACTTGAAAATTTTCATCAAGGTGACCTGCTTTCCAAGCTTCATCAGTTGAAATATAACCTTCAAACAAATTAAGACCAATTGTTATGGAGCCACAGACTGTGACCATCCCATAAAATGCCATAAGGGCGAAATCTTCAATACCTTCAATTAGTTTTTTTATTTTCATTAACTGTTTGGGATCCTGTTCCTGAAAAACAATCCCTACAGTGAATTTAAGTTCAATATTATGAACTTTTTTTAAACGCCTTAATAAAGGGTTCCATATTTTATTTTGGAGGTCAACCAACTCTTGTGGATTATCTGCTCGATAACAAATCTGATCTGAACATGAAAAGTTAACTAATTCAGTAATAATTTCATTACGCCTTACTCCCACCCTATCAATAGCGGTATTTATCATTTTAGTCATAGGCATAGAAGCTGGATCGATATTCTTATCTTGATCTTCCCATTCCTTTGCTACTGCATCTGCCATGACCCTTGTAGATAAAAGACATAAATTTTTTTGTGGTGTCTTAATAGTTTTACCATCAAGCATCACAACATACATTTTATCCTGTTTAAGGACACTGATATCTTCATAAAAACGTTTCATTTAATTTTTATCAAGTCGATAAATTCTGAAATATGATCAATAATATGATCCGC
Organism: Kordiimonadaceae bacterium; assembly: GCA_018675425.1. Lineage (GTDB taxonomy): Bacteria > Pseudomonadota > Alphaproteobacteria > Sphingomonadales > Emcibacteraceae > Pseudemcibacter. The sequence goes on from JABGYD010000078.1 coordinate 6,027, forward strand.
ACCCGATGAAACTAGGTCATGCTTTTCATGGTATCCCCATGTTACTCCCACTGAATGAACACCCGCCTGTTTAGCCATTACCATGTCATATGTAGTATCACCTATCATATAAGTATTAGCTCGGAGGACGCCAGTATCCGATAGAGCAGCATTAATCATTGCTGGATTTGGCTTTCCTGGACCATCATCTGCAGTATTAAGCGTAACAAAATAGTCTTTAAGACCGTGGTTGTCCAATGTATTTATCAGACCCCGCGTTGACTTTCCTGTCGCCACACCCAATATAATTCCCATTTTATTTAACTCAAGTATTGTGTCTTTTATTCCTTCATAAAGGGGTTCATCATGATCTTTTAGTGTTCTTAAATATTGGAAATGCTCAACAAAATTTTTATGTAAAAGACTGTAATCATTCTCAGTCAAATCTGGGTAAATATTTAAAATAGCCTCATGAAGGGAAAGTCCAACAATATGTCTAACTTTGTCATCCCCAGCATATGGAATATTACAAATTTTACTAGCCTGCCTCATTGCATTAATAATCATATGCTGGCCATCAACTAAAGTGCCGTCACAATCAAATAATGCAAGCTTAAGTTCTTCAGACATTATCCACTTCCTCAAATGGGTCACTATTATCTTCATCATTAAACCCAAATAAACCCCAGCTTTCTAACATATGTAAAGGAAGTGGGGCTTTGACAGATAACAGACCGCCGTCAGGATGATCAATTTCAATTGACCGCGCATGAAGATGTAATTTTTTACTAATTGGGCCATCGATAAAAGCTTCTCTAGCAGCATATTTACCATCTCCAATAATCGGTGTACAAAGAACTGTCGCATGAACTCTAATTTGATGTGTACGACCCGTTATTGGTCTAAAAGCCATCCATGTCACAGTACCCGCTGCGCTATCCATCACTCTAAAGTCAGTAATGGCACGCCTCCCATTATCTGAAACAGCCATGCGCTCACCTCGAGTGCCCGGCTCCTTATCTAGTGGTGCTTGAATAGAGCCTTCAACTTGCGAAGGCTTTCCCTTAACTAAAGCCCAGTATATTTTATTAGTTTTTCTTATTCTAAAACTTTCCGTAAGGGCCTTAGCCGCCTTTCCTGTTCTAGCAATAAGTAAAACACCACTCGTATCTTTATCAAGTCTGTGGACTAGTTTAGGTTTATCTTCCTTATCCCCTTGAAGAACTTCAAGCATACCGTCAATATGACGAGGCGTGTTGGTTCCTCCCTGAACAGCAAGCCCAGGAAGTTTATTAAGAACAATTACACTTTCATCTTGATAAACCACCATTTCACGTATCAGTAACGCATCTTCAGGGGAAGTTCTTCTTACAATTTTTGGTTTGCTATTTATTGAGCGTTCGTCCTTACCAAGTGGCGGTAATCTTATTTCCATACCACCTGCAAGAATAAAATTAGCTTTGGCTCGCTTGCCGTCAACACGCACCTCCCCCTTTCGAAGAATTTTTGATAGCCGACCATAACTTAAACCTGGAAAATGAATTTTAAACCACTTATCCAAACGCCAATCGCTTTCATTATCTTTAACATATTCACGGCTAACACCTGACATTATTTTTCCTTAAACTAAAGCACGGCCAGCGAATAGGCCTATAAAAAGAGCAAGAACTCCGATAAACATCGAGACTAACCCGTATAGTGCAGCCGTAGAAAAATCACCTTTTTCAATCATAAGGCTCACCTCCAGTGAGAAGGCAGAAAATGTAGTAAATCCACCAAAAACACCAATAATAATAAAACCCTGCCATTCATGAGAAAGGCTACAGCGAAGAGATAAAATTTCTACAAATAAACCAACAAGAAATGAACCTAGAATATTTACGACTAATGTCCCCCACGGAAACTCTGAACCCATCAGGTAAAACATTCCCCGTCCGACAACAAGCCTTAATACTGCGCCTATTGCACCACCGGCAGCTACTGCTAATATCATATTCATTTATCAACTCCAGCCACATTTTTAGGAATGTTTTCTTTTGTAAGTACTTCTAGTACATTCTAACAATATACTTATAGACTTAGCTCTGGCGAAGCCACCTTTTTCCTATCAATATTAATTAATCAATTTTTTTATATTAGTTTTTTTTCGCTCTGAGTTTAGTCCAATAATCAAGACGCTTTGAAACTTCTCTCTCGAACCCTCTATTGACAGGTTTATAATATTTCTCACGCTTTAAACCTTCTGGAAAGTAATTTTGTCCTGAGAAACCATCCTTTGTTTCATGATCATATTGATAGTCCTTACCATAACCTAAATCTCTCATCATTTTAGTAGGAGCGTTTAAAATATGCTTAGGGGGGCTCAAAGAACCCGTTTGTTTAGCTCGTTTTAAGGATTCTTTTTGTGCCTTATAGACTGCATTTGATTTTGGCGATGTTCCTAAGTAAATAACAAGTTGTGTAAGCGCTAAATCTCCCTCAGGTGAGCCTAAAAATTCATAAATTTGGCACGCCGCATTTGCCTGAACAACTGCTTGCGGGTCTGCCAGACCAATATCTTCAACAGCAAACCTTACGAGACGCCTAAGGATGTAGAGGGGTGAATCACCTCCATCCAACATCCTCGCTGTCCAATAGAGTGCTGCGTCTGTGTCTGAGCCCCGCAATGACTTATGGAGTGCGGAGATAAGATTGTAATGTCCTTCACGGCCCTTGTCATAAATGGGAGCTCTTTTTTGAAGCAACTTTAGAAGGCCATTGGCATCAATATCTTTATCAAAATCAAGACTAAGCAGAATTTCAGCAAGATTTAAAAGGTATCTTCCATCACCATCAGCCATATTATAAAGTAACGCCCTAGCCTCAATAGTTAGAGGAAGTTTTTTTTGCTCCAATTTCTCTGATCGGCACAAAAGGTTTTCCATTGCATTATTATCAAGACGGTTGAGGGTTAGTACTTGCATTCTTGAGAGAAGTGCAGAGTTAAGCTCAAATGATGGATTTTCTGTCGTCGCTCCAACTAACACAATAGTCCCATCTTCAACATAAGGCAGAAAACTATCTTGCTGCGAGCGATTAAAACGATGAATCTCATCTACGAATAGGAGGGTACCTTGGCCGTTGCGTCTTCTTTCCTTTGATGCATCAAAACATTTTCTAAGTTCGACCACGCCTGAAAACACGGCAGATATTTGTTCAAAATACAAGTCAATATCTTCAGCGAGTAATCTAGCTGTAGTAGTCTTTCCTGTCCCTGGCGGCCCCCAAAAAACAATCGATGAGAGACGCCCCGCCTTAAGCATGCGCCTTAATGTTCCATCTTGTCCTGTTAAATGATCCTGCCCAACCACATCGTTAAGTTTTTTTGGGCGCAACCTATCTGCCAGCGGCCTAGGGGCTCCATCTTCAAGATTAGCGCTAATAAATAAATCACTCATCGGCAACTGTAACTCCCACGCCCGCGGGCCGTGCACCTCACAAGGCGGTCAGAACGCCTAACAGAAAAAGAAATATCATCCTCTGCATACCTGAGAATCCCCTGAAGGTTTTCCACACTAACTATATCTTCATCATTAATGGTCTCGAAAATATCCCCGGGGCGTAATACATTTAATCTGCGGACTGGGCTTAAGCGCCCAATATCAAGAATAACAACCCCAGTTTTAAAAATACTCATTCCTAATTCTTCAGAAAATGCTGGCGAGAGGTTACCTACTTCCAAATTATCAAATATATGCCCACCCTTAAGCACCGCAATATTTCTTAATGGTTTCTCTGGTATCGCTTCAAGCTTAACGAAAAATTTTTCCTCGCTACCACCAGTAAGAACATCAAGAATTGTTTCACCACCAACTTTACCAAGACCTATAAAATAACGAAGGCCTTGAGTATCAAATATCTCTTTACCATCGATAGCTAGAATTACATCACCCGGTTCAAGTCCAGCTTGGTCTGATGGGCTATTAGGGTATACATTATCCACAAGAACACCACCCGGTCGATCAAACCCAAGGCTTTCAGCAATTTCTGAGGATACTGCCTGCCCAGTAGCCCCAAACCACGGCCGAACTATCTTTCCATCCTTCAACGCTGCCGTCAAAACGAATTCAACCATTTTAACTGGGATAGCAAACCCAATACCGTTTGAACCACCACTACGTGAATAGATAGAAGTATTAATACCAACAAGCTTACCGTCCATACCAACTAATGCCCCCCCACTATTTCCAGGGTTTACGGCTGCGTCAGTTTGAATAAAAAACTGATAATCACCTTCACCAACCTGTGTTCGTGCCAGAGCCGAAATTATCCCACTAGTCACTGACTGGCCAACTCCAAAAGGATTCCCAATTGCCAAAACTAGATCTCCAACCTCTACATCTTCAGCTTGACTGAAATCCAGGGATCTAAGTTTAACGCCTTTTGGTTTAATTCTCAGAATAGCTAAATCCGTGCTTTCATCCATTAAAATCACTTCTGCTTCAAATTCGCGACGGTCAGAGAGGGCTACAGTAATTTCATCAGCCCCATCGATCACATGGTGATTGGTCACAATCACCCCTTCTTGACGGACAATAACGCCAGAACCAAGAGAACGCTCAATCCGCTCACTTGGGGCCCTAGAACCACCAAAAAATTTACTAAAAAATGGATCATTAAGGAATGGCGATGTCCGAGACTTCACAGTTCTTTTTGTATAAATATTAACTACGGCTGGAGCAGCTTCACGAACAAC
>JABGYD010000029.1 GCA_018675425.1 Kordiimonadaceae bacterium
CTACCAGATGTAATTTCAGAACGTTGAGCTGCTGTTAAGCGAGAACGGTGCATAAAGCTACTTGCAATAACAAAATTACCCTTTTCCCCAACCTTAGAACCCCAGATTGCGGATACATCATAATCTCTTTGGCTATCTGAAGTTGTTGTTTGGCCTCCAGCTTGAACTTCAAAACCCGTGAAATTTTTTCGAGTGATGTAATTTACAACCCCTGCAACGGCATCGGTACCATAAATAGCTGAGCCACCATCTTTTAATGTTTCAACTCTGTCTAACATTATGAGTGGCATTAAGGAATTAGTATCAACAAAAGTGCTACCATCATCAGCATATGCTGCAGACAGCGATTGACGCTTACCATTTAAGAGAACTAATGTTGAACTTAATCCAAGTCCCCGAAGGTTTAAATTGCCAACTCCAGTGCTAAAATTTTGTGTGAATGAGTCTGTATTTAATTCGGATCCAGTATTAAAAGTCATATTACGAGCTAGATCACCAATTACATTTATCCCTTGTGCGGAAATATCTGATGCTGAAATTACATCAATTGGCGATGGTGAATTTGCTTGGGTTCTTCCCCCTATATTTGAACCAGTTACAATAATTACGTCTGTATTAGATTCGTTGGCGGCGTTTTGAGCATTTGTCTCAGGAGCAGTTAGAAACAGAGCACCTAAAGTAAAGAGGGCAGTAGAGCTTTTAAGTTTTTTTATACAAGTCATAATGATTTAAACCTTTTACTGGGTATTATATGAAAGTTAATTAGTATTTACGTTATTCTTGTTAGTATTAATGTCAAGTTAATATTTTTTTGATGTTTAAAATTAAATTTAATATGTTATTTTTCTGTATTTCTTATCCTATCAGTGGCACCGCCATCAAATGCTAATGGAACATCAGGGCAAGATTGATTTTCGATATTTATTCCAGTGGTTCTTAAATCTAAAAAAGTACTCGCTGCATAGGTTACTATAATTTCAATACCTTTATAAACATCGGTTTCCATGTTAGAATGTTCAACTTCTAGCATGAACGGCTGTCCTGAATTTAAAATAGCTTCTGGAATTGTAAATTCATTTTCAATAAATGTTAGGCTATTAGTTTCGAATGCATGACCGCTATGGACGACTTCCCTTCCCATACAGTTTCCAAACATAACATATATCATATCATCTATAATGTTATTTGGATCATGACTTCCTTTTTGAAAAGGGCTCCACCTTACAATAATATCCTGGTCAGGATCGATTTTGTTTGGGTCTGCAAGTTGATTACCTTGGTAGAGTGATAGCTTTATAGGGCCTGGATTGAGGCTTGCATTATTCTTACGTTTAAATTCTGCAGGTAAATTTCGAATATTACCGTCTGGGGTATCAAAATTATAAAAGTAAGTATCATCAGGAAATATTTCTGTGAGTTTTTCAATTGTCTTCTGCCGTCCACCAGTTAGATATCTAGCCTCGTCATCAGAAAAGGTTAAACCATCTTTGGCCTTACCCGGACCTGTGAGATAACTATTAACTACTGTACCTCCTTGAGATATGGCATATTTAGTTTGAAATATTTCAGCAAAAAAAACAGTGTTTAGTAAGTTTAAATTGCCTGATGCTTCTTGACGAGTGTTAATAGACTTACCTATCACCACATAATCTGCGTGATCAGCGGGGGTTAGAGCTAACTCTAATTTATCCATACCTTTAGCTTGTAAAAATATTAGTTCTGAACATCCAAAAAGGGCCAGTAAGCTGACGAGGATTAAGTTTTTCATATTAATTTTTCCAAATAACTAACCTTTTAACCCTATAGAATTATTTTTATAAGAAAAGATTAAAATCGATATGAAACTCCAATACTACTTAGAAACTGGTTTCTTGTTCCTATATTTTTAATGATTGGACTGTTTTTTGCTGGACCTATCAATTTTTTATATCCAAATATTCCAATTAGGCCCCAATTATTTTTTAATGAGTATGTTACATTTACTGATGATCCAATATCATTAAAGCCACTTCCAGCTTCATAAAGTGAATAGCCACTTATTATTTTATTATAAGCACTTAGCCCGTAGTAAGTATTATTATAATTTTGATCACCAAAATTTGTACTTAATGTTATTCCAATCCTTGTTCTGCGGTTAAGTACTTTGTTAAAGGTTATGGAACTGTTGATAGTGTAACCATTATGTGCGTCGCCAAGGTCAAACATGGCTTTAATTTTTGTTGTTATGTTTGTGCCGGGGGCGCCTACAGGTATACTATAGGATAAAAAGCCTCCAGCTTCGATTGAACTGTTAATTGTCTTAAATTTCTTCAAAACACTATTTTTGACGTCTTTATCGCGCTCACTGCGAAACTGTAAAGAGGGTCCTAGTTTGAGGCGGGAATGATTGAGTATATTAGCCGTTAAACCAGGACCTTCAGTTTGAATGAAGTAGTTACCTTTTGAGGCGCGAATGAATGGGAGGGGCAACACTCGATATTGCTTTGAGCCCTCAAATTGGGGAGATACGAAGGTCCCAGTGGCAACAATTACATTCCAAGAATTTAGATTAAAGCTTTCTTGAGGCCGCTGTTGTGCATATGTTGAAGTAGAAAAAATTACCAAAAGGATGAAAATAACTAATGATTGCATAAGGTGACCTATTTCATTTATTTAAACGCTAAAAACGAAGTATTGAATTATCTTTAAAGAATATTTTAAAGTAATAAAAGGGTTTTCTTGAAGTCGATGTAATTTCACCCTAAGTTAATTTTATAGAAATATTATCTATATAAAGGAACTTATTATGTTAAAGGCTTTTGTTGCATTTACTATTATATTATTAACCACTTCAGCTAGCGGAAAGAGCATTGGCGATTTTACTGATGGTATGGGGAAAAAAGAAGGTTTTTACAATTTATATCACGATAATAATCAAGGTAAAGTTTACTTAGTTGTCGATCGTTTTCAGGAAGACTTTATTTATAAAGTTAGTCTTCCCGGTGCCCTTGGCTCCAATGATGTTGGTCTTGATCGTGGACAGCTTGGTGGTACAAAACTGGTTTATTTTGATCGTGTTGGGTTGAAAGTTTTTTTACATCAAAAAAATACACGTTTTATAGCCACCAGTAATAATCCCCGTGAAGTTCTCGCTGCTGTTGATGCGTTTGCTCCCTCTGTTGTTTGGTCTTTTGATGTCATAGCTCAAGATAAAGATAAAACCCTTATTGATATTACCGAGCTGATGATGTCTGATCAACATCAGTCAGCTTCAAAAATTAAAAGAAGGGGACAAGGTGACTTTAGCCTTGATCAAGCCCGTAGTTATGTAAATTTTGATAAAGTTAAAACTTTCCCAAAAAACACGGAACTTGAAAGCACGGTGACTTTTATAGGAAATAATCCTGGTGATTATATTCGTTCAGTAGCTGCCAACCCGAATATTATTACACTTAGACAGCGGCTATCATTTGTAGAACTTCCGGATGACAATTACAGGCCTCGTTTGTTTCACCCTGCGATGAGTTTTAATAACACGCAAGTGATCGATTTTGCTACGCCGACTAATAAACCTATTGAACAACGATACATATCACGCCATCGTCTTGAAAAGAAAAACCCAAATGCGGCCATAAGTGAGGCTGTTAAGCCAATTGTTTACTATATAGATAGTGGTGCACCGGAGGCCATTAGAAGTGCATTACGTGATGGTGTTCAATGGTGGAACCAAGCCTTTGAAACAGCAGGATTTAAAAACGCCTTCCAAGCTAAGATAATGCCGGAAGGCATGGACCCTGATGATGTCCGTTATAATGTTGTAAATTGGGTTCACCGTTCAACACGTGGCTGGTCTTATGGTTCAAGTGTTAAAGATCCACGCACTGGAGAAATTATAAAAGGTCATGTTACCCTGGGTTCACTTCGATCCAGGCAAGACTTCATGATTGCAAATGCCGTTATAGGGCCATTTGCTGATGGTAAAACTACGAAGGAAAGTATTGAATTAGTTCTTGCGCGCACTCGCCAACTTGGTGCGCATGAAGTAGGACACACTCTTGGTTTTGCTCATAATTATATTGCCAGCACTAACGGTGATAGTGATGTGATGGATTATCCCCATCCTCAAATTACAGTGGATGCAGATGGGAATATTGATATATCTAAAGCATATGCTCAAGGTATAGGTGAATGGAACAAAATAGCTGTTAATTGGGGTTATCGACAGTTTTCTAGTCCTGAAGAAGAAGCCATAGGACTTAAAACCATTATTGAAGATGCCTATGCTGCCGGTCACCAATTTATTGCTGATGGGCCTGATAGCCGAGGCTCATCAAGTCTTCACGCGGATAGTCATCTTTGGGACTTTGGGAGCGACGTATTAAAACAAACACAGGAACTTTATAAGGTAAGGAGGGTAGCTATTTCAAAATTTGGATTAGATAATATACCTCTAGGGACCCCACTTTCACAACTTGAAGAGGTTCTGGTGCCACTTTATTATTTGCCAAGGTTTCAAATAAATGCGACCTCAAAATCAATTGGAGGTATGCTTTATGGATACGAGATAAAGGGTGAAAATCTTGTGCCTCGTCATTCAGTAGTTACTAGAGAGCGTCAGGATGCCGCAACAGATATAGTACTTGAGGCTCTCAGCGCAGACTATTTGACACTACCAAGCCGTATACTTGAATTAATTCCTCCAAAGGCGTTTGGTTACAAATTAACAAAGGAGAGTTTCCCCCGCGATACAGGTGCAGCATTTGATGCACTTTCTATGGCTGAAGCACATGCAAATTCTACTTTATCCCTGCTGATGGAGCCGTCTAGGCTTGCCCGAATTAATGATCAAAATATTCGTGATGTTGGTCAAATTAGCCTGGACCGTTACATTGTAAAAGTTGCTGGTAAAACAATTCTTGCTAAGCACCACCTGCATCCACTAAGAGCGGCCGTACAGCGTCGGGTTGGCTATGTATTTGTTCATCATATGATGATGATTGCAGGAAGCACTTCAGCTTCTCCTTCTGTTACGGCAATGACAGCCTCGCATTTAAACGGATTAAAATTAATTCTGGAGAATAAAATTTCTAATGAAGAGATGACCCGTGAATATAAGGCGTTCTATCAACAGCAATCCCATCGTATTGAACAATTTTTTAATGGTAAATATGAGCCAAATGCA
>JABGYD010000086.1 GCA_018675425.1 Kordiimonadaceae bacterium
AAAAAGATTCCAGAACCTGGAACCTTCCATTTACCAGTAACTACTGGAATGCAAGTTATAGCATGTACATTGACCGCTCCATTGCGACATCGAGAAACCCCGTAACCAAGTCGAATATAACTCCGTTCTGTTTTTAGGTATAAGAGAGCCAACTTTTCTATTTCTGAAACAGATAAACCTGTAATTTTTGCTGCCCATTGAGGCGTTTTAGACGTGAGGTGGTTTTCAAACTCATCTGGAACGTCTGCATATTTTTTCATATATTCATGATCTGCAAAACCATCCCGAAAAGCTATATGCATAAGGGCGCAGGCTAATGCACCATCCGTACCGGGACGAGGAGCTATGTGCATATCAGCAGTTTTTGTAGTTGAGTTTGCATAGGGATCAATTACAATTACTTTAGCCCCACGGTTCTTCTTAGCGCGAGAAACATGGGTCATCACATTAACTTGCGTTGATACTGCGTTAGTTCCCCAAATTATAATTAAATCTGCTTCCGCCATTTCTCGGGGGTCGGGACCAATACGTCGGCCAAATCCAGCTAACCAACCTGTATCAACCAGCCCCCCACAGGTAGTTGAACGCATATTAGTATAGCCCATTTCATTTCGCAGTCTTTCTATGCTTCCTGATTGCACTAGCCCCATTGTACCCCCATACATATAGGGCCATACAGTTTCAGGTCCATGTTTTTCTGTTGCAGCTTTAAAAGCATCAGCAACAGTTTTAATGGCCTCATCCCAAGATATTTGAGCGTATTTGTTACTGCCCTTTGGACCAGTTCTTTTAAGGGGAGTAGAAAGCCGATCAGGGTTATGAGTACGTTCTGAATAACGAGCAACCTTCGCGCAAATAACTCCGGCCGTGTAGCTATTATCAGGGTTCCCACTAACCCTTCCAATAGTTTTTTCATCAATTTTTTCAACAATCAGTGCACAAGTCGACGGACAGTCATGTGCGCAGGCACTATAATGTATTTTATTAGGCTTACTCATTTATAATATTGTCCAGTACTATAAGATATTTATAAAAGTAATTTTTATTATCACAGTATTAACAGTTAATTTAACTTATTTGTCAGAAACTCTCTAATTATGTTGATTACTAGATCCTTTTGCTCTGAAAGGATAGCATGGCCCGCATTAGGAATAACCCTATTGGTCGCATCAGAGACCATGTCCGCAAATTTTTTGCAAGATTTAGGAGCAGCTTCATCATATTCACCACAAATCATAAGGATGGGAACTTCTATCGTGTGAAGTGCCTGACTGGTATCATAGTCTTTTAACGTACCGTTTGCTGTAAATTCACTTGGCCCCCACATAGTTTGATACATTATACGATTTCCAGCTTTACCATTATCCCTAAAGCCACGGTCTATACAGTCCCCGTGACACATATGTTCATCATAAAATGCTTTTTCAGCCTCTCTATATTCGGGATCATCAAAGGTTCCCGCGGCTTCATGTTTATTTATAGCATCTTGATATTTTTTTGGTAAAAGACTGATCCAATTACGATTATCAGAAACCCATTGAGGTGTACTTATAAGTGGACTTCCTAAAATTGCAGCTCGGAGACCTTTTTCGTTTTTTATTGCATATTCGGCAGCCAGTGTCCCACCCCAACTGTGTCCAGCAATAACAATTTCTTGAAGGTCAAGTGCATTTCTGATTTGACTAATCTCGTTTACAAAATTCTCAACTGTCCAGTTATCTTTATTGCTTATGTCATCAACAAATTTTGCAGACATACCACTGCCAAGCTGATCATATAATACTACTGTGTAAGTATCAGATAGTTCAACATAGGGCATTAGACCCCGATGCGTGCCGCCAGGACCTCCATGCATAACTATAATAGTTGGTTTGTTGTCAATATGCTCAATTCCATTTAATCGGTACCATATTTTCCCACCTGCAACATTTATATACCCTGATTGTTCAGCATCTTCGTGAGCAATAATAGGGAAAGTGATATTGCTCAAAGTGATTAATAATAGAAGTTTAAAAAATTTCATGACAAATCCCACTATTTATGGTTTGTTATTATTAAATATTTAGTTAAAACCATATTTATAATCATTGCAAGGCTGAGAAAATCAAATGTCAAATAAATATACTCATCGTTTGGCTACCTTGGAGGACATAACCACAATAAAAGAGTTAATGAATCTCGCCATTTATGAGCTTCAGGTTGATCATCTTAATGCAGAACAATTAAGAGCTGCCCATCAGTTTATGGGGTTGGATACCGGACTTATAGATGATCAAACATATTTTCTTATATTATCTGCAGAAGGGACAGTAAGGGAAACTGTTGTTGGTTGTGGTGGATGGGGCAAAAGAGAAACACTTTATGGTGGGTCGCATACAGTGGGTAGAAGTAATGCACTTCTCGATCCTTCAATAGACAGAGCGAGGGTGAGAGCAATGTACTGTCACCCAAAATGGGCAAGGCGAGGAGTTGGTACATATATTATTAACCTTGTCGAAAATAAAGCAAGGAGCGAGGGATTTAAAAAAATGACACTTGGGGCAACTTTAGTAGGGGAAAAGTTATATGAGTGTCTTGGTTATAAGGTTACCGAGCGCTGTGTTGATACTACGGATGATGGAATTGAAGTTCCTTTAATTAAAATGGAAAAGGATTTTTAGTTGATACATTACACAAATAAAACTATTCACCTAACTGACATTGTTTTTCCAAAAAATATAAATCATCATGAAACATTGTTTGGTGGAGCAGCTCTCAGTTATATGGACAAAGTTGCCTTTATCGCAGCCACCCGCTTTGGGCGAAGACACTTTGTCACTGCTTCATGTGATAATATTGATTTTAAAAAACCTGCACTAAAAGGAAATATTGTTGATTTCTCAGCAACTGTCATCAGTGCAGGTAGGCGTTCACTAAAAGTTGAAGTGGTTATGGAGGCTGAAGATATGCTTACAGGTGAACGAGTTACCTGTACTAGAGGAATTTTCAATATGGTTTCGGTTTTAAGTCCTGATGAAATTCCTTTAAAAGAATTAAAAATGGGTTGCCGTAATAACGCTGAAACAGATGCGGACTTAAGGATAGTTGAATTGGTTTTTGCTGATGATACTAATCATCATGGAACTCTTTTTGGAGGGCATGGTTTATCCCTTATGGCTAAGGCAGGTTTTATTGCATCTACTCAAAAATGTAGAGAAGTTATGGTATTGGCAAGTTTGAATAAAACTAGTTTTATGGCACCCATTAATATTGGTGGTATTGTTGACCTCTCCGCAAAGGTGACACGAATTGGAACGAAGTCTCTTACAGTACACGTTAAAATGGTGGGTGAAGAACTTCTTTCAGGGAAACGTACATTTTGTGCTGAAAGTGATTTTATCATGGTTGCTGTAGGTGAAGGTGGTAAATCAAAAAAAATATCTAATTAATATTCAACTATTAAAAAAGTTTTACTCCCCCTGTCTTATACCAAAATCAAGCGGGTTTTTTGTTATGATTTTGAAACTACCAAAATCATAAGATCTGTTACCATCAATTAATTTAAAGTCTGTAGTTGGGTTTATGATTGCCATAGTTGCTGAACGAAGTTCACTAAGAAATTTTACAGATTGCATTGTTTCATTATGACCAGGCAGCAAATAATCTACATCATCTCGATAACTAAACATAATTTGTGATGAAATAAAAAAATCTTGAAAACTGGAGCTATCTGAATAAACATAAATAGGTGCAGGATAAAAACTATCACCGGTCAACATGAGACGGTTCTTTTTATCTATTAGTATAATACTATCGGGTGAATGACCAGGTACAAGTATAACTTCAATTTTACGGTTACCGAGGTCAATAACATCACCATTTTTCACAAACTTGTCAATCTTATATGATTTGCTTTCATAAAATTCGAAAGAAAAGTTTTTAGGTAGATTTTTCCATATGCTCCCGGGAGTAACATTTCCTTGCAGTTCTTGATTACTGAGACCTCTAGCATTATTTGCAGTGTAGGTATTTTGCAAACCATATATTGTATCAAACTGATAATTTGAACCAATATGGTCATAGTGACTGTGTGTATTGATAACAATAATTGGGAGTTCTGTTAATTGATCTACTACAAATTTTAAATTACTTATGCCCTGCAAAGTGTCGACAAGCATTGCACGCTCAGAACCAATTAGAAGATAGCTAATAGCCTCTTGCCATTGGTTAGGTTCGTAAATTGCATATGTATTTTTATTAAGTTTATAAACTTCGTACCAATCTTGCTTTGTATTGATAGGTTCATAGTTCTCCCAGCTTTTTCGAGGCATGTTATCATACCAATGACTTTCTGTCGGACCGTTATCGCATGAGAAAATAAACAGTGATAATAGTATGATAAAGTATTTTTTATAAATAATATTAACCCTTTAATTAATTTACTCTCAGTAATGACTATTAAAACAAGGTAATTTAAAAATTATTAATTACCAATTATAATTTGATCATACATGTTCTGATCAGTCGCGCCTTCTGTCCCAAAAAGAAGTATACGTGAGCTTTCATCAATATTCAGTTTAGATTTAATTTTTTTTAAATTTTCAAGCTCCATGAGCATGGCAATACCTGCTACAGCACTTTCACCCGCCTCAACTGATGGATCTTCACATACTCCCTTTGCCATAAGGCGCATAGCGGATCGAACATTATCATCAGAAATAGTAATAAAGTCATTTGTATTATTTTTCAAAATATCCCACCCAATCAATGATACTTCTCCGCAGGACAGGCCACCCATTAAAGTTTCTTTTTCTATTTGGACCATTTTTGGTTTTCCTAGAATAGCACTTTGGTAAAGACAGTCAGCAGTTTCTGGTTCTACAACAATAAATTTAGGTCGTTTTGAGCCCCAAAGAGCAATTGAATGCGCACAAATGGAGGCTGCCAAACCTCCGACACCACCCTGAATTATAATATGTGTCGGTATGAGCTCATTATCTAATTGTTTAAAAATTTCTTGCGTCATTACCGTATAGCCGGCCATTACAAATTTCGGGATGTCGGTATAACCAACATAAGATGTATCAGATATTATTTGCCAATTATTTTTAATGGCGTCCTGCTTAATTAAATCAACGCTATCGTCATAATTTCCATCAACCCAAACAACCTTGGCTCCAAATTTTTCTACCGCAATGGCTCTATTTTTACTGACCGCCTTGTGCATGTAAATGAAACAGTTAATTCCGCACTGTTGAGCTCCCCAAGCGACGGACCGTCCATGATTACCGTCTGTAGCTGTAGCGACAGTAAATTCTTTAAGTAAATCAGAATACTTTCCGGAGAGAATATCTCTGTTTTGAATATCAACATTAGGTAGAATTTTTTTTAAATATGATCTAAGAACGCATGCGACTGCATAAGCACCGCCTAGGGCTTTAAAACTTTTTAATCCAAACCTCTCGCTTTCATCTTTATAATATATTTGTTTTACACCTAAGCTCTCAGCCAGACCATTTAAGTAGTGAAGGGGTGATGGACTGTAACCATTCCATGTTTTAATACACGAATATGCAACATCGAATAATTTAGGTGAAATTATACTATTTGTCTCTTGATGACTTGGATTATTTTTAAAGTGGAGCATGTATATTTTTCCTCAGAATTATTCTAAACTTTTAAAAATAATATTTCCTTTAAATCAACAGATTAATGGGGCAGGGCTTATTAATAACTTAATTGGGGTGGTTTTTATTTTTTATGATAGGCTCTTTAAGATTTTTGCCAACTATACAAATAAATATTCCTGCGGGAACAGAGCTCGTAGCTAAAAAGAATGTCCATGTAACTTGATCAAGGTGGCTCACACCAACTGTTTTAGCAATAAAATAAGCATACCCCCCACCAAAAGTAATCAAGAAACTACCAAATAAGACCATAAAAAGACTGAGTGTTTTATAGTTAAAAATTTTATTATCAATATTTTTTAAAAACATAATTGTTCTCTCTTATTAATGAATAAATACTTTAGGGAACCAGAACATTAATACAAGAGTGTGCATTAAATCTGGGCAACCCTTTTATCAAACTCCTGTATCATCTGCCAAGCACCTTCTATGGCGCCTGTCATCCAAGCAGCATGATATGGAGACATTCCTCCACCCGAAAAAATAACTCTTTTTTCACCCTTAACAACAATTGGAATATTTTTTCTACGTTGTCTGCTGCTACGGAAACTTGAGGCACCACCAAGTGCATAACGATCCCGGTGCCAAGACTTCGAAATTGCCTTTCCATTATAATACTTCCTGAAATTTCCCGGGTGCAATTTTTCTCCGCACGTTAAGGTATGCTCAATTCGTTCAGAGATAGACATGTTGGAAAGTTCAACACTACCCCCGCCGTATTTATAATTAGCAAGCATCACATCACCGTCTTTGCCAAAAAGGTTGGATGAAGGATAAGATGTCTGATAGTGACCTTCCATATCTGAATATGAAGCCCCACCATAAATCATGTCCTCCTCTTCCCAAAAACGGCGTGTAAACTGCAGTCCTATTTTATAAGCAGGTGAGCTGGTTGCTGATTTTAGGGCAGTTTTAACTATCGGACTAAAGTTACTATCAATACCGGCTATTACAGAAAATGGAATAGTAGATATTACGTAATCACCTTCAATTTGTTTTATTATTCCAGATTTTGTATTCTTAACTGTAATAACAACATTTTCATCGTTATTTTGAATATAAGTTACTTCTGAATTATAACTAACGGAGCCAGGTTTAAGTTCTTTTTCCATCGCAAAAGGAATTTTATCCATACCCCCCTTAGCTTGATACATTACAGCGGGGTGATCAGCTGTATTCCAGCGCTCACCTATATTGATTTTAAGGAATTCAGCTAATTTAAAGGGTTCAGATAATTTACCTGCGTCAAGGAGAGTTCCTGGATATTGATCAATTTCATGGCCACGAGCACGATTTGCTCGGTAATTTAATTTTTTTCTATCTAAGAGCCCCGTGGTTGCTAGGTAATCTAATAACCGTTCTTTATCTTCTGTGTCTAGATCATCATCAAGAGACCCGCTGTTTACTGCCTTTGCTAATAACTCCTGAATACTCCCAGCTCTATCAACATCCAACTCTACCTGTCGAACTCTACGTCCTTTAAGCTGCCCATCAATGTTTTCACTATAGTAGTACGCATGGACTGATTTATTAATCAATGGTTCTAGCTCTACACCCAGTTCGCGACAGTAATAGATTACAGCTTTATGCTCTGCTGGTATTCGCCAAGGTCCAAGATTGAGGTATTGATTATGGTCAAAATCACAAACCTGGCGTTCACCAGCCAATTCTTCAATAACTGTACCTTTTCTAGCCGTCTGTGAACGACCACCTGAATGTTCGCGGGCTTCAATTATTTGACATTTATAACCCTTTTTAGAAAGTTCTAGGGCTGTGACTAATCCACTAAGGCCTGCACCAAGAATTAATACAGTTTTACCTTTTCCTTCTGTTGAAAGTAGTGGGGGTTTATCTTGTGCTGAAGCATGTACCAAATCTAAAGCACTCATGGCAGTATAAAGTGCTGTTGATCCAGCAACCATACCAATTTTTTCCAGAAAATTGCGCTTACTTATACTTTTTATATCTTCTAAATTAATCGACATCTCTTAAATCCATCCATGACTAGTAAATATAAAATGGACCTAGCATATTGGCTTGTACATAACAACTGAAAATAAAAAATATCATGTGACAGAGTAGTAATTAAAGACTTATTATCATGTCTATTTTATCCATTCCTGGACCGAACCCATTGAGAGTTTTTTTCGTAACCAGGGCTTCGTGTTTTTCAAAAAATTTAAAGGCTACTTGACTTGTCGCAATATGGATAGCTTTTGTATGTTGTGCTAATGCGAGTTCAATACAATAAAGCATTATTGAAGAACCTACGCCGATATTTTGAAATTTTGGACTTAATAAAATCCAATGGAGTCTGCATTCTTTAGAATTTAATTTAAAAAGCCCAAAAGCACCAGCTATCTTGCCAGCATAATCACAAACTAAGTAATCATCAGTATTCTTATCTAAAAACGATTTGTAGTCCATTTTTTCGTTAGCTGCAAAATATTTTGGGCAATTTTCATCAAAAAGGGAAAGGCACGCAATTTTATCGCGTTCCTTGTACTTTTTAAAACTTATAGACAAATATTAAGCCCTGC